>CAZTWO010000026.1:14633-16957 GCA_964617965.1 uncultured Ruminococcus sp. | reverse complement strand
TTGTTTATGCAAGGCACTTTTTCTAATGTAGAATGTAGAATGCATAATGCATAATGTCGGAAGTCCTGCGGACTTGGATTATATAGCTTCGCAAAAATTAAAGCTTGATATAAAGCGGCAATCTAATCGTCTGCGGAGCTTTTTAATCCAAAACGCGTAGCGTTTTCCTTAATTATGCATTCTACATTATGCATTATGCATTATGCATTGTTTTGTTCAGCGGACTTGGATTATATGGCTTCGCAAGAGGTAGGCTTTTGGAATGTTGCAGGGCTTTGTCGTTGGCGGGGGGTGCCGCTCGTCGGGGCACCTGTCTGCCCGTTCGGTGGGCTTTTGGGGGAGTGCGGGTTTTAATGCCCGGACAGACAGGTACCGCCTCCTTGCGGCAGCTCCTCGCTCGGCTTCAGTTTTGCGTTTGTCGGGGACAACCGCAAAACTTTGCCTTGCTCGGAGCTTTTTGCCGTATCGTGCTTACGCACAATCCGGCGCGGGGTGCCGGCTCGCTATCCTCGCCGGCTGTGCCTCGCTCGCAGAAGCCTGCTTAACGGCAGGCAGGCTTCTGCTCGCTCGGCACGCCGGTCGTCACGGCTTGCGCCGCTCCTCGCGGCCATGCGGCTCATCGCCGTCGGCTGCCCTCGGCAGCCGACGCCTCTTCGCCGCCGTACGCCTCCTCCTCGCGTTGCTCGTCGTCGGCGTACAACGCTCGCTTCGCTCGCGTCACGCCCTCGCCTGCGGCTCGGGCTCCTCTCTCATGCGCAAAAAAAATCGCCTCATCTTTTCAGACGAAGCGATTTTATTTATTGTTTTATTGTTTCTTATTTGCCGATATTGCCGATTGAACCGAAGAGCTGACTAAAGAATTCCTTGATTGTCTCAAAGATTGAGCGGATCATGGAGAGAATATCACCGATAAGAGTGATTGTCTCGTTCTTTACAACACCGATAACATAGATTGTTGTGTCGCCTTTTACGCAGTCAATGTTGTAGTAGCCGTATTCATCGGGCTCTGCGGGAGCAATGTCCTTAAGAAGCTCGGTTGTGTCGTAGCCTGTCCAGCCGTAGCCGTTGTAGATGTATACTTCATACTGCGACATATCATATTCATCTTCGATTTCAACCTTGAATGAGAATGACTGACCGTATTTGAGTGTAACCGTCTTGTCGGTGAATGCACTCTGCTCGCCGTTTCTGCCGTATACTGTGTAGCCTGTGCCGGTGGGAAGATAAATCTTGAATGTTGAAAGGAAGTCGTTATCGGTGGTCCATGTGCCGTAGGTTACGTCTGCAGAAGATGCAACCTGCATAATGTGTGAACCCTGAAGATAGTTAACGCCGACACCTTCTGCATAAACATTGAGAAGAGAATCATCAAACTTGTCTACGCTCTCGTCGGGCTCAATGATGTGCGCTTTAATATAGATGTACTGATTGAGCGCAACCATAACATTGCCGCCGTTATCGGAGATAGCTGTAAACTTAAGAGAATCGGCGAGATCTTCATATGCATTGCCGTTCTCGGAAACTGCATAGGAGACTTCAACTCTTGATGTGCCGTCAGTCTTTGTAAGACCCTGGCTTGCAAGTGAGGGGAATCTGTACTCGCAATATGCTTCACCGGTGCCGCCGATGTGTCCGCCGCCGACAAGTTTGCCGTAAACGTACAGATAACCGCCGTCAAGTATTGTGATATAACCGTTGACGACAAGCTTCGCACCCTCTTCAACATTAATTGTTGCACCTGTGGGGATATAGAGAGTCAGGTCACTGGGAACGGTCATTGTCGTGCCGCTCTTGATTGTGTAGGTTGTGTTTGATTCAAGCTGATTGGAGCTTGTGAACTGTGCGGATGTATCATAGACCACGTTGCCGTCTGCGAAAGCCGCAAAGGGGAAGCAGCAGAGAACCATAATCACCGCTAATACTACGGATAATGTTTTTTTCATGGGAAAATCCTCCTGTCAAAGGGTATATACTTTAATACAAGCTTATTATAAGTTCTTTACGGCAAAATGTCAATATGTTAACAACCTGTGTACAAGTAAAAATTTTGTCTTGATTTTTGTGCAACTTCATAATTTTAAAGTCGATTATTTCAATTTATTTTAAGATATGGTAGAATTACAGTTGTAACGTAGAATTCAGACTCAATGCAGAATGTAGAATGCATAATGCATAATGCATAATGTCGCAGGCAAAAAACATCCGATGGATGATTTATGGCGTAGCGACTAATGAGGACCGGCGACAGCGGTCCGACAATCCAAAAGACGGAAAACGCTGAAGCGTTTTTGATTATAAGCTGACGCAAAAGATTAACTTATCGG
>CAZTWO010000026.1:0-14533 GCA_964617965.1 uncultured Ruminococcus sp. | reverse complement strand
GGAAAACGCTGAAGCGTTTTTGATTATAAGCTGACGCAAAAGATTAACTTATCGGTTATTAACAGCTTTAATGTCTGCGAAGCTGTATAATTCAAGACACGCAGTGTCTTCCGACATTATGCATTCTACATTATGCATTCTACATTAAAAAAAGTTGCTTACTTTATTTTCGGAGGTATATTACCATGTTACTAACGCTGCTTCCTGTTTCTTCTCTTGAAAAAGTTTTTTCGGATTCGGATATATCCGCCTATAAGAAGTCCGATTTTCTGCCGCTGCTGTGCGGGGAGAAGGGGGCGGTGCAGTTTGCCGTGTCGGCGGATGAAGACTGCGTTCTGCCCTTTGAAATCAAATGTCCGCTTGAATATAAGGCGTATACCGTGAAAGAGATTTATTCCGATACGTCCCGTGAAAACTCGGTCAAAAACTGCACCATGCTCAATAACGGCAGAGAGGGATTTTATCCGGATTTAATGTGCCCGATTGAGGGCGATACGCTTACACTTAAAAAAGACAATCTCTTGTGCGTAAGAATCGAGCTTGAGGGGAATATCCCCGGTGATCATACCGTTATATTTACACTCGGTGAAAATTTAGCCGTCGTAAATATTCATGTGTCCGCCGTCGCTTTGCCCGAGCAGACGCTTATATGCACAAACTGGTTTCACACCGACTGTCTTATGACATGGTATAAAATTGACGCCTTCAGTGAAGAATATTGGCGTATTGTCGAAAACTATGTCAGAAACGCCGTAGCACACGGTATAAATATGATACTGACACCGCTCTTTACACCTCCGCTTGATACCGAGGTCGGTGCGGAGCGTCCCACCGTTCAGCTTGTGGGGGTAAAAAGAATACAGTACGGCTATGCGTTTGACTTTACGAATTTTGACCGCTGGGTTGATATGTGCCTTCGTTGCGGCGTGAAATACTTTGAGCTTTCTCATCTGTTTACGCAGTGGGGAGCAAAATTCGCACCGAAAATCATAGCACGGACTTCAACGGGTGACCGCCAAATTTTCGGCTGGGATAACTACTCTCTGTCGCAGGGCTACAAGTCTTTTCTGCGGCAGTTCGGGCAGAGCCTTAAAGAGCATACGGATTCTCTCGGCATTACGGACATCTGCCGCATTCACGCGTCCGACGAACCGAGCAAAAGCTCTATACGCCACTACCGCTGTATTTCGGCGATTATGAGGGAATATTTCCCGGCGTTTAAACATATAGACGCACTGTCCGATTATGAATTCTACGAAGAGGGGCTTGTGGATATTCCCGTTCCGAGTGAGTCGGCGGTTGAGTCGTTTAAGGGCAAGGTGGATGAACTGTGGACGTACTACTGCTGCGGTCCGTATGAAAACGAGTACCCGAACAGATTTCTGTTTTTGCCGCTCATAAAAATGCGTATAATAGGCGTACTGTTGTGGAAATATAACTGCAGGGGCTTTTTGCACTGGGGCTTCAATTTCTGGTACGCTCAGCTGTCAAAGCGTGCAGTCAATCCGTTTGAGAACACAACGGCGGACGGCAATTTCCCGGCGGGCGACGGTTTTATAGTCTATCCCGGCGAAAACGGCGAGCCGATGACGACAATACGTGAAAAGGCGTTTTATGCCGGAGTGTGCGATTATACCGCTCTTCAGGCTCTCGAAAATAAGGCGGGCAGACCGGCGGCGGAAGAACTGCTGAAACGCACGCTTGGCGATATTACTTTTACGTCTTATCCGCTTGAGGCTGAGAAGTTTGAGGAGTTTAGACGAGAGCTCATAAATGCGATGGACAAGTGAGCGAAGTAAGGAGCAAGGAGCAGTGAGGCATAGAGTGGAGTGTGGAGTTTGGAGTGTGGAGTTGCTTTGCAAGAGGCAAAAAAAAGTTAGCAAGGAGCAAGGAGCAAGGAGCAGTGAAGGAAAACGCTAAAGCGTTTTGAATTATAAAGCTTCGCAAAGGGTGAGATTATTGGGTGTTATCGGGTTTTGCCGTGGATTTTGAATTATGAGTTTCGCAAGAGGTGGGCTTTTGGGGCGTTGCCGGGCTTTGCGGTGGATTGTGAAAGCTTAAAATAATGCGTAATTTTGCAAAAATCTTGAATTAACAAAATTTCTGCAAAATTTCTGCAAAGTGACTTTGCAAAAATCGCGAATTAACAAAAAATCCGCAAAATGATTTTGCTGAAATCAGAAATCTGCAAAATTTCCGCAAAAAATTAACAAACAGATTTTGCGGAAATACTTGATTTAACAAAATTATTTTGCTAAAATCGATTTGAAGGACGGTGATTTGCTTGTTAACCGAAGAGCTTATCGAACTTATAAACAGAATCTGCCGACAGAAGGCGGAGGAACAGACTGTTGAGCTTAAAGCCGCACACACGGACTGTCCGAAAAAGCTGTATGATACATTGTCGAGCTTTTCAAATCAGGACAGCGGCGGTGTGATAATATTCGGCATTGATGAAAATGCCGGCTATGAAGTTGTCGGTGTCTATAACCCTCAGGATCTGCAGAAAAAGGTTACCGAGCAGTGTCTGCAGATGGAGCCTGTTGTAAGAGCGGTGTTCACTTTGGCGGATTATAACGGCAAAACGGTATGTGCCGCCGAAATTCCGGCGATTGACATTTCCGAACGTCCGTGCTATTACAGAGGCGCAGGCAGAACAAAGGGTTCATACATAAGGGTCGGCGATGCGGATTTGCCGATGACCGACTATGAGCTTTACAGCTTTGAAGCCTTCAGAAAGCATCTGCATGACGATGAGCGTCCCGTTGAAAGAGCAGACATAAATCTGCTCGACAAAAACAAGGTGGACGCATATATTGCCGGAATGCGTGTCGACAGACCGGGATTTTCGAGACTTCCCGAAAAACAGGCACTTGAGCTGCTGAATATTACACGTGATAATGTGCCAACATTGGCGGCGGTTCTTAATTTCGGAATATATCCTCAGGGATTCTTTCCGCAGCTTTGCATAACCGCGATTGTTGTCCCCGGAACGCAGATAGGGGATACCGATAACGACAGCGCACGGTTTGTCGATAACAAACGAATTGACGGCACAATTCCCGAGATGGTTGAGGAAGCACTTAATTTCTGCCGCCGCAATATGAAAACAAGAACAATAATAAGCAGGGAAACGGCAAAAAGAACCGATATAACCGAATATCCGATAGATGCATTAAGAGAGGCGATATTAAACGCCGTTATGCACAGGGATTACAGCATTCATACCGAGGGCACTCCCGTACAGATAGATTTTTTTTCTGACCGTGTGGAAATACACTCTCCGGGCGGTCTTTACGGCAGAATGAGTATTGAACAGCTCGGCATCGCAAAGCCGGATCTCCGAAATCCCGCACTTGCGGTAATGGCAGAAACGCTGACATCTGCGGAGCATCGATATTCGGGTATTCCCACAATGCGAAACGCCATGAAGGAATACGGACTTCCCGAACCTGTATTTGAAAACCGCCGCAACGAGTTTGTTGTGACATTCTATAACGGCGGCAAAAATCAAAATACCGATATCGAAAGTGATGACGAAGCAGAGAGACTTATTGCATTTTGCACTGTGCCTCGTTCACGGCAGGAAATTGCGGATTTTCTCGGTGTCAAAACAACATTTTATGCAATGCAGCAGTATGTAAGTCCCCTTATTCTTGACGGCCGTCTGAAAATGACAATTCCGGATAAGCCCAAAAGCAAAAATCAAAGATACATTTCCGGCTGAATGAACACATCTAATCTTATTGCAAACCGCTTTTATATATGATAAAATAAGCCGTATCGAATGCAGAAGGCACATATAATAATGTAGAATGCATAATGCATAATGCATAATTTCGGAAAACGCCTTGCGTTTTGAATTATAAAGCTCCGCAGACGATTAGTTTATTGTTTTTGATTTGACTTCAGTTTTTGCGAAGCTATATAATTTAAGTCCGAAGGACTTCTTAACTTTGGTTTGTCGGACCGCTGTCGTCGGTCCTCATTAGTCGCTACGCCAAAAATCATTCACCGGATGATTTTTGTCTGCGACACTGGCCACGGGATACTGGATACTGACCACTTCCACATTGTTAATTGCTAATTGCTAATTGAATTAACTGCTCCTTGCTAACTTTTTATAAGGCGGCACATCATGAAACCACGTATAATCTCCCTCATAACCGCAATAATACTGATCTCTCTGATTTTCGCTTCATGCGGGTCGGAGTCTTCTGTCGTGCTTCGCTTTGCTGTTTCGAACAGGGCGATAACGTTTGATCCGCAGATAGCAGAGTCCGGCACGGCGAAAATTATAGTAAGAAATACATTTGAAGGGCTGATGCGGCCCGACCAAAACGGCGAAATGAAGCCCGCCGCCGCCGAAAACTATACCGTTTCGGCAGACGGACTTACATATACATTCAATATTCGCAAGGGCGTAAAGTGGTATATTACCGATAACGCCCGTGAACAGCTTGAAAGCAAGCTCCCCGAAAATTTCGCACCCGAGGTCACTGCGGATGATTTTGTGTTCGCACTTCAGAGGGCGGTTGACCCTGCGACAGGTGCGGCGGACAGTACGATATTAAGCTCCGTCCTGAACGCCGAAGAGATAATAAACGGCGAAAAACAGCCCGAGGAGCTGGGCGTTGCGGCACTTGACACATATACACTTGAAATCAGGCTCAAAGCGGCGGATGATAATTTTCTGTCCGTTCTGGCAGAGCCGATAACGATGCCGTGCAACCGTACGTTTTTTGAGGCGTGCGGCGGCAGATACGGGCTTCTTATTGCGTACAATATGTCAAACGGCCCGTTCTATCTGTCTTATTTTGACGAGAGCACATACAGGCTTCGCAAATGCTCCGGCTATACAGGCGTCAACACGGCGAAGGCGGACACACTCTGGTTTTATGTGAATACGGACGAAGCTTCAATTATAAAAAAGCTTGATAATGAAGACTATAGCGGCGCGTTTCTGTCGCAAGCGTCGATTGACGGTATGTCGCTCGGCAAAACAGACGGTGTGATAACCGTAAACGACACAAACAGAGTGTTTTTTATAAATACGGCAAACGAAAATCTGTCGAATAAAAATCTGCGGCTGGCATTTCTTTACGGTACGGATATATCGTATATCTGCGACACCGCCGGCATGACAAAGGTTAATTCCGTCGTGCCCGAGTGTGTCGGAAAAACAGAGGTGCAGAATGATTTTTATAACACCGATAATGTACAGACCGTTCTTGACAAGGCGTTAGAGGAGCTTAAAAGCGAGGACGTCACCGTCACGGTTCTTGTCGATACATCAAACGGCGAGACGCTCAAAAAACAGCTTCAGCAATGGCAGAAAATTTTCGGCATAAAGCTTAACATAAAGCTTGAACAGGTTGAAAAGTCCGAACTGCTGTCCCGTGTGAAAAGCGGCGATTATGAGATTGCGTTCTATCCGCTTCAGACGGATTACAATGACGGCAGAACGGTGTTTGATGATATTCTGAGCATAACCGGACTTCAGAACGATACCCTAAACGGCGTAATATCGCAGTTTAAGCAGGCGTCCGACGAAGAAAAACCCGAGCTTATAAAGCAGGCGGATGAAATTCTCATAAGCGAAGCCGCCGCAATTCCCGTGTGGAGTGAAGCGAGCAATTTTGTATGTATGAACTCGCTTGACGGCGTTTATGTCGGTGCGGGCAAAGACAGAATTTATTTTGAAAATGCATATACAGAAGAATAACACAGCAGGAGAGATATAAATGGAAAAGCTTTTGACACGTTGGGGCAAGACCCTCAACACAGAATGTCCCTTGAATGATTACCCTCGTCCGCAGATGGAGAGAAATTCCTTTATCTGTCTTAACGGCAAATGGGATTATGCGATTTATCCCACAAAAGAGAAATTCGCGGATTATCAGGGCGAGATTGTTGTTCCCTTCAGTCCCGAGACGATTCTGAGCGGTGTCGAAAAAACCGTGACACCGAATGATACGCTTTATTACAGAAAAAAGTTTGATTTCAAAAAGACGAACGATACGATCGTGCTTCATTTCGGTGCGGTTGACTATAAGTGCGAAGTAAAATTAAACGGCACTGTTCTCGGCACACACGAGGGCGGCTATTATCCGTTTGAGTTTGATATTTCCGATATAATAAAAGACGGCGAAAACGAGCTTACTCTGTCCGTTACCGACCCGTCGGAGACAGGTTCGCAGGCAAGCGGCAAGCAGACCTCAAAGCGGGGCAATATATGGTACACGCCCCAGTCCGGTATATGGCAGACGGTGTGGATTGAAGAAATGCCAAAAACGCATATCGCGTCCGTTCGTCTTACTCCCGATATAGATACAAATGTAATAAAAGTCGAGCTTGACACCGTTGGGGATGCCGGCACGGTTACATATACCGTTAAGGACGGCGACAAGGTCAAGACCGCGCTTACGATTTCGGGCAAGAGCGCCTGCATAGCGCTTAATGACTATGAGCTTTGGACTCCCGAAAATCCAAAACTTTATGATTTGTATATAAACTACGGCGACGACAGCGTAAAATGCTATTTCGGTATGCGTAAATTCTCCGTCGGCAAGGACATAAACGGCACACCCCGTCTTATGCTCAATAATGAGGCGTATTTCCAGAACGGACTTCTCGACCAGGGATACTGGAGTGACGGTCTCTATACGGCGCCCTCGGATGAAGCCATGATTTATGATATACAGACAATGAAGGACATGGGCTTTAATATGCTCAGAAAGCACATAAAGGTTGAGCCGCTGCGTTGGTATTATCATTGCGACCGCCTCGGAATGCTTGTATGGCAGGATATGGTAAACGGCGGCTATCCCGTAAAGCAGTCCGCTGTTGCCGTGTGCCCGGCGTTTCAGCTTGCGACATGCACCAAAAAAGTCGGCGTGCTGTCGGACGGCGAGAAGAATTATAAGCTGTTCTCCCGTGATGACCCCAAGGGCAGAAAGGAATATTATACGGATGCCGAGCGTATGATAAATACGCTTTACAATACCGTTTCAATCTGTATGTGGGTTCCGTTTAACGAGGGCTGGGGGCAGTTTGACGCAGTAAAGGCAGAGAGATTTTTCCGTGAAAAAGACCCCACAAGAATAATCGACCATGCGAGCGGCTGGCACGATCAGGGTGTCGGCGACATAAACAGCTTCCATATTTACTTTACGCCGTTTGTATTCCCGAAGCTTAATAAGGACGACAACCGTGTAATAGCTCTGACGGAGTTCGGCGGCTACTCAATGAGCCTTGACGGACACCGATTCAATACCGAAAAAACATTCGGCTATAAGATATTCAAAAGCAAAGAAAAACTCTCTTCTGCTCTTCATCATCTTTATATTGACAGACTTAAGCCCCTTATCTATTCAAAGGGCCTTTCCGCTCTTGTCTACACCGAAGTCAGCGACGTTGAGGATGAAACAAACGGCCTGCTGACGTTTGACAGGGAAGTTGTCAAGGTGGATGTAGATTTTATGAAGAGTATAAATGAGCAGATGAAACTGTAAAAAGTGAGCAAGGAGCAAGGAGCAAGGAGCAGTGAAGGAAAACGCCAAAGGCGTTTTGGATTATAAAGCTCCGCTGAATGTTAGTTTATTTTTAAGAAAATGCTTTTATGATTGCGAAGCTATATAATTCAAGACACATAGTGTCTTCCGAAATTATGCATTCTACATTCTACATTCTGCATTGACACTGCTCCTTGCTCTTTGCTAACTGTTTTTTTAATGTATAATGTATGATATAAGTTGCCAACTGAACCCTCAGCAGTCTGCCGCTGTCGAAAATATCGACGGCGCTGTTTTGCTGCTTGCGGTGCCGGGGAGCGGAAAGACAACGGTGCTTATCGCACGCCTTGGCGAGATGATAGAAAACAGAGGGATACCGTCCGACAGTGTTCTTGTACTTACATATACGGTGGCGGCGGCAAACGAGATGAGACATCGCTTTCATGCAATGTTCCCGGAGCTTGAACCGCCGGAGTTCCGCACGATTAACGGCATAGCACAGAAAATAATCAACGATTTTTCGAATATGACCGGGCGTATTCCCTTTGCACTTCAGACGGACGAACGCAAGACAGTTTCCGCAATCGGCGCAATTTATCTTAAGCTTAACGACGAATATCCGTCGGAAGCGACAATTTCCGAAATACGCCGCAGTATAACCTGCATAAAAAACAGCATGCTGACCGATGAAGAAATAAAAAAGCTTGACGGCAGGGGAACGGCAATTTCAAAGATATATAAAGCGTATACGGACTATATGCGTGAGCAGCGTCTGATGGATTATGACGATCAGCTTGTTTACGCTTTGTCAATGCTTAAAAACTATCCGTCACTCAGAAAAAAATATCACGACAGATTTAAGTATATATGCGTGGATGAAGCACAGGATACATCCAAAATCCAGCACTGCATAATAAGACTTTTAGCGGGCAGCGGCAATATTTTCATGGTCGGGGATGAGGACCAGAGTATTTACGGCTTCAGAGGGGCATATCCCGAATTTCTGCTGACCTTTAACGAAAAATACAAAAACGCCGTAATTCTCAAAAGCGAAGAAAATTTCAGAAGCGTTCCCGAAATAGTAAAAGCGGCGGACGGATTTATTTCCAAGAACACGCAGAGAATACAGAAGAATATGTTCGCATCAAGAACCGCCCACGGGGAAGTGAAAGAAATTCCCGTTGCGACGCTTGAAGACCAGTATACGGCACTGTGCGGTATTCTGAAAGATGCCGATTCCGATACGGCCGTGCTTTACAGAAATAACGAGTGTGCGCTGCCGCTTATCGATATGCTTATAAAACGCGGCATTCCGTTTACGAGCCGTGAAAACGACTGCACGTTTTTTACATCCAAAACGGTCACGGATATCGGCAATATTCTGAAGCTTGCGTATAACAGATATGACAGCGACGCATTTATGATGCTCTATTATAAATTGGGGCTTTACATCTCGAAAAACGACGCTCTTGTCGCCGTGAATGAAGCGGTGAAAAAGAAAAAGAGCGTGTTTGACTGCCTTAAACGAAACAGAGTTTTGTCGCAGCCGGCACTTGAAAAATGCGGAAAAATCGAGCAGACGCTTGACAGAATAAAAAAATCGAATGTTTCAACGGGCGTGTTTCTTGCGGCATTCCTGCCGGGATACGCCGGGTATACCCAGGGGACAGATATCAACAAAACGGAAATACTGAGCATTCTGGCAAAGGACGACAAAACCGTGCCGGATTTTCTTGAGCATCTCGGGACGCTTAAAACGGCAGTCGGTGACGGCAGAAAAGAAAAAGGCGCTGTGCTGTCAACAATTCACGGTGCGAAGGGCACGGAGTATGACACTGTATATATTATAAACGCCTTTGACGGAACTCTTCCGGCGGACAATCGTGAGGATATTACGGGCGAACAGTCCGAAACGCAGGCGGAGGAGGAGCGGCGGCTTTTCTATGTAGCCATGACACGTGCGAAAAACAATCTTAATATATTTACGTATACATCAAAAAGCTATGAAACGAGCTTTTCGGATGAGGTTTTCGGCAAGACGCTTCGCCGCAAGATAGAAAAGCGGCACGAGGCGGCTCTTAACGCAGCAAGAAAATACGATATCGGCACACCGCTGAAGCTTGCGACATATTCCGTGCAGGACGCAGGCGGAGAGAGCGGATTTTTCTCTAATGACAGTGTAACTGTCGGCGGAAAATTCAATCACCGCAAGCTCGGCAATTTCACCGTGACCGCACGCACCGGGGACACGATAGTCGCCGAGTTTGAGGACGGCAAAACCCGGAAACTGAGCGTGTCGCATCTTGTAAAGGCAAACCTTATTTCGGATGAATAAGTTTTGAAATGATTTGAAAACTTTTGAAAATCGTTTGAAAGTTTTGAAAAAGTGTTTGAAACTTTGAAAATCTCTTCGAAACTTTTGAAAAAGTGTTTGAAAGTTTGAAAAATTCTTCGAAAGTTTTGAAAATCTGTTTGAAACTTTGAAAAACTCTTTGAAAGTTTGAAAATTTGTTTGAAAGTTTTGAAAAACATTTTGAAACTTGTTGAAATATTTTAAAAACCGTTGTAAAATTATGGCAAGGGAGGGATATTATGCAAACAAAAGAACTTGTAAAGCTTGTCAATACAATAAAAAAGTCAAAGACCGAGTCAAGAACACTTGAGATAAAGGCCGCCCGGTTTGACTGCCCGAAAAAGCTGTATGATACTCTTTCAAGCTTTTCAAATCAGGATGACGGCGGAATTATAGTTTTCGGAATAGACGAAAGCAGTGATTTTTCGGTCGTCGGAGTTTATGATACACAGGATCTGCAAAAACAGATAAACAATCAGTGCAAAGAAATGGAACCCCCGGTAAGACCGCTTATAACAGTTTGCGAAACAGAAGGAAAAAGCATAGTATCCGCGGAAATTCCGGGAATTGAAATTACCGCAAGACCGTGCTATTACAAGGGCAAGGGCAAAATAAAAGGCTCGTATATCCGTTGCGGTGATTCCGATGAGCCCATGACGGATTACGAAATTTACAGCTATGAAGCGTACAGACAAAAGTATCAGGATGATACAAGAGTAATTGACAGAGCCGGCATGTCGATGATTGATGCCGACAAGCTCGAAGAATATAAACTGAAGTGCAAAAAGAACAAGCCAAATCTGTCAAAGGTTGCCGATGACAGCTTTAATGAGCTGATGGGCATTACAAAAGACGGCAAGCTTACACTTGCAAGTGTGCTTCTTTTTGCGGTGTATCCGCAGGCGTATTTTCCTCAGCTGTCGATTATTGCGACTGCGGTGTACGGCACAGATATAGGTCAGCTCGGCGAAAACGGGGAGCGTTTTAAGGATAACAGACGGATAGAAGGCACAATCGGTGAAATGCTCGACGGTGCTTTGCAGTTTGTAAAAAACAATATGCGTGTCAGCACGACAATTGACCCTCAGACAGGGAAGAGAACAGACAGATTCGAATATCCCCTTACCGCCGTCAGAGAAGTTATTCTGAATGCCCTTGTTCACAGAGATTACAGCATTCACACCGAAGGCATGCCGATTCAGCTTATCATGTACAGTGACCGTCTTGAAGTAAGAAACCCGGGCGGACTGTACGGCAGACTGACTGTTGACAGACTCGGAAAGGTTCAGCCCGATACAAGAAATCCGGTTCTCGCAACGGCAATGGAAACCCTCGGATTTACCGAAAACAGATACTCCGGCATTCCGACGATTTATGCGGAGATGAAAAACGCCGGGCTGCCCGCTCCCGTTTTTGAGGACAGCAGGGGCAGCTTTGCGGCGGTGCTCTATAAAAATTCCGACGGCTTGAGAACCGAAATGAGCACTTCGGAAGCGCTTGTCGAGTTCTGCAGGACTCCCCGAACACGTATGGAAATAGCGGGATTTCTGGGTGTCTCGACACCGAGCTACGCAATTTCAAAATACGTTAAGCCTCTTATTGACGAAGGGAAAATTGAAATGACAAATCCGCTGAAGCCGAACAGTCCCATACAGAAATATTTTTCAAAGCTGTAATCGGTTTTCGTTGATTTTTGATTCTTAACCAAAGTAATACCTCGGAGGTCCTCATGGCAAAAAAATCACAATCGGTATTAAACGGCGCTTTAATTCTGTCGCTCGCGATATTGGCCGTTAAAATAATAGGCATTTTCTTTAAGGTCTATGTTACATATCAGATAGGGCTTGAGGGCAAAAGTTATTATGCCACGGCATACAATATCTATACGCCCATTTACACAATAGCCCTGGCGGGACTGCCGACTGCCGTTTCAAAAATGGTGGCATCCCGTGCGGCGGAGGGTAGATACAAGGATGTCAAAAAGCTGTTTAACGTTTCCGTTCTGCTTTTCTCGCTCTTCGGCGTTGTGGGCATGGTGCTTATAGCCGTGCTTGCCGTGCCGTTTGCGTCGTCGCAGTCAGACGGTGTGTTAAACGCCGTGCCGGCAATTCTCGCAATTGCACCGTCACTGTTTTTCTGCTGTGTGATGAGCGGCTACCGCGGCTATTATCAGGGACTCGGAAATATGACCCCGTCCGCCATATCACAGGTGTTTGAAGCCGGCGGCAAGCTTATTTTCGGCTGGCTCTTAATAAACGTCGTTGTCGGAACGGGTGCGACATTTGCCGATAAAATTCCGTATCTCAATACGATTGTAACCGAAAAGGTTCAGGCGTGGTCCGCGGCGGCGGCAATAGCCGGTGTGACGATAGGTTCTTTGATGGGACTTTTGTATCTGATGCTCCGTCACCGCTTTGAAAAAAATCTTATCACGCAAGGGGAGCTTGACTCTTCGCCCGACGCACTGTCTTTCGGTGCTCTTTCAAAAGAGCTTATGAAAATAGCGATACCGATTGCCGTAAGCTCTCTTATATTCAATGTAACAACGCTTATCGACAACTGGGTAATACCGAACCGTCTTATGGCGGTATTAAGCGAGCATTTTGACACCGTGGCCGCCATGTATCCCGGTATTGTATCCTCGCAGGGCTACACAGCCGCCGATGCCGTGGCGTTTAAGGATTATCTTTACGGTGCATATGATACGGTAATAGAAATTAAAAATATTGTTCCCACTTTTACGATAACCTTGGGGCTCAGTGCCATTCCGGTGCTGTCCGCCGCGTGGACAAAGAGAAAATGGGATGAAGTCAACAAGGCGGTTGATTCCGTCATTCGTCTTACATTGCTTATTGCGTATCCTGCGGGGTGCGGTATGGTTGCCCTTGCCGATGATATTCTGGAGCTTATATACGGCTCAAGCGAGACTATTTCACCGGCTATTCCGTATATCGCGCCGATATTGATGCTTTACGGCGTGTCGGTTGTTTTTCTTGCGCTTACTCAGCCTATAACGAATATGCTTCAGGCTGTCAACCGCGCGGATGTTCCGATAAAGGCCATGGCGATTGGCGCCATTGTAAAAATTGTCGCAAATTTTCTTATCGTAAGCATTCCGTCAATCAATATTCAGGGCGCAGTTCTGGGTTCGATTCTGTGCAATATAATAATGGTCGCATACGGTCTTGTCGTGCTTAAAAAAGAAACGGGACTGAAATACGATATAATGGGCACATTCTTAAAGCCACTGTTCTGTGCAGTGCTGTCGGGTGTTGCCGCATGGGGTGCGGACGCCGCATACAACAGATTTCTGCCCGAGGAGGGGCTCGGCGGACTGCTGAACGCCGCCAATTTAGGCGTGATAGCCGGTGTGTTCGCGGCGGTTGTTACATATGTTCTTGCACTGCTTGCGACTCATTCCATCCCCAAGGAAGATATTTTAATGCTCCCGATGGGAAGAAAAATAGCAAAAGGTCTTGCAAAATTCGGGCTTATTGAGTAAAATCCCGTTTTTGACAGTCTGAGCGGAAAAAACAATCGCAATCCCCGTAAATTCGGGTGCTGCGACCGTTTTATGTTTCGTAACGATATGTACTTGTCATTAATCGCCCGAATATCATGTCCGGGAACGTTCGTGCTTTTGAGGTTCAATAAAAAAGTTTAAAAAAACACTTGCAATTCCGGTGCATATCTGTTAATATATTTCTTGCGATTTACGAGGGGTAATTTTACCCATATTTCAAAGGAGGTGTGCTCTCAATGGCAAAGTGTGACTTTTGCGGCAAAGACGTAAAATTCGGCATCAAGGTATCCCACTCCCACAGAAGATCCAACAGAACTTGGAAGCCCAACATTAAGAAGGTTAAGGCTGTTGTTAACGGTTCCCCCTGCAGAGTGTATGCATGCACTCGCTGCATCCGTTCGGGCAAGGTTACGAGAGCCGTCTGATCCGGTTAATCGAAATTTTAAGCTGCGATTTTAAGCATCGACTTTTGTCGGTGCTTTTTTTCGTGCAGCCGGTTCTTCGGCAAAGGGGGAGAACAATTAGCAATTAGCAGTTAGCAATTAGCAATTCTTTTCAATTAACAATTAACAATTAATAATTAACAATGTCGGAAGACACTGCGTGTCTTGGATTATAGAGCTTCGCTAAAGGGAAGATTTTTCGCTTGATTGCAAGCTTGCTGCAAAATCGGGGCTGTTTTGCCGCCCGGGAGTGACATTCCTTTTAAGTAAAATGACATGCCGCTCGTATGGCGTGCTGCCGGAAGCCACATTCCGGGCGGCACCCTCCGCTCAGCAGATTTGTGAGGGCAGCCACGGGCAGCCCCTCATAAATCTGCTTCGCTCGGGGAAACGCTCCTCCTCACGCCTGCCCGTCGGCAGGCGTTCGTCGTCGCGTCCTGCGGCTCGTCGACGCTGTCGCTCTCCTCGCCGCCCGTGCCCTCGTCGTGGCGTTGCCACTCCTCGGGCTTTGCCTCGCTTCGCTCGGCTTCGCTCGTCGCTGTCGCTCCTCGCGACATGCCCTCGCCTGGCGGCTCGGGCTTCAGGCTCGCTTCGCTCGCCCCATTCCTCAAACCTTAAAAATATTACAACCCTGTAACTTTTTTTAATTCCGATTAAAGTCCTCATTGTATTATCTCGTCAAACAGAGAAAGCGGTGCAA
>CAZTWO010000025.1:2267-17276 GCA_964617965.1 uncultured Ruminococcus sp. | reverse complement strand
AAGGTTTTTGTTATCAATTAAGAATGAAGAATGTAGAATGCATAATGTCGGAAGATACTGCGCGTCTTGATTTTATAGCTTCGCGGAAATAAAACTTTTTTGTTTATCTTGCCTCTTGCGTCAGCTTATAATCCAAAACGCTTCAGCGTTTTCCTTCATTGTTAATTATTAATTGTTAATTGTTAATTGTCACTGCTCCTTGCTCCTTGCTAACTATTTAGCTCAAGCTTCCCATACTCCCGTCCTGTCAGCTCATACACATACTGTGTGCAGTCTGTGCCTAACAGAAACTCGGTTATTTCTTTAAGCTTGACGTTTATGTCAATGTCCGAGAACGTCTCGGGATAGAGTGTTTTTCCGATGAAATACGCGTCGGCATAGGCTATTTCAAGATTTGTATAATAAGCGTTATACGGCATCTGTACATATACTTCACCGTTCTTAAATGCCGTTATGCTGTCGTACACCTTTTTGTTCTCATTATACTGCGTCTTGAAATTCTCAAGTCCGCCGGCATCGAGAATAATAACATCGGGGTTAAGTGTAATAAGTGTTTCTGTGTCAATACTGCTCTGATATCCGTTGTAACCGGCTTCATCGAGAACATTTTTCGCATTCACAGCGTCAAAAAGTGAATAGTCTGCGGATGATGACTCTATACCGTGCGTACCCTTCTTGTTAAGACAGCCGATATATACACTTTTTTTGTCTTCGTCTTTTATATCCTTTGTGCGTGTTTCAAGGTCTTCTTTTATGTCCGCAATGTATTTTTTTACTTCTTCCGTGCGTTCGGTTTTGCCTAAAACCGTGCCCATAATTGTAAGAGAATCGTTTATCGCATCGTCAAACGCCTCAGTCTGACCGTAAGAGAGCACTACAACCGGAATACCCGTTTTCTGCTGAAGCTCGTCAAATTCGGCTGCTTCCATTGTGTTGTAAATTGCGAATATGACATCGGGATTAACGGATACAATCGCCTCCGCCTCGGGCGAACCCTGTGAACCGCCCGCACCGATTGTCGGAAGTGAGTTAAACAGCTCGTTGTTTGCGTACTGATACGGTCTTGCCGTAAACAGAACACCTTTGTCGCAGTTTTCGACACCTGCTAAAATTGACATATCTCCGATGTACGAATAAAGTCTCAGACATCCTGCACCTATGCACACAGGGCGTTTGACTTCACTCGGGACACTTACCGTTCTGCCGAGCATATCGGTTATCTGAACGGTGCCGTCAGACACGGCAGGGGAGGTGCTTTCGGTGTTTTCTTCCGAAGTGCCGCATGAACATAAAGCGAAGATAAGTGTTGTCAATACCAGAATGCAAGCTGTAAATTTTTTCATATGCTATTCCTTTTCTTATTCGGGCACAACAACAGTGTGTCCGTTTTGTTTTATAATATCGGCGTTTATGCCATATACAGACCTGATATTTTCTTTTGAAATGATGCTCTCGTTCCCCTCGGCAAACACCGTGCCGTCTTTGAGCATTACAAATTTATCGGCAAAGCGTGTCGACAGAGACAGATCGTGCATTGTCACAATAAAGGTTTTGCCCGTATTATTGCATAACTCTCTTATCATCTTTGTAAGCGAAGTCTCACTCCCCAAATCGAGGTTTGCAAGCGGTTCATCCATTATTATTATATCGGCGTCGGTGCAAAGAGCTCGAGCGACGGCAAGCTTTCTCTGTTCACCGCCCGAGAGTGTTTTTGCGCTTTTGTCGGCAAGGTCACTGAGACCTAAAAGCTCTATGGCGTCAGCGGCTTTTTCGGTGTCTTTCGCTGTCATAATATGCCCGGCACAGGTTCGTCTGCCCGACAGCACGGTGTTAAATACGTCAATATCCGCAAATCGGGCACTCTGCGGAACATATGAAATTATGTGTGCTCTGCCCGATGATGACAGCTTTAATATATTTTTGCCGTTATATGTCACTTCGCCCGTTTTGGGACGCAAAATTCCGGAGATGCACTTAAGCAGAGTTGTTTTGCCCTCGCCGTTTACGCCTAAAAGCACGGTGCATTTGCCGCTCTCGGCATTAAATGAAACGTTTTTAAGTACTTCGGATTTTCCGAAAGAGAAAGAAATGTTCTTAATTTCAAGCATTGGCAATTCTTCCTCGTCTTTCTCTTAATATCAGAAACAGGAATACCGGTCCGCCGAAAAATGATGTAACCGCACCGACAGGCAGTGACACCCCGGGAATAACGCTTCTTGCAAGAGAGTCAGATAAAAGCAGCAGTGTCATTCCGCACAGCGCACTTGACGGCATAAGAAAACACATTCTTTCACCCACAAGGCGTTTTGCGATATGCGGAGCGATAAGCCCCACAAAGCCGATTATTCCGAGAAACGCAACGCATACGGCACATATAAGTGACGCCAGGAACAGACTGACGCATCTTAAAACGGCTGTGTTTATTCCGAGTGTTTTCGCGGTTTCGTCGCCGCCGCTCATTATGTCGAGATCCCTTGAGGCAAAAGCGGAAAACAAAATGCCTACAGCGGTGATAATGCCCATATATACGCATTCTCTGTATGATGCTCTGCCTAAATCACCGAACGACCAGAACACAGCGGACGACACCTGCGTATCGGCGGAAAAATACTGAATAAGTGTAGTCCCGGCGGAGAAAAACGCCCCGACAGCAACGCCGCACAGCACAACTGTCTCCGAAGAAAATCCGCTTTTTATCGATAAAAGCAGAATAATCGCAATCCCGACAGCAGCTCCCAGAAACGCACACAGCGTTATAATGTACGGATTTGACACCGTAAGCTTTGCGTTAATCGCACTGCCGAAACTGCCCGCACCGAACAGTATTATAGCGACATTCGCACCGAATACCGCACCGTTTGAAACACCGAGCGTAGACGGGGATGCCATGGGGTTGCCGAGCACCTTCTGCATTATGCATCCCGATACGGATAAGCCTCCGCCCGCAATTATTGCCGCCAGCACTCTCGGCAGACGGATATTGAATAGAACAAGCTTCTGAGAGTCCGTACCTTTGCCGAACAGCGTTTTTGCGACATCGATAAAGCCCATGCCCGATGATCCCGCACATATGCAGACAAAAAAAGAAACCACGGCAAGCACAAGCAGAATGCCCACAGTGCAAAGCCGTTTTTTCTTTATTGCCTTTGTTTTTGTTATAATAATTTGCCGATTCATATATTGCTCTTTCATTTAAGTTGCTTTTCGTAAAAATGCCGTGTAATTTGCGAAAACCGGAAGTAATTAGCAATTAGCAGTTAGCAATTAGCAATGTCGGAAGACACTGCGTGTCTTGAATTGTAAGACTTCGCAAATTATAAGCTGTTAAAACAGAAAAATGTTACCATAATTATATTATAAAGTCAATAATCAGTATTTTTGTGTTGCGTATGGGAAACGGGAGTTAGCAAGGAGCAAGGAGCAAGGAGTACGGAGCAGTTAATCTTCGCATATGTTAATCATGTGTTTTGGCGGTAGATGTGCAGAGTCGGCTTTGCAAGAGGCGCAGCTATATAATCCAAGTCCGCAGGACTTCCTTGTTCACCGGCCCCTGGCCCCGCCCCTTTAGGTGAAGTGTGGAGAGTGGAGTGTGGAGAGTGGAGTATTCTTTGCAAGTGGCGTAGCCATATAATCCAAGTCCGCAGGACTTCCGAAACTGCTCCTTGCTCACTTTCTTTGCTTATTCGGTTCGGTTAATAAATTCTATTTAGCTTGACATTACCCGAATTTGGTGTTATACTCATGCAAAAAGACAGCGACGGAATTATGCATTTATCTCAATGCCTTCAGAGAGCCGATGTTCGGTGCAAATCGGCGGCAAAGCTTAAGTGCAGTCTCACTCCCGAGTCCCGTTTCCCAACGTGCAATCTTATAAGAAACGGCGTATGTTCGGCGTTAACGGCATAAAGCGGGCGGATTGTATTCCGCAAGCAGGGTGGTACCGCGGTAATTTTTATCGTCCCTGAGAATTTTTCTCGGAGGCGTTTTATTTTTTATTGAAAGGGCGATTTTATGAACTACGATTTTAAGTCAGTTGAACCCAAATGGCAGAAAAAGTGGGAGGACGCAGGCGTTTTTCACGCGCAGGACAATTCCGATAAAAAGAAATTCTACGGCCTTGTCGAGTTCCCGTATCCCAGCGGAGCCGGCATGCATGTCGGTCATATTAAAGCATATTCGGGCCTTGAGGTTGTTTCACGCAAACGCCGTATGCAGGGCTATAATGTGCTGTTCCCGATAGGCTTTGACGCTTACGGTCTGCCTACCGAAAACTACGCAATCAAAACGGGCATTCACCCCAGAAAGGTTACCGATACAAATATAGCGAAGTTCACAAATCAGCTTAAGCGTGTCGGCTTCTCCTTTGACTGGACCCGTGTTATAGATACAACACAGGAAGACTACTACAAGTGGACACAGTGGATTTTCCTTAAAATGTTCGAAAACGGTCTTGCTTTCCGAGATAAGACTCTTGTCAACTACTGCCCCTCATGCAAGGTTGTTCTGTCAAATGAGGACTCCCAGGGCGGCAAGTGCGACATATGCCATTCGGATATTATTCAGAAGTCAAAGGACGTATGGTATCTTCGCATTACGGCATATGCCGACAAGCTTCTTGAAGGACTTAACCATGTCGACTTCCTCCCCAATATCAAGCTTCAGCAGGAAAACTGGATAGGCAAGTCAACCGGTGCGTTCGTTAATTTCACAGTCAAGGATACTGACGAGACACTCAGAGTTTACACAACTCGTCCCGATACCCTTTTCGGTGTAACCTTTATGGTTATGGCTCCCGAGCATCCGCTTCTTGATAAATATAAAGACAAGATCACTAACTTCGACAGTGTTGTCGATTACAGAAACGAGTGCGCAAAGAAAACGGAGTTCGAGAGAACCCAGCTTGTAAAAGACAAAACAGGCGTTCGTCTTGAAGGCTTCAGCGCGATAAACCCCGTTAACGGCAAAGAAATCCCGATATTTATTTCAGACTACGTTATGATGGGTTACGGCACCGGTGCCATTATGGCTGTTCCCGCTCACGACCAGCGTGACTATGACTTTGCCAAGAAATTCGGCGTTGACATAATAGAAGTCATAAAGGGCGGCGACATTTCAAAAGAAGCATACACAGGCGACGGCGAAATGGTTAATTCCGGATTCCTTAACGGCATGATGAAAAAGAAGGACTCCATCGAAAAGATGGTAGCCTATCTCGGTGAAAAAGGCATAGGCGAAAAGGGTGTTCAGTACAAGATGAAGGACTGGGCATTCAACCGTCAGCGTTATTGGGGCGAACCGATTCCGATTGTCTACTGTGACAAGTGCGGCATGGTCGGCGTGCCTTATGATGAGCTTCCTCTTAAGCTCCCCAAGGTCGAAAACTTCGCACCCGGTTCGGACGGTGAGAGCCCTCTCGCTAAAATCGAGTCATTTGTTAACTGCACCTGCCCCAAATGCGGCGGCAAGGCAAGACGTGAGACAGATACAATGCCTCAGTGGGCAGGCTCTTCATGGTATTTCCTTCGTTATATAGATCCGCATAATACCGAGGCTTTTGCCGATAAAGACAAGCTTAAATACTGGGGTCCCGTTGACTGGTACAACGGCGGTATGGAGCATGTAACACGCCATCTTATATATTCCCGCTTCTGGCATCGCTTCCTCTATGATATAGGTGAAGTACCTTTTGCGGAGCCTTATGCAAAGCGTACCGCACAGGGGCTTATTCTCGGACCGGACGGCGACAAGATGTCAAAGTCAAAGGGCAATGTTGTTGACCCCAACGATGTTGTTGACGAGTTCGGCGCAGATGTTCTTCGTACCTACGTTCTGTTTATGGGCGACTATGAAAAAGCCGCTCCCTGGAGTGAATCGAGCGTTAAGGGCTGCAAGAGATTTGTTGACCGTGTATGGAACCTTCAGACAATTCTGTCCGATAAAGAGGGCTTTACTTCGTCTAAGCTCGAATGCTCCTTCCACAAGACAATCAAAAAGGTGTCCGACGATATCGAGACACTTAAATACAACACCGCTATCGCCGCTCTTATGACACTTCTCAACGAGATTTACGATGCCGGTGAAATCACACGCACCGAGCTTAAGATTTTTATTCAGCTTCTCAATCCCTTTGCTCCTCACGTAACAGAAGAGATTAACGAAGTTGTATTCGGTGACGGTATGCTTGCGATAAGCGAGTGGCCTTCATATGATGAAGCCAGGTGCGTTGACAGCGAGGTTGAAATCGCCGTACAGATTAACGGCAAAATCAAGGCCCGCATTATGGTGCCGACGGACGTAACCGAAGCGGACGCAATCGCACTCGCTAAGGCTGATGCCGATGTCAAAAACGCCATTGACGGCAAGAATATTATCAAAGAGCTTTATGTTAAGGGCAGACTTGTTAACATTGTTGCCAAATAAGCTCATATAAAAAATGCAGACGGGATAACCTCTCGCCTGCGTTTTTTGTGTATTGGCATTTGTGTCAAGCTGCTTTATTAAAATCGATAATCGTGATTTCCTGCATGAGCTGCTTTACGCTTTCGGTGATTCTTTCGATTTTCTGTACCACATCGCCGGTATAAAAAATCTCATCGCACTCTGTGCACTTAAAGCACGGAATATTTCTTATAACAAGAAGTCCGAATTCGGTTTCAATCGCTTCTGTTGTGGTGCTTTCATAACTTTCACTGCCGCATTTCATGCATTTCATTTTGTTTCATCCTTTCTTGTTTTAAGGTTTAAATCCCATTTATCTGTATCGGGAACATAAGCAGTTATTATGTATATATATCCTTCGTTAATGCTTGCACAAATATGTAATGGTTTTCTGTCTGCATAACCTAATATAAGGCAACAGGGAAAAGGAAAACTGTTAGGATAATCCTCAATGATTGTTCCTGTATTTATTGCACTGCATATATCGATTGCTTTTATTTTCTTTCTATGAGCCTTTTTCGTCCATGTTGAGTAATAATGATGTTGTTTAACCTGTTAAGCGATTTGAACTGTTCTATTGAATAACTCATTGTATAACAAGTTCCTTTTGTGTAAGCTTTTTTGTTTTCTCTTTATCGTCAACATTATAAAACAATTTTGATTTTTTATCAAGACTTCAATAGAATTTTGCATTGACAATGTTTATTTTGAATTTTATGTAAAATTTCAAAAAAAACGAGACAAATGCCCCTTCTCGGGTGTATTATATTTGTAATTCAGAAAATCCTCAAAGATTTTCCGCAAAGGAGTGCGACAAAATGCCATCTACTTTCCAAATTTATCTCGATCTGCTGTTAGATAAGCTGACAAACGGCAGCAATGAGCCTGTTGAAATTTCAGACGAACAGATGCAGCAGGCGATTGCCGAGGTTAAAAATCAAATAAAACAAAAGGGACCTCAGCCCGATAAGCTCGATGAAGAGTTTATAAACTTCTGCAACGGTCATCCCAAGCCCGAAAACTGCCGCAAATTAAGACCCGACAGCGACACAATCGGTCCCGATAATATAAGCCGCTATGAATATTCCGAGCGCTGCCGTGACGAAGTCATGAAAAATGTCGAGATGCGTGCAAGACAGGCTCTCGAATGGCGCAGCACCGTAAAACGCATCGGTCTTACAAACGAGGACGGCACAATTAAATCCGTTCCAATGGGTCGCTGGCTCGGTCAGCTTCTTAAAACAGACGGCTCGGACGAAAGCCTCAGATTTAACGAGTCTGTTGTCACATTGGCGGCTCTCGGCAATAATGTTATAAGCAAAGACGAATATCTTAATATCCGTAAAGATTATTATATCAAAAAAGAAAATAAGCCCGAGGCTGAAGCCGAAAAGTCCGCACAGAACGATTTTGATAACCGTGCGGAGTTCCTTTATGACGAAGTCGAAAAAGCCATTGATCACGACCGAGATAAGCTTAACAGCTATAAGGATGCCGCACTTGCCATTATGAACGGCAATTTCTCGAAATTCGGCGGCAGCATGACACAGGCGTTCAACGTCTTTTTGGGTTATTCCGAATCACTTGCCATGGTCGGAATAAATATGTTCGAGGAGCTTACCCAAAAATTCGGACTTGTGCGTACCCCCGAACAGAAGAATGAGATTACACTCAGGTGGCAGGATTATACAACTCCCGTTAATGGTTATGAAAATTTAGCCGAGCAGGTGTCAAATCCCTATTTCGCTATATTTGACCCGTATAAATATTACCGTCAGACAAGCTCCGTAGATACACTTATCCCCTCGACGGAAGCCGAACGGCAAAATACACTTGCATATGGCTTCATGCATGATGGTATGGCATATTTTAACATTGCGAGCAGATCCGTTAATGAAACTCTAAAGCAGTACGGACTGAACGCCGGCAATGAAGTCATAGCCGACAGAACCGATGAATATAATGTCTACGAAAATGACGGTCGTGTCGCAATTCTCAAAATCGGCAAAATGACAGCCGATGAAATCACGACAAATAATGATGAGTATATGCCCGAAAAAATTGTAATACAGGGCACTGCAACTGCCGCAAACTCCCTTGTCGAACGCTGTGCAGGATGGAGCAAAAAGCACCGCACATCCAGAGAGTTTGAAAATATGCGTGCGTCCCTTGAGGAAATTACAAAGCTTGGATTTGATAAGAACGGTGATTTCGAAGATAAAATTACGACTTCCGCCGAAAAGTTCGAGGAGCTTCGTGCCGATGCAAAAGCATATCTCGCACATAAATTAAAACAGCATCCCGATAAAAAATGGGACGGCGATTATGAAACAGCACGTGTTAATTTCGCTCTTGATGTATTGGATTTTGCCGAGAAAAAGATGCGTCAGATAGGTTATTATTCCCGTTGCAGATCCACAAGAATAATGCGTACAAAAGCGGAGCTTGAAGCACAGATACATCCTGAATGGAAAAACGACCCCAAATACGCCGGAATGAGTGCGGTGGAGCATGAGCTTGAAGCAAAACGTGAGCTTATAGCCAAGGCCGCACAAGCTGAAAATGCAAAGCTTGAAGCCCTTCAAAAAGAACAGCGTGATGCGGAAATGGCGGTTAAGCTTGAAGACGGCAGACGCAGTGCCGAAGGGTACGATAAGCTGTTCAATGGACTTGACGGCAATGTCGGTGAACTTGATGCCGCCAGAAACACAGTCGAGCAGTTTGCCGCTGAACAGAAAAAAGCATACGATGCCGAAATGACTACTATTGAGACAGAGAAGCTTTTCCTTCCCGGCGATAAAAAGTGGAATAAAAATATGGACATTGCCGTCAGGAATATGTTCAATAATGCAAAGTATCTTATCGCCGGTTTTGTTATTGCGGAGCTTATAAACGGTGAAGAAGCAAGAAATGATAATCTGCGTAATAACGGAAAAGAAAATGAAATAAAAACACCCATCCGTCAGCTTGTTAACGCCGGAAAAACAAAGGAGCTTGCGGATCTGATTATCGCCTCCGCTTACTTCAGGTCTAAATTCAGCGAGAGACTGTCAGAACCCGAATCGGTTAATAAACTGATAGAAGAGAGAAATGCACCTTCAAAAAGGACACGCATAGAATGTTTCGGTGTCGGCAAGGAGTTCCTTGAAAATATTGAGCTTGCAAAGCAGAACCCAATTGTTGAACAGAATGCCGCTCCCGAAAACAAAGAGAAAAACCGTGAAGAGCCCGAAAACAACAATCACATCAATATAATCGACGACGACAAAAATGTCGATAATAAAAACGGCAACGACGAAGAACTTAATGAAGCAGTTTATGATATAGTCCCCGAAAAGGATATGTCAAAACCCTGCGCAAAAGAACCCGCACTGTTCAAATCAATGCTTGCAAAAAGATTTGAAGACGCAAAGGAAACTGCCGAACGTGACAAAACTGCCGAGATTATTCTTAACAGACACATTGCATCCTCTGTGAAGGTGTACAGATTTTATTCACCGAATAGCGATAAATCTGTATATAGAAAGGTGGCGATTGAGCAGTCTGCGATGGCCCTGGCGGGTGCGACACTTAAGTACATGATTAAAAAAGAAGCCCCTTCCGAGGTGCTCAGGGACGCAGTTGAAAGAGGACAGACATTCTCTATGCTGCAGCTTATTATCGAGTCCGGTCCGTTTAACGAGAATTTCAAGAACTTCTCTCCTGAAAATGTGAACATGATGCTTGACGACGAAGAGTTTTTCTGCAGACCTGTCGGCGATGCACTTCTTGAGCTTGCGAAGGATGTTATCAAACCCGAAAGTGTGCGTGTTGCTCTTCAGAGAAGCAAGGAGGATGCCGAGAAGGCAAAAAGCGGCTCGAATCTCACCGATGACGAGAAGAAAATTCAGAAGGATATATGCAAAAAATTTGATGATGTTATCAAATTCACGGATTTGTACGAAAAGTGCGATTGGGTAGAGGACACGCAGCCGTATGCTGCATCCCCGTCTGAAAAATATCTTAATGAAAAAATCGAACGTTGTCAAAGCAGCTATGAAACCTTTATTTCACACGGTTCACGTGTTCTGGCGTGTCAGAATGTTGTCGGCGCATTGACTGCCGCTACAATGAAATACATGTTAACAAATGACCCCACGGGATTTGTGCTTGAAACTCTTGTTCAGAACAATCAGTATCTTCAGCTTGAGGATATGATTTCTCAGTCGCCTCTCTTTAAGAAGAAGTACGAAAAAATTGATACAAATAATGAGGAACAGGTATCGGATTATATCGATGACGTATCTCTTCTCATTAAGCCTCTCGGTGAAGAACTTCTTGATACGCTGAGCACGCCCCTTAAGCAGGCTGTGCCGAAGATTGCCGAAATATACAAGAGTGATATGCTCAAAAAGCTGAAAAACGACATTAACGAATACAAAAAAATGTCGGAGAAGGCTTTTGCCGACGGCAACCCGGACGAAGCGGAAAATTACGCCGCCGAGACTCTCGCAATGCAGACGACATCCGTTTTGCTGCTCTCCGTCAACGAAAAAGGCAAGATGCCGAACTGCACTGTGTCGACTATGGTACACAGAGTTTTTGAATCAAAGCAGTTTAGCGATATGCTCGATAGATACGACCTTAAAAAGCCCGGTGAACTCAACAGAGCGATTTCTGAGCGTGCAAGCGTCGGCGTTGTAAAATCAATCGTCGCCGAACAGAAGCAGAAAACAAAGGAAGCAAACGAGCTCGCCGCAGGCAAAGCCAAGGTTACCCACGTTAACCCCGAAAATCCTCAGGCGCAAAACAAAATGTAATCAGATAATCCCCACCTCCTCGAAATTTCACTTCTTTGGTGAAACTTCGAGGGGGCTTGTTCAATGGAATCTTTGATTTTAGGCAATGACTGAATAAAACGACTGCAAAACTCGAAAATCTGGGATTGCAGTCGTTTTTGCTGTTATATTCCTTTGATATTATTTTCTTAAAAGCCAGACGATCATTTCGGTTTCGTGTCTGTTTGCAAAGGCGTAATAGGGGATAAGCGTCAGCGGAATTTCGGAATAATCGTCGCCGGCTTCATAATAAAGACTGTCGTTCTCTTTTGGGCGGTATGCCGTTGTCTTAAGTGTCGGCAGCAGAAATTCACTGTCGGATATTTCAAACTCGGCGTTAAGCGAAATTTTGATACTTCTTAAATCCTTGCCGTTGTCAATACCCTCGGCACAGTAAACAACGGGTCCTCTCATGACAGCAACACGGCCTGCGTCATCATGAACACGTCTGTTTGCCGACATAAGACGAACGGGCATATCAAGGCTAAGCTCAATTTCATCACTGCCGTCAAGCTTAATGTACGCATAGCCGTCCTTTATCTCATAACTGCGGTTTAATGTGAAGCTTTTGCACCAACCGGGAATACGAACGGCAATATAATTTTTGTCGGATTTACATTTCAGCGTGATTTTGCCGTCTTTGGGGTATTCGGTTGTCATCTCGATTTCTGTATTGTCAAATTCAGCGGAGGAATTTATATACTGATGAACATAAACCGTGCTCTCGTCCTCGGAATACATAAAGCCCGACATTGAAGCGATAAAACGCAGAATGTTCGGCGGACAGCATGAACAGCCGAAATATTCAAGTCTTCCCGTTATCGGAAAACGCTCCTTTTGAGTTGTCGAAGTGTTTACATTATTAAAATCGGGGTCAATTTCAAGCGGATTTTCATAGAAGAACGATTTGCCGTCAAGCGACACACCCGACAACGCACCGTTATAGATAACCTTTTCGACTGCATCGGCATATTTTGCATTCGCACCGAATTTAAGCATACGTTCTGCAAAAAACGCCAGTGCGATTGCGGCACAGGTCTCGGTGTATGCCGTTCTGTTTGGCAGATCGTAATCAATTGAAAACGCTTCGCCGATATTTGTAGAACCCACGCCGCCGGTAATGTACATACGCTTCTTTATAATATTGTCAAAAACACGCTCGCATGCGGCTTTGAGTTCTGCGTCATTATACTCGTATGCGACATCCGCCGCACCGCTCATAAGATACATCGCACGAACGCTGTGCCCTTCGGCTGTACTGCGGTCTTTTATCGGCATTTCATCCTGATTATAGTATTCGTTTGCCCAGTCGCCGAGGTATTTTGCGTCCTTCGGGTGTCTGCCGTGCTCGTCGATAAAATATTTTGCAAGGTCTTTATAGCGTGTCTCGCCCGTGGCTTCATACAGTTTCATAAGAGCAAGTTCAAGCTCGGGGTGACCGGGTGTCACAAACGCCGCGCTTTTTTCGATTTTGAAAACCTTTTCTATGTAGTCAGCGTATTTACACATGGCCTTAAGAAAACGATCCCTGCCTGTTGTGTTATAGTAGGCGACAGCGGCCTCCATAAGATGCCCCGCGCAGTAAAGCTCATGGCAGTCCCTTTTCTTAAATCTGTTTTCCTGCTCCGTTACAAGAAAGTGGCTGTTGAAATAGCCGTTTTCGTCACTGTTCTCGATAATACGGTCTATGGACTCCTCAATAATTTTTACGGCTTCCTCGTCGTCCTTTGAATTTAAGACATACGATGTGCCTTCAATCCACTTTGCGACATCCGAATCCCAGAAAATATGCGGCATATCGGGGTCGCCGTCTTTCCACTCGCATTTAAGTGCGTCAAATCTGTGTGTTTCGGCAAATCGCTCATAAATAGCTTTCACCGTGACATCGGCGTTAACCTGCTGTCTTTTCTGCCAATAGCCGCCCGTGATTTTAACGGCGGAATAATCAATGTTTTTCATATCTTTCTCCTGTTTTTGCTGTTGAATTATTTGTTGTTTTCAACTATAATAAATTATACAGGAAACGTCCTGTGTTTTCAATATAAATTACGGAAAGGGATAATTTATGGCAGGTCAGCAGAATTCAAAACTCAAGCTGCTTTATTTGAGGGATATTCTCGAAAAATATACAGATGAAAATCATGTGCTAAATGCCGCGGAGATTGCCGAAATTCTCGAAAACCAATACGGCATTGTCTGCGAACGAAAATCCCTTTACACAGATATTGACATTCTTGGGAGATACGGTGTCGATATCATAAAAACACGCACACCCCGAGTGGGATTTTTTGTCGGTGAACGTCGTTTTGAGCGTGCGGAAATAAGACTTCTGTGCGATGCCGTTCAGGCTGCGAATTTCATCAGCAAAACAAAAACAATAAAACTGACAGATAAAATCGAGTCGTATTTAAGCGTTTATCAGGCGGACGACCTAAGACGGCAGGTATATGTCGACTCCCGTGCCAAATGCGGCAACGAACGCATTTACTATATTATCGAAACACTTGATGCCGCAATAAAAAAACATAAAAAAGTCAAGCTCTTGTATATCAGACGCAATATCGGCGAAAGATTTTCAACCGAAAAATCAATCCGTGAATTTATATTAAGTCCGTATTCGCTCATCTGGTCACAGGATCACTATTATCTTGTTGCGAATAACGAAAAATACGATAATCTGATGAACCTTCGAATAGACAGAATGTCCGTAGTTGAAATTCTCGACGACCCCGCACGCGATTTGTCCGAAGTAAGCCCGTACGAAAACAGTTTCGACCCCGCCGACTATACAAAAAAGGCGTTCAATATGTTTTCGGGCTCTGCCGAGACTGTTGAGCTTGAGTGCAAAAACGAACGGCTTGAACAGATATTCGACAAATTCGGCGAAAATTCAAACATACGCAAAATTGACGGCGACAGATTTTTGCTCCATGCCGAGGTTTTTATAAATGAAGGGCTTGTGTCGTGGATAGTTCAGTATGGCGATACAATTAAAGTAAAAGCCCCCGAAGAGCTTAAAAATATGGTTATGGACAGAGTGAACGCGATAATCGGTCTTTATCAGACGGAGAACTGAAATGGAGTACGCATTTTTTAACATAAATGATTTTTCGGACGAGATGACAAGAAAATATTATCCGATGCTCACTCCAGTACGGCAGAAAAAGCTTCTGGAGCTTGAGGATGCCCACGAACGTGCCGTTCTGTTCTGTGCGGAGATATGTGCGAGACAGTGTCTTGCAAGGGAGTTTCGTGCGCCGGAATACTCATTTAATCTTCTTGTAAATCCCAATTCATCAAGTGTAGTAAGCAACTATTCGGCAGCCGTCTGCATACTGAGTGACGGCGATGTGATAGGCTGTGCCGTTGACAGACAGACCTGCGGCATCGGAATGTGCAAAATACAGCCGTTTGAATTTAAAGAGGCGCAGGAAATTTGCTCCGACCGTGAACTGCGTGATTTGTTTTCGTTTTCGGCTTATTCCTTTACCGAGAACGTATGCAGAAAAACGTGCGATGAGCCCGAAGTTACGGAACGCTTCGCCCTTTATAAATCACTTAAGGATGCCTATTTCAAGGCGAGCGGCAGAGCTATAAAAACGGATTTCAGATATGCCGATTTTGACATAAGCACCGATAAAATAACATGCTCCGATCCGTTTTTCACGGTGGCGGTGCATGAATATCACAAGACAGACGGATATGTTCTGTGTGTTCTTACAAAAAGCAAAAGCTGAAAGAGGAAGGAAACCGA
>CAZTWO010000025.1:0-2167 GCA_964617965.1 uncultured Ruminococcus sp. | reverse complement strand
GGTCCTTATATCTGCTCCGAGTGGGAGTTCGGCGGTTTTCCGTGGTGGCTTCTTAAATATGACAATATGTCACTCAGATGCATGGATAAAACATACCTTGAAAAGGTCGACAGATTTTTTGATGCGGTAGTGCCGATTATCGCCGTTCATCAGACATCATGCGGCGGCAATGTCATTATGGTTCAGGTTGAAAACGAATACGGCAGCTACGGAAACGACAGCGTTTATATAAGATATCTGGCGGAAGGACTTAGAAACAGAGGTATTTCTTCGATTCTGTTCACTTCCGACGGCGATGCCGATTTCATGCTCTCGGGCGGCACTGTTCCCGAAATTCACGCAACATGCAACTTCGGTTCGAGAGCGGCAAACGCATTTAAAAATCTTCGCAAATTCCAGAAAACCGGTCCTTTGATGTGTGCCGAATACTGGAACGGCTGGTTTGATCACTGGACAGAGAAGCATCACGCCCGCAATCCTCAGGAGGCCGCAAAGTGTCTTGATGAAATATTCGAAAACGACGGCAGTGTGTCCGTCTATATGGCACACGGCGGCACAAATTTCGGCTTCTGGAACGGTGCGAACTGCACAGACGACGAATATCAGCCCACCGTCAACAGCTATGACGACGACGCACCCATAAACGAATATGGCTATATGACCGAAAAATACTTTGCCATGAAAGAGGTTCTCGCAAAGCACGGTTTTATAAATGAGGGTATTGAAGTAAGTCAGCCCGAAACCGCCGCATACGGTGAAGTTGCTCTTACCGAAAAAGCGGATTTGTTCGACAATCTTGAGGTGCTTTCAAATGGCGTTGACGTAATTCAGCCTGTGCCTATGGAAAAGCTCAATCAGGGCTACGGCTATATTGTATACAAGGCGTTTGTCAAGGGTCCCAAAGAGAAAGCGGATCTTAATATGACCGTTCACGACAGAGCATATGTTTTTGTTGATGACAAATTCGAGGGTATTGTTTACAGAAACGACAAAAAGCCTAAAGTTTCTTTTGCCGTTCCCGCAGGCGGATGCGAGATAAAAATTCTCGTTGAAAATATGGGCAGAACAAACTACGGTCAGCATCTGTGGGATCAGAAGGGCATTATAGGCGGAGTTCGTCTGGGGCAGCAGTTTATCTCGCACTGGAAGGCGTATACATTGCCTCTTGACAATCTCGAAAAGCTTGTTTACGAAGAGCCGAAAAAACTCAAATACGAAAAGCGTCCGGTGTTCCTTAAGGGTACGCTTAACATAGCCGACGCACCGAAGGATACGTTTATTCGCCTTGACGGCTTCAAAAAGGGTGTCGTTTGGATAAACGGCTTCTGCCTTTCAAGATACTGGTGCGAAGGACCTCAGCACACATGCTATATTCCCGCTCCGCTTCTTAAACAGGGCGAAAACGAAATAACAGTGCTTGAAACCGAAGGGTATAAGAAGCCGGTTGTTGAGTTTGTTGATGTGCCGGAGCTTGGGTAAATAAGTTAGCAAGGAGCAAGGAGCAAGGAGCAGTTGCAGGAGAGTGGAGTTTGGAGAGTGGAGTGTGGAGTTTTTGATATCCGGGTATAATGTCGCAGACAGAAGATGTTTATAGGTGATTTTTGTCTGCTATGTTTGTCCGGATTACAATTATACATTGTTTTTTGCCTTGACAAATTTCTCTGAATATAGTATGCTTTGAATAGAGAGAAATATTTATAAAGAAAAGGTTGACAAAAGCAATGTACTCTGCGAAAATTTCTGACAGACAGACAGACAGACAGACAGACAGACAGACAGACAGACAGACAGGGTAGTCATACCCTTGTTATTTGTGTTTTAATATTGTAAATTAACCGTTATCGGCTTGTTTTATCGAGCCTTTAGCGGTTTTTTATATTTTCAAAAGGAGAAATGTATATGAAAAACGCACTCAGACGCACGCTTGTTTTGCTTCTGGCACTTGCCATGTTGCTCACAAGCCTCCCCATCATTGCTCTTGCCGCAGACAAGGGCACAACATTCACCTACAGTCAGGGTGACATCATCGGATTCGGTTCATATCCGCAGACGGAAATAACCGACGCAACATTGAAGTCAAAACTCACAAGCAAAGCCGGTTCAACCGACAAGTGGACAAGCTACAATTACTACCAAAACAGCGAACAAAGTGATTTCATGAAATACA
>CAZTWO010000024.1:3669-17286 GCA_964617965.1 uncultured Ruminococcus sp. | reverse complement strand
ATACGGTCTTTTTTATTTTTGATTTTGATTTTGTATAATATCAACATTTTTGCACCTGTCAAAAACACAAAAATATAAAATCCTTCCTTAAACTCTTCCCTTTAAGCTTGACAAACCCTCCCCACAAATATAAAATGGAATTAATAATATAAAAAGCACTTTACGGAAAATTCCGCAAAAGCAGTCGCAGCAAAGAGTTATGCAATGCAAAAGCAACATCGGAAAAACCATTGCTTCACAAGTAATTTGTATATTTTCAACGAGCTTATAATCTGCGAAGCTATACAATCCAAGACACACAGTGTCTTCCGACATTGCTAATTGCTAACTGCTAATTGCTAATTTTTCAGACTTGAATAAAATTTCCCGAAAGTGCAAAAAACTAATATCTCAAAAGGAGCCCTTATCATGAAAGACAAAATCAAAGTTGCAATTATCGGATGCGGCAACATTGCCAATTCCGCTCATATCCCCGCATACGTTGCCAGTGAGGATGCCGAAATCGCATATTTCTGCGACATTATCCCCGAGCGTGCCGATGCCGCCGTCAAAAAGTACGGATGCGGCAAGGCTGTATACGATTATCACGAAATTCTCGATGCCGATATTGACGCAGTATCCGTCTGCACACACAATGACGACCACTCAAAGGTATCAATCGACTTCATGCTTCACGGCAAAGACGTTCTGTGCGAAAAGCCCGCCGCAAGAATACTCCCCGAAGCACTCGAAATGGAGAGAGTTTCCTATGAAACCGGCAGACTTCTTTCAATCGGTGTATGCAACCGTTACGCAAATTCCGTAAACCGCATTAAAGAAATGATAGCCGACGGCAAGCTCGGTGAGGTTTATCATGTTTACGCATCCTTCCGTGCGCACCGTTCTATCCCCGGACTCGGCGGCGGATTCACCACCAAGGCTGTGTCGGGCGGCGGCTCGCTTATCGACTGGGGCGTTCACTATCTTGACCTTATAATGTATTGCCTTAACGATCCCAAAGTTCTCTCCTGCGACGGTGAAGCATTCTGCAAGCTCGGCAAGGACATGAAAAACTATATCACCACATCCATGTGGGCAAAGGATTCATCCGACATTGAGCACGGTACATACGACGTTGACGATTCCGTTGTGGGTCTTGTCAGAACCGACGGTGCTGTTATCAGCTTCAACGGCGCATGGGCGCAGAACATAGGCATAAACGAGCAGTTTATCGACTTCATGGGAACAAAGGGCGGCATACGTCTTAAATACTGCGGCAACTTCACATACTACACAGCAGAAAACGGCGCACTCTATGAGGTTCAGCCCACATACGAAATGAACGATATGCACCGTGATGAGGTTATCGACTTTATCGAAGCCGTAAGAGAGGGCAGACGCACAAGAAACGATATTAAGTACGCTGTCGGCACTTCTCGCATTATGCAGGCGATTTACGACTCTTCCGACAAACACGCAGAGAGTGTTGTTTAATATATAATTCTTGTTTTCTTTGTTACATAGTCATAATTTTGTATGAATAATTTGTGCGGTTTGCATAAATAAAATGTATAACTTTATCGCCGTATTCTGTTGACTAAATCGGAATACGGTGATAAAATGACCATTAGTCAGTTTTCTGATGAGTATATCTGTTTTGTGAGGTGATTTAATGGCATCACAGATAATATCCGGTATTCTGTCCGTTGAAAAAACATGCGACTCCCGTTTGTCCGACGCCGAAAAACAGGCCGAGCGGATTCTTGAGGACGCAAAGACAAAAGCGGACGAAATCATGCAAAACGCCGAAACGCAGGCTAAAGAAATTCATCTGTCGGGTGCGTCAGATGCCGAGACCGAAGCAAAAAGGCTTCAGGCGGAGTCCGACGCAAAGTCATCCGAGGATGTCAGGGCGTTAAAGGACACGGTTCGCAGGCGAAGCGGAGCGGCAACGGACGCTGTAATCGAGCTCCTTCTTAATTCTGTACGCGGGGGGAATTGATTTGGCAAAGCTTAAAATTGACATTATAGAGCTTGTCGCCGCAACAGAGCAAAAAAATGACATAATCGATTATCTTCAGCGAAGAGGTGTCTTAGAGCTTAGCGTTCCGACCGATACCGACGGCATGACGCTTAAGGAGTACACCCGAGACCAGAACGAAGCGGAAGCAAATATCCGTGCTCTAAATGAAGCCGTGCATATTCTCTCTCGCTACTGTCCGAACAAAAAGCCGCTTACGGCAATGCTCGAGCCCCGAAAGGATATGACTTCCGCAGAATTTTCCGAAAGGGCAAAGAGCATTCCCGATATAATGAAATCATGTGAAGAAATTATATCGGCGGACAAAAAAATCGGCGATCTTAATTCCGACAACGTGCGATTTAATACGTTTATCGATTCTCTCACACCGTGGAAAAATGTCGATGTGGCTCTTAAAGAGGGCAAGACCGAAAAAACGGCTTATTTCTTCGGCAGCATCAAGGGTGACGTCGACCGTGAATACGTGCTCTCGCTCCTCGCGAAGTCTCTGCCCGAAAACGACCGCATCGAAATTGAGATTGTGTCGGCGGACGAGCTTCAGACCAATATTGCGGTCTACTGCATGAAAACGGAAGCCGCGGATGTCGAAAATGCTCTTCGCAGTGCGGGATTTGTTCGTGCTCCCGTGTGTGACACCACAGTCGGGGAAGCGATAGACAGCTGCGTCGGAAAAATCGCCGAAAACACAAAGACGGCAGCCGAGATTAAAGAAGAGCTGGCTTCAAAGCACTCGCTGTATGACGATTTTGAGTTCGCACTCGATTATTTCTCTGTCAGAAAAGACAAGTTCAGGGCTTTCGGCAATATCCCGGAATCATCGAGAATATTCTATGTTCGGGGCTACATTGCCGAGCGTGACACAAAACGCACACTGAAGTACATTGACGAGCATTTTGATGCCGCAGTGGAAATAAGCGAGCCGCCCGAAGACGAGGATGTCCCCGTTCTTCTCTCAAACAACGCTTTTTCGGCGCCGCTTGAAAACATAACGGGAATGTACTCAATGCCTTCAAAGGGCGACATTGACCCCACCGGAGTTATGGCGTTCTTCTATTATTTCTTCTTTGGAATGATGCTCTCCGATGCCGGCTACGGTATGATTATCGCTCTTGCGACAGGGGCATTGCTCCTCTTTAAACGCAATATGGAAAGACCCATGAGGAATACAATAAAAATGTATTTCTTCTGCGGACTTTCAACCGTTTTCTGGGGTGCAATGTACGGCAGCTGGTTCGGCGACGCCGCAAGCGTTATAGCACAGAATTTCTTCGGTAAGTCATCCGACTACACACCGGCGTTCTTTAAGCCCGTATGGACAGACGCCGTATCGGATCTTATGAACGTGCTTATCGTGTGCTTTATTCTGGGGCTTGTTCATCTGTTTACGGGTGTTGTACTTAAAGGCGTGACGGACCTTAAAAACGGGCATAAATTCGATGCGTTCTGCGACACCGTTCCAACATTTTTGGCGGTTATCGGTATGGCTCCCATTTTCTTCAGCCTGTTTCTGCAGGATACAATACCCGATGATTACACTGCACTCGGCACATTTATTTTCAACGCCGTAAAAACGGTGCACAGCGGTCTGTCTAAAGTGAATATCCCGATTCTTATTGTGGGACTTGTGCTTATAGTTCTCACAAGCGGCAGGGACGCAAAGACAATCGGAGGCAAGATAGGCGGCGGACTTTACGCAGTCTATAACACCTTCGGCGGATATCTCGGTGACGTGCTGTCATACGCAAGACTCCTTGCGCTGGGGCTTGCCACGGGTGTTATCGCTAATGTTATGAACATGCTCGGAACTCTCCCGAAAAACAATGTTCTGAAGCTCATAATGTTCATAGTCGTATTTATCGTAGGGCATATCGCAAACCTTGCCATAAACGTAATAGGCGCTTATGTTCACACAAACCGTTTGCAGTATGTCGAGTTCTTCGGCAAATTTTACGAGGGCGGAGGCAGAGCCTTTGTACCCCTCGCGGCAAATACAAAATCTTACAAAATAACGGAGGAAAACTAATCATGGATTTATCTTCACTTTTCGGTTCAGCGGCAACAGAAGCTTCGTCTTCGCTTATTGACTATCTCGGAATATTCTTTGTTGTTTTAGGTGCGGCACTCTCCGCTATGCTCCCCGGTATCGGCTCTGCAAAGGGCACAGGCCTTGTGGGTCAGGCTGCGGCAGGCGTTGTTGCCGAAGATCCTTCCAAATTCGGCAAGGTTCTTATTCTTCAGGTTCTTCCCGGTACACAGGGTCTTTACGGCTTCCTTACCGCTATTCTTCTTCTTTCAAACACCGGTATTCTCAGCGGCTCGGCAGCGGATATTACATGGTATCAGGGTCTTGCTTATTTTGCGGCATGCCTTCCGATGATTGTTGTCGGACTTTTCTCGGCACTCTATCAGGCTAAAACAGCTGCCGCAGGTGTTGGCCTTGTTGCCAAAAATCCCGAGCAGTCCGGCAAAGCCATTATCTTTGCCGCCATGGTTGAAACATACGCCGTTCTCGCACTGCTTGTTTCTCTTCTTGCCATCATGAGCCTTAAGAAGGTATTTGTCGGCGCTTAAGTTTGCCGTCAGAGAAATAAGCTCGAAAAGGGTGAGAAAATATGTCTCTTGAAAAAATCACGGCACGACTTATGTCGGACTCCGATAAAGAGTGTGCCGATATTATCGAAAAAGCCAAGGCACAGGCGGATACTATTATAAAAAACGCCGAAGAGCAGGCCGAAAATATCGTGAATGAAGCGAAGGAACAGGCATATTCGGAGTTTAACAAGGCTGTTGAGCGTGCGAAATCATCGACTGTGACAAGTGAACGCCGTGCCATACTCGGCATGAAAAACGAACTTATAAACATCGTTATAAATACGGCTAAAAAGCGTCTTTGCACACTTGACGACGACAAATATTTTGAACTGCTTTACGATATCGCAAAACACAGCCTGCGCGACGGCGACGGCGTAATGTTCCTCTCCGAAAAAGACCTTGCCCGCTGTCCTGCCGATTTTGTGTCAAAGCTCGGTCACAGTGTGACACTGTCAGACACTCCCATAAAAACCGACGGCGGATTTATTCTGAAGTACGGCGGAATCGAGATAAACTGCACATTTGACGCACTGTTCGAGGCGTATTCCGACGAACTCAGAGCAAAGGCATCCGAAATGCTTTTCGCCTGACATAGGAGCAAGTTATGAATCAGTATGAATACGCCTATGCCGTCGGCAGAATAAGGGCAAACGAAAATACGCTTATGTCGTCTTCTCAGCTTCAGACTGTCATTTCCGCTCCCACATTGGAAGATGCCGTCCGCAGAATAACCGACAGCGGATACGAAGTGACCGACGGCGACTGGAAAAAGGCTCTCTTAAAGCGTGAAAGCGATGCCTATAAGCTTATTTATGAAATTCTGCCCGACAAAAAAATGCTCGACAGCATCATAATTAAAAACGATTTCGCAAATCTCAAGGTGTCCTTAAAGGCTCTTGTGTGCGGCAAAAGCACCGACGGACTGTTTACTTCCCCGAGTGTTTATGATGCGGAAGAAATAAAAAAATGTGTTTTCGAACGCAAGAACGACAGCCTTCCCGAGTGCCTTCGAGACGCAGATGAAACCGCATATAAAATTCTGACACAGACGGGCGGCGCACAGCTTGCAGACTCCGTTATCGACAAAGCGGCAATGGAAGAGATGCTTCTTCTTTCAAAAAAAGCGGACAACGACGTTATACGCAGTGTTGTCGAAGCGTTTGTCGCCACAAGCAACATTAAAGCTCTCTATCGTATGATAAAGGCGAAAAAAGACGAGAGCTTTATGAAACGAGCCGTCGCCGAGTGCAAATCTTTTGACAAAGACGAGATTATAAAGGCGGCTCTGAAGGGCGAAGAAGCCTTTCTTGAGTTTGTGTCGCATACCTCTTTGTCGTCGCTTGTCACTTCGCTTAAAAGTGACACACGTCTGTTTGAAAAAGCGTGCGATGAATATATTCTTTCAGCCGCCAAGGCTAACAGGAACGATACATTCGGAATTGCTCCGATTATAGCGTTTTATTATGCGATAAAATATGAAGTGCTTAATCTTAATATCATCCTCTCCGCAAAGCACAACGGACTCAAAGAGGATGAAATCCGCGGGAGAGTGAGGGAGCTTTATGTATAAAATCGGCGTTATGGGCGACTCCGACAGCATTTTCGGTTTTGCGAGTGTCGGTCTGTCGATTTTCCCTGTTGAAGACCCCGTTGAAGCGGGTCGCCTTCTTAAAACTCTTGCGGATGATTACGCGGTAATTTTTATAACCGAAAAGCTTGCATCCGCCCTTCAGACGGAAATTGAACATTACAGCGAGCATATGACCCCTGCGATTATTCCCATTCCCGGAATTACAGGCAACACGGGTGAAGGAATGAGGGGAGTCAGCCGCTGTGTTGAGCAGGCTGTCGGTTCGGATATCCTTGCCGAATAGAAAACGAAAGGTTTTGATATTTTGAGTAAAGGTAAAATAGTTAAGGTCGCAGGTCCTCTTGTTGTAGCCGAGGGCATGCGTGACGCAAATATGTTTGACGTTGTGCGTGTAAGCTCACAGCGTCTTATAGGTGAAATAATAGAAATCCACGGCGACAGAGCATCCGTTCAGGTTTACGAAGAAACGGCGGGGCTCGGCACGGGTGAAGAAGTCGAATCAACCGGCATGCCGCTGTCCGTTGAGCTCGGGCCCGGGCTTATCAAGGGTATTTTCGACGGTATACAGCGTCCCCTTGAAGCCATTATGAAGGTTGCCGGCAACAGTCTTACAAGAGGTATAGAAGTGCCGTCACTTGACCGTGAAGCAAAGTGGCATTTCTATCCGACAGCCAAGGTCGGCGACAAGCTTACTGCGGGTGATGAAATAGGCTACGTTAACGAGACGGATGTCGTAAAGCATAAAATTATGGTACCCGTCGGCACGGAAGGTGTTCTTTCCGAGATAACGGAAGGCGACTATACCGTTATCGATACCGTTGCCAAAATAAAAAAGGCGGACGGCAGTGTTGTTCCGCTTACACTCATGCAGAAGTGGCCCGTAAGAAAAGGACGCCCCTATAAGCAGAAGCTCTCTCCCGATATGCCGCTTGTTACCGGTCAGCGTGTCATAGATACGCTTTTCCCGATTGCAAAGGGCGGCGTTGCGGCAATTCCCGGTCCGTTCGGCTCGGGCAAGACCGTTACACAGCATCAGCTCGCAAAGTGGGCGGAAGCCGACATTGTCGTATATATCGGCTGCGGCGAACGCGGAAACGAGATGACCGATGTTCTTAACGAGTTCCCGGAGCTTATCGATCCGCACACGGGCAAGAGCCTTATGGAACGCACGGTGCTTATCGCCAATACTTCCGATATGCCCGTTGCCGCACGTGAAGCGTCAATTTACACAGGCATAACAATTGCCGAATATTTCCGTGATATGGGTTACAGCGTCGCGCTTATGGCTGACTCGACCTCACGTTGGGCAGAGGCTCTTCGTGAAATGTCGGGCAGACTTGAAGAAATGCCCGGTGAAGAGGGCTACCCCGCATACCTCGGTTCCCGTCTTGCTCAGTTCTATGAAAGAGCGGGCCGTGTAAAGTGCCTCGGAAGCGAGGACAGAGAAGCCTCCCTTTCGGTTATAGGTGCTGTTTCGCCTCCCGGCGGTGATATCTCCGAGCCCGTTTCGCAGGCGACCCTTCGTATAGTAAAGGTTTTCTGGGGACTTGATTCGTCCCTTGCATACAAACGCCACTTCCCGGCGATAAACTGGCTTACTTCCTATTCGCTTTATGCCGACTCCCTCGGCAAATGGTTTAACGACAATGTCGACAGAAACTGGACTGCACAGCGCGGCAGACTTATGGAGCTTTTAAGTGAAGAAGCAAGCCTTGACGAAATAGTAAAGCTTGTCGGTATGGATGCTCTCTCCCCGGGCGACAGACTTAAGATGGAAGCCGCAAGATCCATCCGTGAGGACTTTCTGCATCAGCTGGCGTTCCACGAGGTCGACACATACTCTTCTCTTAAAAAGCAGAATCTTATGATGAAGCTGGTGCTTGCCTACTATGACGGCGCGGTCGATGCCTTAAAGCAGGGTGCGTCCGTTGACAAGCTTGCCGCAATTCCTTCAAGGGAAGCGATAGGCAGATTTAAGTATGTTCTCGAAAGCGAGCTGGACGAGCAGTACAATAATGTTATAAAATCTCTTAATGACGATATCAAAAAGGTCATTGCCGAAAAGGAGGAATTCTGATGCCTAAGGAATACAGAACCCTGCAGGAAATAGCAGGACCTCTTATGCTGGTGCGTGATGTTGAAGGCGTAAAATATGAGGAGCTCGGCGAAATCGAGCTTGCAAACGGTGAAACACGCCGCTGCAGAGTGCTTGAGGTTGACGGCTCCAACGCCCTTGTTCAGCTGTTCGAAAACGCCGCCGGCATCAACCTTTCATCATCCAAAATCAGATTTACCGGCAGACAGATGGAGCTCGGCGTGTCCCGTGATATGCTCGGCCGTGTCTTTGACGGCCTCGGCAGGCCGATAGACGGCGGCCCCGATATTATTCCCGATAAGCGTCTTAATGTTAACGGCACTCCCATGAACCCGGCGGCAAGAAGCTATCCGCAGGAGTTTATCGAGACGGGTGTTTCGGCGATTGACGGACTTAACACTCTTGTAAGAGGTCAGAAGCTGCCCATATTCTCGGCATCCGGTCTTCCTCATGCTCAGCTTGCCGCACAGATAGCAAGACAGGCAAAGGTAAGAGGCACAGACGAGCAGTTCGCCGTTGTTTTCGCCGCAATGGGCATTACGTTTGAAGAAGCAAACTTCTTTGTTGAGTCATTTAAAGAGACAGGCGCAATTGACAGAACTGTAATGTTCACCAACCTTGCAAACGACCCCGCAGTCGAGCGAATAGCTACACCCCGAATGGCACTGACAGCCGCCGAGTATCTTGCTTTTGATCTTGATATGCACGTGCTTGTCATTCTTACCGATATAACAAACTATGCCGACGCTCTTCGTGAAATATCTGCGGCTCGAAAAGAAGTCCCCGGCAGACGAGGCTACCCCGGATATATGTACACGGATCTTGCGTCTCTCTATGAGCGTGCGGGCCGTCAGAAGGGCAAGACGGGTTCTATCACAATGATACCCATTCTCACAATGCCCGAGGATGACAAAACTCATCCCATTCCCGACCTTACAGGTTATATTACGGAAGGGCAGATTATTCTCTCCCGTGAGCTTTACAGAAGAGGCGTTACACCTCCCATTGACGTTCTGCCGTCACTGTCCCGTCTTAAAGATAAGGGCATAGGCGAGGGCAAAACACGTAAGGACCACTCGAACACCATGAACCAGCTTTTCTCGGCATACGCAAGAGGCAAGGACGCAAAGGAGCTTATGGTTATTCTGGGTGAAGCCGCTCTTACCGATATGGACAAGCTCTATGCGAAATTTGCCGATGAGTTTGAAAAGCAGTATGTTTCACAGGGAAATTATACCGACAGAAGCATAGAAGAAACACTTGATTTGGGATGGAAGCTTCTTAAAATCCTGCCCAGAAGCGAACTTAAGCGTATCTCCAATGAGCTGCTCGACGAATATTATGACAAAAATTAAGGGGGCGGCTTAAATGGCGACACTTAATGTCAATCCCACACGAATGGAGCTTACCAATCTTAAGCGTAAGCTTGTAACCGCCAGAAGGGGTCATAAGCTCTTAAAAGACAAGCGAGACGAGCTTATGCGCCGCTTTATGGAGCTTGTGCGTGAAAACAAGGCTCTTCGTCAGAAGGTCGAAAACGGAATAAAGGAAGCCAACAAATATATGTCGGTCGCACGTTCTGTTATGAGCGATTCCGAAATCTCGGCCGCACTTATGATGCCGATGCAGCAGATGAGCATTGATGTCGGCGAAAAAAATGTCATGTCGGTTGTTATTCCGCAGTTTGAGACAAAGCTTAAGACGGCGGATGAAACTGACATATACCCTTACGGCTTCGCTTTTACTTCAACGGAGCTTGACGGAGCCGTAAAGTACATTTCCGACATTATGCCGGATTTAATCCGTCTTGCCGAAACCGAAAAAGCGTGTCGGCTTATGGCGGCGGAGATAGAAAAAACACGCCGTCGTGTTAACGCACTCGAGCATGTTATGATTCCGCAGTACGAAGAGACCATAAAGTATATTTCAATGAAGCTTGACGAAAACGAACGAAGCTCCAACACACGCATTATGAAGGTCAAGGACATGATGCTCAAGGAAGCTCACAACTATAATTAACGGAAGGTGACATATGCCGATTAACGACATAAGACGAGAACTTAAATTTTTCAGATTTTCCCTCACAAAAGCGCCGTGGCTTATGCATTTCGCCTGGGACGTGCAGAAGGTGCTTCTTTTAATGACGCCCACGCACCGTGTAAATCACGAAAATGTGAATGTAATGCGTGATGACGGCACTGTCATGCGAATGGATATTCTCACTCCGAAAAAATCGGAAGGGGAGAGTCTGCCGACACTCTTGTATTTTCACGGCGGCGGCTTTGGGTATGAGGCGGCACCGCATCACAAGAAGCTGACCGCCATGTACGCCAAAAAGGCACATTGCAGGGTCATATGCCCCGACTATTCTTTGCTGCCCGATTTTGCGTATCCGAAGCCGAGAAACGATGCACGGCTTGCTTATGAATGGCTCGAAAATCATTATCCCGACACACCATTCGCAGTCGGCGGAGACAGTGCCGGGGGAGTTCTTGCGTCCTATGTTGTTGCCGACGCAAAACGCACACCTGCCGTGTGTATACTTATGTATCCCGTCACCGACCGTGAAATGAAAACCGAGTCGATGAAAAAGTATCTTAATACCCCCATGTGGAACGCGCTTAACAACAAGACCATGTGGGAGCTGTATCTTAAAAACGGCGAAAACAAAGAGGCAAGCCCCATGCAGATGACCTTGCCTCAAAATTTGCCGCCGTTCTATATCGAAACGGCACAGTTTGACTGCCTTCATGATGACGGCGTAAACTTCGCAAAACGCCTTGTGTCTCTCGGCACTTCGGTTGAAGTTGTCGAAACAAGAGGCACGCTGCACGGCTTCGATATTGCCCTTTGGACACGGCTGGTAAGAGCGTGTGTTAAGAAGAGGTGTGAGATGCTGAAGAAGGCGTTTAATAATTAGCAATGAGCAATTAGCAATTAGCAATGAAGGAAGACACTGCGTGTCTTAGATTGTATGCTTCGCAAAAGGAAGAACGAAGAAAGTGTCTTGTCGTGAAGCATGGTCTTAACAGACAGATTTCATATTATTAAGGAGGTGACTGTCAATGAGCGAATACAAACCGCCGTTTCATATGACGGATAAAATTATATCCCTTGTTGCGGAGATCAGTGAACAGGTCGGCAGGGTTACCGTGTTGCAGGAAGGTGCAATCAGCCCGCATCTGCGGCGTGAGAACCGTATCCGCACGATTCACTCTTCTCTTTCAATTGAACATAACTCTCTGTCGCTGGAACAGGTGACGGCAATTTTGGATGGTAAGCGAGTGCTTGGCAATCCGAATGAGATTAGAGAAGTCAGGAATGCCTATGAAGCTTACGAACTGATGCTCCGTTTAGACCCGGCATCCGTGGGCGATCTTCTCAAAGTACACAAGCTTATGATGAATGGTCTTGTGTCGGAAAACGGAAAATTTCGCTCCGGTGGCGTAGGCATTTTTGATGGCGATGTTCTGATTCACATGGCTCCTCCTGCGGAATTTGTACCGGAGCACATCCACAACCTGTTTGCATGGTACGGGCAGTCGGAGCTTCACCCCCTGATAAAAAGTGCTGTCTTTCACTATGAGTTTGAATTCATTCATCCTTTTGCCGACGGCAATGGCCGTATGGGACGGATGTGGCACAGCCTTTTGCTTGGCAAATGGAAGGAACTTTTCTTCTGGCTGCCGGTTGAGGAATTAATCCGGTCGAGACAAAAGGAATACTATGATGCCCTCGGTGCGGCGGACAGACAGGTGGACAGTGCGGGATTTGTGGAACTGATGCTCGAAATTATCCGAGATAGCCTGAAAGAAGTTACGGTTGTCGGTTGCAATACCGACCAAGTCACCGACCAAGTCACCGACCAAGTCACCGATCAAGTCACCGATCAAGTCACCGATCAAGTCACCGACCAAGTCACCGACCAAGTCACCGACCAAGTCACCGATCAAGTCACCGACCAAGTTACCGACCAAGATAGCGACCAAGTTACCGACCAAGATAAAACACCGATTGAACGGCTTCTGTCCGCTCTCGGCAACGAGATGCTGTCGGCGTCTGAGCTTATGGAAAGACTCGGGCTTTCACATCGTCCTACTTTCCGCAAAAACTATCTGAATCCCGCTCTTGAGCAGAATCTGATTGAACGCACGATTCCCGATAAGCCGAACAGCCGGAATCAGAAATACAGAAAATGCAGGAACTGAACTTTTTAAGTGCCATGCCGCCTCACGGTGTTGGCACTTTTTTATAGTGCTCGCTCTTCAGACAAACAAAAGGGACAAGCAGGTATCACACCCCACTTGCCCCAAAAATCTATTGTAACATCTGTAAGTACCTGTTATAAAGCTCTGCAAGTTACTCTTGTCTTAAGCGAAGCTTCACTGCTCCTTGCTCCTTGCTCCTTGCTCCTTGCTCCTTGCTCACTTCTACTCGCTTACCCTGTCATTAATATTTCTGTCCCCTCTGTGGTTATACGGAATAAGACACAGTATCGCATACATTATAAATCCGCCGATAAAGTTCAGAACTATATCGCCCATCGTGTCCATAAGTGCAAAGCGGCTCGGGTCACCGACAGGGAACAGATTGAATATTTTGGAAGCGTCGCCGCCTGCCGCCTCAAGTGCCAGCTGATAGCTCCAGTGCTGTGCGTCACCGCCGAAATATGTGTCATACATAAACTCGAAAACTTCCCACGCGCTCGAAAATACAAAGCCGAGACCCAATGCGCAGAGGTTCGCAATCTGATGCGGACACGTTTTCTTGAACTTTATCTGAGTGGCGCAGACATATTCATAGCCGATATAAACAGCCTCCGCTGTGCCGAGAGCGTGAAGAATTTTGTCATACCCCGGAATGGAATAATAGAAATTGAGATACGCACCGCCGAACGACCCTAAAAGAAAACCGAGAGCCGTAATATTCTGAAAACGGGGGCTCATAAATTTAAGTCTCAGCTTTTTGCCGGGCAGAAGCTGTATTATTTCATATGCGAACATGCCGACAAGGTTTGCTGCAATCTGAATGGGCGGGTTGCTCGCCGAGTATGAACTGCCCGAAAAAATCGTATCAAACAGAGCGTAAATCATAAGTGCGCGAAGAATCCACCAATAAATGAATTCGCTTTTCTTTACATCTCTGAAAATCGTAGAAAATCTGTCTTTGAAATATTTTTTCATTTTATGCTCCTCTTTTAAGGTATGCGGAGATTATAAACTATGTTAATGATATTATTATTCTGATTTAGAAATAAAATTTTAAGTTTTTATAAACACTTCCGAAAAACCTTTTTAATCCCCTCAATCATTGATTTAT
>CAZTWO010000024.1:0-3569 GCA_964617965.1 uncultured Ruminococcus sp. | reverse complement strand
AGTTTTTATAAACACTTCCGAAAAACCTTTTTAATCCCCTCAATCATTGATTTATCATACTGTTTGTGTTATACTTTTTAAATCCTTTGCATATTCTACCTGACCCGGATTTTAAACAAAACAAAATCCTGCGAAGCTTTATAATCCAAGACACGCAGTGTCTTCCGACATTCTGCATTCTGCATTTTACATTCTACATTAGTAGAAATTAACAATTGTTTAAGGAGCTAATATGAATTTTACCCCCATCCTCCGCTTCATCGCCTGCAGTGACGTCCACTGCAAAGAAAACGACCTCACCGAGCCTGACAGATTCAAGAAAGGCATGTCCCTTGCTTACACATATGCCGAAAGCTCGTCTTACAAAAATATTGATGCCGTCTATGTTATCGGCGACTTTGCCAATCAGGGAACTTTTGAGCAGATGAGCATTTTCAAATCCGCTCTTGACGACTCGCTTAAGCCTGAAACAAAGCCCGTTCTCACCATGGCAAGCCATGAGTTTATGTGCGACGGGGAAGAGGGTGCGTTAAAACGCTTCGATGAAATTTTTCATCAGTCGCCCGACACGCATTTCGTTATAAACGGATTTCATTTTATTGCCGTCACAACCGAGTGTGGATGCAGTATAGACGACGCAAAACAGCAGTGGCTCTCTTCTGAGCTTAAAAAAGCCGCCGAGGATGACGAGAAAAAGCCGATTTTCGTTTTTCAGCATCCGCATCTCAGCGACACCGTATACGGCAGTATAAACTGGGGCGACAACGATATTTATGCCGTGCTTATGGATTATCCGCAGGTTGTCGATTTCTCCGGGCACTCTCACGCTCCGATAAATGACCCCAGAAGTGTACATCAGAAGCATTTTACAAGCTTCGGCACGGGATCATTTTCTTATTTTGAACTTGACGAATTTGACTTTACATGCGGCACTGTGCCTCCCGATTCACGCTCGTGCGCACAGCTTCTTGTGGTTGAAGCCGACAGGGACGGTCGTGTACGTGTTCTGCCTCTTGATATATTAAGCGGCAATTTCTTTAATGACGGCGTGATTATAGACGAGCCGTGGAACCCCGATTCGTTTAAGTTTACGGATGAACGTTACCGCAGCCCCGAAACGCCTTTCTTTGCCGATAATGCCAAGGCACACGCCGAAACTAACGGCAGCACGGTGTCGGTTATATTCGATGCCGCCTCTTCTGCGACCGAGAGAATTGACGCATATAAATGCACGATAAAAAAGCAGAACGGCACAATAATCCGTCAGCACCGTATGACTTCATCTTATTATATTTATAATATGCCTGCCGAGTACAAAATGGACTTTGAAAATATTCCGACAGGGAATTATACGGCTGAAATCACGGCGGAAGGATTCTGGGACAACAAGTCACAAAAGCTTGTCTGTGCCTTTACGGTCGAATAAAATGACGCAGCTAATTTACTTTACAGCCCCATATATTCCGGAATGCACATCGACAGTGCTTGACATTGTCGAACAGAATAATGCTTATGCGACAGTGTTTGATAAAACATGCTTTTTCCCCGAGGGCGGCGGTCAGCAGTCCGATGTCGGCACAATAGGCGATACACCGATTACTGATGCACAGATAACAGACGGCACGGTTTATCATTACTCAAAGAAAAAGCCCGAATATAATATCGGCGACACCGTTTTGTGCAGAATAGATTTCGACAGGCGTTTTGCCCGTATGCAGTCGCACTCCGGCGAGCATATTGTGTCAGGTATAGTTTTTTCAAAATACGGCTTTGACAATGTCGGCTTTCATATGGACGATACGCTTATGACCGTTGATTTCAGCGGATATCTCACAAAAGATCAGCTGCACGAAATCGAGTTTGAAGCAAACAGAGCCGTGTGGCAGAACAGAAAAATAACCGCATATTTCCCGTCAGACGAGGAACTTCAAAAACTTACATACAGAAGCAAGCTTGACAATCTCAAAAATACAAGAATAGTCGAAATTGACGGCATTGACCGCTGTGCGTGCTGTGCCCCTCATGTAGCAAACACAGGCGAGATAGGCATAATAAAAATACTCTCCTCCATGAGTCACCGCGGCGGCGTTCGCATTACACTTGTGTGCGGAAGTACGGCCCTGAATATGCTTTCGTCGATGTATGACGACATGCTAAAAACAGCGGCGCTTCTTAAATCACCTCATGACGGCATACCGCAGGCGACAAGTGATCTGCTTGACAGGATAAATTTGCTGAAAAGGGAAATTGCTTTACAGACGCAGAACAGAATTGATGATATTGTGTCATCCGCAAGCCCCACGGACGGCAATATCTGTGTCTTTGCAAACGGCTTTTCGGGTGATGATTTAAGGCGGATTTCCGTTTCTCTTCGTGAAAAATGCACCTGTCTTTCGTGTGCTCTCAGCGGTGACGACAAAAACGGCTACGCCTATGTCATAACATCAAATTCCGTCGGACTTAAAAGCCTTTCAAAAGAAATAAATACAGCCTTAAACGGTCGCGGCGGCGGCTCGGATGACATTTTGCAGGGCAGATTTTCAGCATCAAAACAGCAGATAACCGAATATTTTGAAAACGGAGCGAATATACAAAATGAGAATGCGTAAAAAGAAAAATCTCGAAAAAAAGCTTTCCGAGTGTCCCAATCTCATAAATATGCCCCCCGCGAGTGAGGACACAAGAATAGCCATAACCAAAAAGGAATATATTGACCTGAAATCATATTTCGGCAACGACAACCCCGTTTATCTTGAAATAGGCTGCGGCAAGGGTCAGTTTATCTGTGAGGAAGCGACAAGAAACCCCGATATAAATTTTGTCGCCGTTGAAGTCAACAGAAGCGTCATTTGCATGGCGTGCAAAAAGGCACTCGACGCAGGCATAAAAAACATACTGTTTGTTCACTGCAATGCGACTGTTTTGCAGAAGTATTTCAAAGACGGCAGTATAGGCAGAATTTATCTTAATTTTTCATGTCCGTTCCCCAAGAAGGCATACGAAAACAAACGCCTTACTAATATCCGTTTTCTTGAAATATACAAGGCTCTTTTAGCTCCCGGTGCACCGATTTATCAGAAAACCGACAATATGCATTTCTTTGAATATTCCCTTGAGCAGTACTCCCTTGCGGGCTTTCGCATTCAAAATATTTCCCTTGACCTGCACAACAGCGACTATGAGGGGAATATAGTCACGGAGTATGAGAAAAAGTTCTCGGAGCAGGGGTTTAGGATTTACAGGGTTGAAGCGTATTTGCAATGAGCAGTTAGCAATTAGCAATTAGCAATGAAAAAGGGGCCTGGAACCGGGGGTCGGGGGTCAGGAACCGAGGAAGGCACTATGTGCCTTGGATTTATAAAGCTGTCGCCTCTTGCGTAGCAGCTCCACACTCCACACTCCACACTCCACACTGTGGTACAGTTCCACACTTCACACTGTGGTGCAGCTCCACACTTTGCTGTCTCCGGCGGTTTTATCCCCGAATATGTTATTTTGTTATTGCAAAAGAACGTTATTTAATGTAAAATCAGATTTATAATTATTAACCTTTATAAAAAGAGAGGAAA
>CAZTWO010000023.1:0-17461 GCA_964617965.1 uncultured Ruminococcus sp. | reverse complement strand
GTGCCCCTGACCATCCAGCTGCCGCCGACAGCCGTTATTTTGTCCCATGAGAGCAGCTCGGAAATGTTATCTTCGTTCACGCCGCCCGTAGGCATAAACGTAACACCGGGGAACGCCGCAGAGAGAGCCTTCATCGTTTTTATTCCGCCGTAGTTTGAGCACGGGAAAAATTTTATTACAGTGCATTCATGCTCAATTGCCGTCATAATCTCGGTCGGAGTGACGCAGCCGCCGAAATACGGCAGACCATTTTCTTTGCAAAAGTCCGCAACACTCTCCGAGAAACCGGGCGACACAATAAACTTTGCCCCGGCTTCAAACGCCGCCTGAGCCTGCTTGGTGTTTATAACAGTCCCCGCACCCGTCAGCATCTGCGGAAATTCCTTTACGGCAATCTTTATCGCCTCTTCCGCACATTCCGTTCTGAATGTTATCTCCGCTATCGGCAGACCGCCGTCGCACATAGCCCCCAGCGTCGGACGAACCTCGTCCAGTGAATTAAATACCACGACAGGGACGAGTCTGTATTTTTTTATTGTATCTATTGCTGACATAAAACTTTCCTCCAAAAGAATAATTAGCAATTAGCAATTAGGAGTTAGCAATTTCGGAAGACACTGCGTGTCTTGGATTATAAGCTCCGCCTCTTGCGAAGCTTCCCCGGCCCCCGGCCCCTGAATCCCGACCCCTGATTCATTGCTCATTGCTAATTGCTAATTGCTCATTGCTTATACACCCGAGTACGCATTAAATCCGCCGTCAACCGGTATAACCGTACCCGTTATAAATCCCGAGGAATTGTCGTCCGCCAAAAACAGCAGTGTGCCGATAAGCTCTTTTACTTCGCCGAAGCGGTTCATGGGTGTGCCTGCCAGAATCTTGTGCGTTCTGGGTGTGGGCGTTCCGTCTTTGTTAAAAAGCAGATCTCTGTTCTGCTTGCCGACGAAAAATCCGGGAGCGATGGCGTTGCAGCGAATATTCATCGGTGCAAAGTGAACGGCGAGCCACTGCGTAAAGTTTGATATACCGGCTTTTGCCGCAGAGTATGCCGGGATTTTCGTAAGCGGACGGTAGGCGTTCATCGACGACAGATTTATTATATTGCCGCCGCCGTTTATCATATCCTCCGCAAATACCTGTGTGGTAAGAAACGCCGATATGATATTAAGGTCGAACACGAATTTAAGTCCGCTCTCATCGAGGTCGAAAAACGTCTTTGTTTCTTTTGCAATGTCATCGGTCATATACTCATTATCGGTTGTCGCCTTGGCATTGTTGCCGCCCGCACCGTTTACAAGCATATTAACTCTGCCGAATTTCTCGTTGATAATTTTCTTGGCATTCTGAAGCGACTCTTTTGAAAGAGCGTTTGTTTCTATCGCTATTGCGTTTTCGCCGATATCGGCTGCAACAGCCTCGGCGGCTTTCAAATCAATGTCAAGCAGTGCGACCTTTGCGCCGGCAGATGCCAGTGCCTTTGAAAATTCGCTTATAAGCACGCCGCCCGCACCTGTAAGCACAGCGACCTTGTCAGATAAATCAACCTTGAAAGGAAGTTCCATTTTACATTTCTCCTTTTTCTATTGCTTCAAAAAGTCCGTTTAAGTAGCATGCGCCGAGTGCTCTGTCAAACAGTCCGTAGCCGGGCTTGCCGCTCTCACCCCATATGTTTCTGCCGTGATCGGGACGTACATATTCGTTAAATCCGCCCTTAACAAGAGCTTTGACAATGCCGTAAATATCAAGACTGCCGCACTCCGTTTTGTGGCCGACCTCACGGAAGTCAAGCTCGTTTGAGTACTTTATATTTCTGATGTGGGCAAAGTGAATTTTGCCCATCTGCGAATATTCATACGCCATTTTTATGAGGTCATTCTGTCTGCCCGCACCGAGTGAACCCGTGCAGAACGTAATACCGTTTTCGTTGTCGGGTATCGCTTTAAACAGTCTGTCATAATCCTCGGCACATGAAATAATTCTCGGCAGACCAAAGCAGTCCCACGGCGGATCGTCCGGATGAATTGCCATTGAAATGCCGGTCTCTTTGCACACGGGGATTACGGCTTCAAGAAAATACACAAGATTATCAAATAACTGCTCGTGCGTCATGTTTTCATAGCTTTTAAGAAGCCCCTGAAGCTCTTCGGGTGAGTAGCTCTCGTCCCACCCCGGAAGAGAGAGGTGCTTGGGGTCAAGGCTCATAATTTCTTCATGGTTATAAGAAAGACTGTTTGAGCCGTCGGGCGCGGGGGTGTGAAGATTTGTTCTGAGCCAGTCAAACACCGGCATAAAGTTGTAGCATATGCATTTTACGCCGATAGTCTGAAGTCTGCGGATGTTTTCGCAATACGCTTCGATATATCTGTCTCTTGTGCTTTTGCCGAGCTTTATGTCTTCATGCACGGGAACGGATTCGATAACTTCGGTTTCAAGTCCCGCGTCATCGCACGCTTTTTTTATTTTGGACAGACTTTCGTTGCTCCATACAGAGCCGACGGGCGTATCGTAAACAGCCGTTACAACACCGGTCATACCCGGAATCTGACGGATTTCATTAAGCGTTATGCTGTCGTCAAGTCCGTACCATCTGAATGTCATTTTCATTTTGGGCATTTCTCCTTTTTTATCTGATAACGGCGGAATCCGCGCCGCCGAGAAGCGACTCGATATCGCCGAGTGTCGCCATTGACACGTCACCCGGTGTGGTCATCGCCAGAGCACCGTGAATAATTCCGCAGTCAAGTGTCTTTTGCAGATTGTCATATTTCATAAGTCCGTATATAATGCCCGACGCGAACGCATCGCCGCTGCCTATTCTGTCGAGCACATCAATGTTCTCGAATTTTCTGCCGTGAATTATTTTGCCATTGTGATATAAAACGGCGGTCCAGTCGTTTTTCGAGGCTGAAATAACACGGCGTTTTGTCATTGCGATATATTTTATGTTCGGATATTTTTTGATTGTATTGTCGCAAAGACGGGTGATAAATTCATCCGTTCCCGCGTCACAGTTCGGCTTTTCGACACCGAGCCTTACCGTAAGATCAATGTCGCCTGCAAAGAGAATATCAACGCTGCCTGCAATACGACGCAGATACTCGATTTCTTTATCGGTATCTTCAAGTGCCGCCCAGAGTGACGGACGGTAATTCATGTCAAATGACACGGTAGTATTATATTTTTTTGCCGCACTGACTGCCGCCAGAGCCGTCTCGGGTGCAATGTCGGACAGTGCCGCATATATGCCGCCGGTATGGAAATACCGTGTGCCGAGTGTGCCGAAAATATAATCAAAATCAATATCGGCAGGCTTTAGCTTGCTTATCGCCGTGTTGCCGCGGTCTGAAGTGCCCTTTGAGCCTCTGAGCCCATAGCCCCTCTCGACAAAATTAAGCCCGTTACGAACACTGCTGCCAATGCCGTCATAGGGCATCCATTTTATAAGAGAAGTATCAACACCGCCTGTTCTTATGAGATTTTCGGCAAGGCGGCCTATGTCATTGTCGGCGAATGCGGTTATAACGGCTGTGTTAAGTCCGAAGCATGACGACAGAGCACGGGCGACATTATACTCGCCGCCGCCCTCCCATACATTGAAGCTTCTCGCTGTACGGACACGGCTGTCACCGGGGTCAAAACGCAGCATTATTTCACCGAGGGAAATAAGGTCATATTTTGTCATATCAGTACTCCGATATAATTCTGAGTCTGTTTATCGCGGCGTATGCCTTTGAAACAAACTGCTCCATTGTGAGATTTGCGTATTTGTCACTGCCCTCGTGCGGAAGGTCGATTTCGAGCATAAGAGTGCCTTTGTAGTCCGAGTTATGCAGAATTTCGGCTGTACGGCGAAAATCGATTGAACCGTCAAAGGGAAGAAGATGCTCATCAACGTTATACTGACAGCCGTTGTCATGAATGTGAGTAAGCACACATCTGTCACCGAAGAGCGGCATATACTCTCGCCCGTAGGCAAAGCACTTTTCGTGACCGACATCCCAGCAGAATGCGACATTTGAGTCTTTGCCGTAGATTTCGAGAATGGTTGCGATATTGCCGAGCTTACGCTGATTTTCAACGGCAATAACAATATTTTTGTTTGCGGCGTAGTTTACGATTCTGTCAAAGCGAAGAAGTCCGATATCGGTAACATGCGGGCAGTTTTCTTTGGAGCTTACATGCATTATGATTTTCTTTATACCGTTTTGGTCGGCAAGGTCAACACTCTGCTCAAGAAGGGCTACCGTATGTTCACCGTTATCGCCCGGCAGCCACAGATCGTTTATGCCGTCCATGGGTGCGTGAAGAGCCTCATAGCAAAGCCCCTTTTCGTCTGCCTTTTTGGCAAGATGCGATATAAAATCCGGAAGATTGCCGTATGTAAAGAAATTGTCAAAGCCCACATTGGCAATGCAGTCAAAAAACGGGTCGACACCGTAGGTTATATTCGGTCTTATGTTTATGCCGATTTTTCTCATTGTTTCCATCTCCGTTTGTGATTTGTTGTTAAAAGTCACAAATTATTCATATATGTTAAATATATCACTAAAAGCACTGCCCGTCAATTGATTTACGGATTTAAAACAGAAAAAAAGATACCGTATAGCGATAAGAACAATCGGCCATACGGTTATTTAGAAAATTCATGATATTATTATTGCGTATTTGATTAAAAAAACGAAGAACCGCCGGCGTTGTAAGGTCCACCGACGGCTCTCCGTTTTTTTGCAGTTTAAATATGAAACGGGTTTGCGTAAATTAATAAGCATTACCCCAGACAACCATTTTCCATGCCTTTTTGCCGCAGCAGACACATTTGTCCGACAGCTCCTCCTGGTCAAACGGAATGCAGCGTGAGCCGACACCGGTAAGCTCTTTTACCTTGTCTTCGCACTCCTCGCTTCCGCACCACATGGCTTTTACGAAGCCGTCGCCATGCTCCTTGAGGGACTGTTTTATTTCATCGATCGTTGTGCAGCGATATGTTCTGTTTTCGATGTTCTGTGCCGCTTTGTCATAAAGTGCCTGTCCGATTTCGTTCAGAAGGTTTTCTATCTCGCTCTCGAGTGAGTCGAGCGAAACAACGTACTTCTGACGGTTGTCACGGCGTACAAGCACGCATGCGTTCTTTTCTATGTCTTTGGGGCCAAGCTCAAGGCGAAGCGGAACACCCTTCATTTCATACTCCGCGAACTTCCAGCCTGCGGAATTGTCGGATGTGTCGCACTTTACTCTGAACTTTGCTTTCAGCTTGTCTGCAACTTCGAGTGCCTTCTCGGTAACGCCGGGCTTGTGTGCGGCAATGGGAAGGACAACTACCTGAATGGGAGCGACCTTGGGCGGAAGAACAAGACCGTCGTTGTCGCCGTGGGACATTATAATCGCACCTATAAGGCGTGTTGTCGTGCCCCATGAAGTCTGGTGCATATAGCTTAACTTGTTGTCTTTATCCGTGAATGTCATGTTGAACGCACGGGCAAAACCGTCGCCGAAATAGTGCGATGTGCCCGCCTGAAGTGCCTTGCCGTCATGCATGAGCGCTTCGATGGCGTATGTTGCGACAGCGCCTGCGAACTTGTCGCTTTCGGTCTTTCTGCCTTTTATAACGGGCATATTGAGAACGTCACGGCAGAAATCGGCGTAAACGTTAAGCATACGCTCGGTTTCTTCTATGGCCTCCTGGGCAGTCGCGTGAACGGTATGACCCTCCTGCCAGAGGAATTCACGGGTACGAAGGAAGGGACGGGTTGTCTTTTCCCATCTTACAACACTGCACCACTGATTATAGAGTTTGGGAAGATCACGGTATGAGTGAACGACATTTGCGTAATGCTCACAGAAAAGTGTTTCGGATGTGGGACGAACGCAAAGACGCTCCTGCAAAGGCTCACTGCCGCCGTAGGTTACCCAGGCAACCTCGGGAGCGAAGCCCTCAACGTGATCCTTTTCTTTCTGAAGAAGCGATTCGGGGATAAACAGGGGCATATATACGTTTTCGTGGCCGAGTGCCTTAAAACGCTCGTCCATCTGCTTCTGAATAAGCTCCCATATAGCGTAGCCGTAGGGGCGAATTACCATACAGCCCTTTACGCTTGAGTAGTCGACAAGATCAGCCTTTTTGCATACATCGGTATACCACTTGGCAAAATCCTCTTCCATTGAAGTTATGGCTTCAACCATCTTTTTACCGTCTGCCATTGTTTATTCCTTTCACGCACGAAAATTCATACAAACACGGGCGAAACGACAAACGCCTCACCCCTGTTTTTTTGATTATACGGTTTTGATTATTTGTTTCTGAACATATTGAAGATGTCGATTACGTCATCGTCAACGTCGTTGTTCTTGGGAGCGGCCTGAGGTGTTTCAACAGCCGCCTTCTTGGGTTCTGCCGCGGGAGCAGGCTTAGCATCATTGTCGGCACCGAAGCCTGTTGCGATAACGGTAACAACCATCTCATCATCAAGAGAAGCGTCAACCGTTGCACCGAAGATAATGTTTGCGTTATCGTCGGCAACCTGCTCAATCTTTGTGGCGGCAACGTCAACATCGTCAAGAGTCATATCGTTTGAGCCGGAGATAAGAATGATAACACCGGTAGCACCCTGAATTGTGGTCTCAAGAAGCGGACTTGTGATAGCTGCGAGAGCGGCTGCCTCGGCCTTGTCTTTGCCCTTAGCTCTGCCGACACCCATGTGAGCGTGACCTGCATCCTTCATAACGGATGTAACATCGGCGAAGTCAAGGTTGATGACACCGGGAACAACTATAAGCTCCGAAATGCTCTTTACGCCCTGACGAAGAACATCATCGGCGATTGAGAATGCATTGAGGAATGTGATCTTCTGATCGGATACGAGCTTAAGACGCTCATTGGGGATTATTATAAGGCTGTCAACATGCTGTGCAAGCTCTGCGATGCCCGCTTCTGCCTGTTGCATTCTGCGTTTGCCTTCGAAATTAAAGGGCTTTGTAACGATACCTACCGTAAGGATGCCCTTGTCTTTTGCAAGCTGTGCGATAACGGGAGCCGCACCTGTACCTGTGCCGCCGCCCATACCGGCTGTGATGAACACCATATCGGTGCCGGCCAGAACTTCGTTGAGAGCTTCCATGCTCTCTTCGGCTGCCTTTTTGCCTACTTCGGGCTTGGAGCCTGCGCCCTGACCCTGTGTAACCTTATCGCCTATCTGAATTTTTGTGGTTGCCTTGGATGAAAGAAGAACCTGCTTATCGGTGTTGACGGCAATAAATTCAACACCCTGAACATTTGATTCAACCATGCGGTTAATGGCGTTTCCGCCGCCTCCGCCGACTCCGACAACCTTAATCTGAGTAACTACATCGTAATCCGTTGACATTTCAAAAGCCATACATTTACCCTCCGTTTATAATAGAAAATCGGCATAAAGTGAACAAGAAATAAGTTTTTCGGCTAAATAATTGAGTTCACGAGCCCTTATTGTCTGCTTAGAACATAGTATAAAAGAATATTATCATATTTGCGGAATAATTTCAAGAGAAAATATTTTTAAAAGATTAAGAACAGAAAGTGAAAGGAGCAAAAAAAGGAGCAAGGAGCAAGGAGCAAGGAGCAATGTCGGAAGTCCTGCGGACTTGGATTATAAAGCTTCGCAAAAATTAAAGCCAATCCTTAAAAATAAGCTTTAAGTCTGCGTAGTCTGTCCGACCACTGTGTACTGTCCGATTTATCATTGCTAATCGTTCGAAAAACTCCACACTCCACTCTTCACACTCCACTCTTAAAGCAGTTCACTGCTCCTTGCTCCTTGCTCCTTGCTAACTTTGTCAGTCCTCAGTCTCCGCCTCAGTCTCGCCTGTTGCCGCTTCCTTTGCCGCGGCGGCATTCGAGACATCCTCTTCGACCTTGTCGATTGCGTTCTGCGTACGGACATACCCTGTCTTTCCGTCGGTCAGGTCTATGCAGAGTCTGTTTTCGGCACTCGCCTTCTGCCCGTTTTCGTCGACAATCTTTTTCGCAAGACGAACCTTTGAGGATGCAGACGAAAGAAGTCCGAAATCGATTTCTATCGTATCATGCAGTTCGACCGTCACATTGACTTTTCCGTTTTTTGACTGCGTTATCGAGTATTTCGAAGCACTGCCGAGTTCCTTTTCGGAAATCTCATCAGCCAAGGCTTTCAGATCTTCAAAAATTTCACTGCCGGTCATAAGCACTTCCGGCTGAGTTTCGACCGCTTCGGTTTCTTTTTCGATGGTGTTGTCCGTTGCAATCTCGGTTTCTCTTTCTATATCGGCAAATGTCGCATTCTTCCCGATGACAACCGAAGAAAGGGAAAGCCCCTCAACAACGGCGGCGCTGCCACTGTCTGTCGCATCTGTCTTGAGGACCTTGCCGTCTTCATTAAGCAGTACATAATTGCCGCCGGTTTTTACCGCGAACACTTCAGACGTGTAACTAACCGTAACTTCAACCGTATCGGGCAATTTGCGTTTTACTTCAAGGTCGCCGACATACGGCAGATTTTGTTCAACTTTTTTTTCGCATGAGCCGGACCGGATAAACAAAAATCCCTTGTTCTGTTCTATACCGGCGGCAGCTAAAATTTCTTCATTTGAATAAAAGCCTGTTTCGTTCGTTACCGTGATATTTTTCGCTTTGAAAACATATACGGACAAAACCAGAGCGACCACCCCGATTATCAGAACAAATCCCGGTACAAAAAACACGGCAACACGCTTTTTGTTTACCCTTTTTCTTCTTGTAGAACTTTGTTTAAGTTCATCTCTGCGGTTTGTCGGCGCCGAAGTACGCTCTGAGCTTCTGTTATCTCTCTCATTCATAGCTTTTCCTCACGCTTTTCGGCAAGCGACATTACGACATCGCAAATGCGTTTCGGGGAATCCGTAACAGCCATTTTTTTGGCGTTATCGCCTATCTCTCTGAATTTTTCGGGATTTGACTTAAGCTCCGAGATTATGTTGACAAGCTTTTCACTTGTCAGGTCCTTCTGCTCGATAACCATGGCGGCATTCTTTTCGACAAGAGCCATGGCGTTATGAAACTGATGATTTTCGGCAACATACGGCGACGGAACAAGCACACTTGCCTTTCCGAGCACTTCAATTTCCGCAAGGGAGCTTGCCCCCGCACGGCTGATTACGAGGTCAGCGGCGGACATTACCGTTGCCATATCGTAGATATATTCCGACACCCTGGCGTTTTTCATATTGTCGGGGTCGATGCCGTTTGCTTTCAGCTTATCGGGCACAAATCTGCCGAGCTGACCGTAACCGTGAACAAAAAACAGCTCATGGTCTCCGTTAAAGTGAGTCAGTACATCGCACATGGCGTTGTTTATCGACTCTGCACCGAGACTGCCGCCCGTTGACAGAACAAGTCGGGTGCTGTCAGATATGCCGAGTGATTTTCTCGCCGCCGCTCTGTCTGCCGTTAAAAGTTCATCACGAACGGGAAGCCCCGTTATAACGGCCGGGTTTTCGTTCTTAAGGCGAGACTCGGCTTTTTCGGTCGTCAGCATAACGGCGTCGACATATTTTGAAAGTGCTATGTTTGTTTTGCCCGGAAGCGCGTTCTGTTCGTGAATGGCGGTTTTTATGCCCATCTTATGTGCCGTTCTTACAACCGGACCGCTGACATAACCACCGAAGCCCACAACGACATCGGGCTTAAATTCGTCTATTATTTTCTTGCACTGAGATGTGACGAACATAAGACGCCAGAGAGTGCCTATATTGTGTACGATATCTGCGGGAGCAAACGAACGCTGAAAACCCGAAATGTTTATCGTCGTAAAATCAAATCCGGCTTTCGGAACAAGCTTTGATTCCATTTTACCCTTTGCGCCGACAAACAGAATTTTCGCATCGGGGTTTCGTTTTGATATTTCCTGTGCGGCGGCAAGTGCGGGGTTAATGTGTCCGCCTGTTCCGCCGGCTGCCAATAATACTCTCATTTTGTATCTCCGGATTTAAGAATTCTTTTTCTGTATTTCATGTTTTTCGAAAGATTCAGCACTACGCCGATTTCCAAGCAGTAAGCAAGCATAGACGAACCGCCCGAGCTGAAAAACGGCAGCGATATACCGGTGTTCGGGAACAGATCGATATTAACCGCAACATGCAGAATCACCTGTATCGCAAACTCGAAAGCTATGCCGAACGCAAGAAGTGAACCGTATCTGTCGGGGCAGTTTACGCCTATAATCGCAATTCTCCAAATCAGCACTGCGAACAGAAGCAAAAGAAAAATGCCTCCGCAAAATCCGAATGTTTCGACCCATATCGAAAATATAAAGTCGTTTTTGCATTCGGTCAGATGCGAATTAAGTGTTGAATTTCCGAATCCTTTTCCGAAGAATCCGCCGGTTGTTATTGCGGCAAGAGCTGTATTTGTCTGTGCACGGCTGCCGGTATAGCTTGTATCATCCTTGTCAAGCCAGATTCTGAGTCTTTCATACTGGTATGCTTTAATCAGCCCTCCTCCGGCACTTTCGGAGTCTGTCGAGGAAGACGCATCATCCGTTTCGGCGGCGGTTGTGTCGGAAGAAGTACCGAGATACCCCTTAACATGACCGTACCCAAAAACTCCCACTATGACAAGTGTACCGGCAAGAAGACAGACGACAATCCACTTTTTTCTTACTCCGCTTATGCTGAACATTAAGAAGCCTATCAGTCCCATAATTACAAAACCGGACAAATGACTTCCCAGATTAACAAGAACGGCATATGCCGCTACCAGAATTCCCGCACCGACAATCGGCCACAGAGAAGTATTGAAAAAGGGGCATTTAAGCTTATTGTTAACCTTTGCCGCTATTCTTGCCAAAAATCCCGTTGTAATCGGCTCACAGTCTGTTATCTGGTCGTAGTATCTGTCAAATATGCAGGCAAGCGTGAGAATAAGCGCGGCCTTTGCAAACTCCGACGCTTGAAGCTGAAAAGCTCCGAAATCAAGAGAACGGGTTGTTCCGTTATGGTCATTTCCGAAAGCGGCTGTAAGCAAAAGCAGCACCACCGAGAGCAGTGTACCGACGACGGCTAACGGAAATTCATATACACGATAATTGACAACAGAGACAAGCAGCATGCCGACGACACTAACAGCAACATATAGCAGCTGCTTATAGAATTCACTGTCACCATAGGAAGTAAGTGTTGCGAGATAAACTCCGATAAGACCTGCGGCAATGAGTATACCCAAAACAAAACAAAGCAGAGGATCGGCGTGCCCGCGCGTTATAACCCCGCCTTTATTTCTGCAATAAAGTTTCGTCGCTTTCCAAAAACCGCCGCCCGAGTGTTCATGCACTGTTTTTGATCTGTTTTCGGTCATGTCTCATGCCTCCTTTTTTTGTAAAGCTGTTCTGCTTTACACTTCTCTGCCGAACCATATAAGGGCAACTGCCGCCGCACCGCCTATCACACTTATTATCGAGAAAACGGTGCAGATTTTCTTTTCGCTCCAGCCGCTCATTTCATAGTGATGATGAATGGGCGCCATCTTGAAAAGACGCTTGCCGTGATGTGTTTTTACATAAGCTATCTGAAGAATATCGGAGCCGAACTCCATTACATAAACAACCGCCGCAATGAGTATAATCCACGGCATATCAAGGGTAAATGCGAACATGCAAACCATTGCGCCGATGAAAAGCGAGCCAACATCCCCCATCATAACCTTGGCGGGATTGTGGTTCCACATGAGAAATCCGATGAGTGCGCCGAGCAGAGCAAGGCTTATTACACTGAGCCCCGTAAAGTTTCTGAGCACCGCTAAAACGGTAAACGAAATGCATATAACGGAGGTTACACTTGTGCAAAGTCCGTCAACGCCGTCTGTAAAGTTCGCGGCATTTACAGTGCAATAAATCGCGGCTATTCCGACAATCCAGAAAAGTGCCGTATTTTCGACAATTCCGACATACGGAAAGTACATATAGTTTACACCCGCGTATCTTGCGAGAGTGAAAAGATAGACAACTGCGACTGCCAACTGCATGACTGTTTTCTGCAATTCCGTCAAACCGAGATTTCTCTTTTTAACAACCTTTATATAGTCGTCTATAAAGCCGATAAATCCGTTTGCCGCGGCAAAAAGAAGTCCCGCAAAAATTTTGATGTATGAAGAGTCACTCTGCATCTCCCTGTCTGTCAGCAGTACATTGCCGCCTAAAAGCTTATCGGTAATGAGCACAACGGCAATACTTACGGCAAAGCCGATTATGAACAGAAAACCGCCCATTGTGGGAGTACCCTGTTTTTTCTTGTGCCATGACGGACCTATATCCACAAGAATCGTCTGTCCGAATTTGAGCTTGTGCAAAAACGGAATCATTACAAATCCGAGCAGAAACGAAACCGCAAAGCCGATTACGATTGCAAGAACTGCGGCTAATTGTATTTTCATAAATTATCAATCCTTTCGGGGAAAATGAAGGAGTCGGGAACTGATATCAGGGAAAGTGAAAACAGTCCAAAAGTGAGCAAGGAGCAAGGAGCAAGGAGCAGTATCGGAAGTCCTGCGGACTTGGGTTATAAAGCTTCGCATACATTAAGACCAACGTAAAGTAAGAAACCACTTAACTGCGAAGCATTACAATCCAAAACGCATAGCGTTTTCCTTCATTATGCATTATGCATTCTGCATTCTGCATTATATTAGTCTGCCGTTCCTCCGGTCGTTCGGAACGAGACTGTTATTACAGTGCCTATGTCGACTTCGGTTTCGGCGTCCTTGTCCTGTTTATACGCCGCAACGCCGGATGTGTCGGTTGAAGCACCGGATATCTTGACGTTGAGTCCGTACATTTTTGCGACATTCATCGTCTCTTTGACGCTTAAGCCTGTAAAGTCGGGGACCTTTACTTTCTGTGACGCCGTATCGGTGTCGGTGTAAAGCGCTATATAGCCGTTTGAATATATGCTCTTGCCGGCTTCGGGTGTCTGCGTAAGAACAGTTTCACCGGAACCTATGACCTTTACGGTAAAGCCCTCGCTTTCAAGCTTTTTTTCGATATCCTCTACACTCTGACCTACGCAGTCGGGAGTTTCAACCGTCATGGAGGCAATTTCGTCATCATCGTATTCGGGTTCAACACCCATATACTCAAGCGTTTTTTCTATAACCTCATATGCTACGGGAGTTGCTATTTCACTGCCGTAATACTGTGCACTCTGAGGTGCGTCTATTACTATAATAACGGAAATCTCGGGATCGTCATAGGGGGCAAATCCCGCGAATGAAGCTATATGCTCATATGTTCCGTCTTCTTTTTTGGAGTCAACCTTTTCGGATGTACCCGTTTTGCCCGCAACCTTATAGCCCGGGACGTTGGCGTTTTTACCTGTGCCGCTCTTAACAACGCTTCTCATGTACGAAGCAACCGTTGCGGCTGTCGACTCCGATACGACCTGGCGTTTTACGGTGGGGGTTGTCTCGCTCACAGTGTTGCCGTTAGAATCGGTTGTTTTTGCGACAACATACGGTGTCATAAGCTTGCCGCCGTTGCCTAATGCGGAAATTGCGGTGATAACCTGAAGAGGTGTAACCGTGTTTGCCTGACCGAAGCTTGCGCTCATAAGGTCGGCATATGTAAATGAAACATCGGGGTCAACATATGTATAGTTGGAAGGTGAACCTTCACCCGCAACGTCAATGCCCGTTTTCTCGGTAAAGCCGAAAGCCTCAAAATATTTGAAGAACAGCTCAACGCCCATTTCAAGTCCGACTTTAACGGAGAAGCAGTTGCATGAATTTACAAGCAGGGTCTCGGGTGTTTCAAGACCGTGACCGGTTGTATAGGCGTCCTTTTTCGTTTCGTCTTTGTATGTGATTGTACCCGTGCAGTTATATGTCGTGTTCTCGGTGATTACACCCTCCTCGAGTGCGCCGGCTACAAGGAACACTTTATAGACGGAACCGGGATAATAGAACTCCGAGAATGATTTGTTGTTCCACTGGTCCTGCTGAGCCGTTGTCTCCGGATTTGCCTTTTCGCTGTCCTTGCCGTTTTCTTTAAAATACTCGGCAAGGCTCGGATACAGTATTTCGCTCGGTGAGTTGGGATCGTAGTCCGGAAGGTTCGCCGCCGCAAGAATGGCACCGGTTTTTGTGTTCATTACAATTCCGTAAACGCCCTTCGCATTTGTCTCTTCAAGGGAGCTTTTAAGTGCGTCCTGCAGAATTTTCTGTATCTCGCTGTCGAGAGTGAGAACAAGATTCTGACCGTTGCTTACGGCGTATTCCTGAGCTTCCGAATCGGGAAGGTCAACCCAGCGGGATGTTGTCTTTGAAATCTTTCTGCCGTTTACGCCCTTTAGCGTATCATTATAATATGCTTCTATTCCGTAAACGCCCTCGCCGTCTCCGTTTGTGAAGCCTATAAGAGTGGAGGCAAGCTCATTTTTGGGATAATATCTTTTTGAGTCGGAGGTGTATGTTATAACGCTCGATATATCAATGCCGATGTTATTCCCTGCTGCGTCCTTCACATTTGCCTTCGATTCTATATATTCTTCGAGTTCTTCTATCTTGTTGTTTTCAACCTGTGACTTTACTTTATAATAACGCTTGCCGGATTCTTTATATGACAGCAGCGTTTCTCGAAGCTCGGCGGCGTCAAGATCCAATATTTCGGCAAGACCGTTGACAAGAACATCAATATTCCCCTGTGTTATTTTGCCGTCTTCGCCGGTTGTGTTGACAGTTATAAGCGACGGATCAACCGAAATCGTTTTTGTCGAAGCACTCTGGGCGAGCACCTCCATATTGCAGTCATAGATAGTTCCGCGTGCGGCCGTTATCTGCTGATCTTTTGTCTGAATATCTTCGGCCACACCTCTCCATTTTTCGCCGTAGGATGTTGATGTAAGAAAAAGCAGTTTTACGACACAGATAATCATGCAGATTACAACAATGCACAACACTGCCACGCCGCGTTTGACGATCGGTGAATTTTTTGTCTGAACCATTCTGTTATCGTAAGACATTTCTTCATCCCCTTTAACCAACACAACAAGGGCTGTCGATATAACAGACCCTTGTCATACTTTTTTTATTTATACGGATTTATTTTTCGCCGTCAGCCGCGGCATTATCCGCAGCCTCGGCACTGCCGTCAACGGAAATATCGTCACCGGCATTATCGGCATCGGCATCGATAGCGGTTACGCCGGCATCATCGGAATCTTCCTGCTCCGTCTGTGCTTTCCTTGCAAAAATATCTGATGCAAATCCCTTTAACTTGCCGCCGGAGGTTGAAATAACCTCACTCTCGTTCGGGAATGAAACATACTTCTGCTGATAGCTTTCGACTTTAGTCATACCCAGCACATTAACGGCGTAATTGTCGATTGCGTCAACGGTTGTAAGGCTGCTGAGTTTATTCGACAGACGCACCTGCTCACTCCGGGCGGTACTGATTTGGGCATTCATATTATATATCGCACGGTTTGTCTGCTGTAATTTTGATGTAAGAGACAGAATATACACAAGCCCGAAAAACAGCATCACGGGTACACACGCTTTTTTGACAATGGGAAGAATGGCAGGCCTTCTGTGGTTGGAAGGTCTTTTTTGTTCAGAAGGCTCTGCTGTTTCGGGTGCTTTCGCCGCTTTTTTTATTTTTGCCGTTTTAGGCTTGGAAGGCACCTTTTCTTCCTTTGTGTAAGGCTTGCGCTCAGGCTGAGGAACAGTCGAGTCGCGACTGGTTGTATATGATTTTCGTGAATTTCTGACATAGGAATAGTGTGTATCAACGGATGCACTATCGGGTGAATCGGGTGTTTCAAAACGTGAAAAATCAAACTCAAAATCGTTATCCATAAAATTTCTCCTCCTATGTAAGTTTTATTTTAACTTTATAATACTGCGAAGTCTTGCACTTCGTGAGCGTGGATTTTCAAGAAGCTCGGTGTCGGTTGCGGTTTTTGATTTGAACTTAAGCTCGCCTCTGGGTGTTTTGCCGCATACGCACACCGGGAAGTCCTTGGGGCAGGTGCAGCCTTCACAGAATTCCCTGAAAGCGTTTTTAACTATTCTGTCCTCAAGCGAATGGAATGTTATTATAGAAAGTGTTCCGCCGACATTAAGCATATCGAACATGGAACGTATGGCATCGGGAAGAATATCAAGCTCGCCGTTTACTTCTATGCGTATAGCCTGAAATGTTCGCCTTGCGGGGTGGCCGCCCTCACGCCTGGCACGTGCGGGTATTGCCTTCTTTACGGTCTCGGTAAGCTCAAATGTTGTTTCAAAGGGCTTTTGTGCTCTGTCTGCCACAATGTGACGTGCAATGCTTTTAGCAAACTTCTCTTCGCCGTAAACCTGCAGAATACGGGTAAGCTCATATTCGGAATAGGTGTTGACAACATCGGCGGCACTTTTGCCCGACTTGCTCATTCTCATATCAAGCGGTGCGTCATTGTGGAAAGAAAAACCGCGTTCAGCCGTATCGAGTTGATAGGAGCTGACCCCGAGATCTGCCATAATGCCGTCAAAACCGCTTATGCCGAGAGATAAAGCAATGTTCTTTATATCGGAAAAGTTGTCATTTACTATTGTTACATTATTAAAAGAAGCGAATTTCTCCGTAAGATTTTTTATAGCGTCCGGGTCTCTGTCAATTGCGACAAGTCTGCCGTTGTCGGAGAGTTTTTCGGCAACTGCCATTGAGTGACCGCCGCCGCCCGCAGTGCAATCGGCGTATATGCCGTCGGGCTTTATATCAAGTGAGTCAATTGTTTCGTTAAATAAAACGGGGATGTGATTAAATTCCATAATTACACCCCTTAAAGTACGATATCGGGATAATCAAACGCCGGAGCACCATCCCTGTCGCCGTAATCAGTGTTGAATGTTTCTCGGTTCCATACCTCAAAATGAGTGCCGACACCGAGAACGGTAACATCGGTTGCTAAAGAAGCGTGCTGCATATAGTCGGCGGGGATTATTATACGCCCTGCACGGTCAACCGTAACGGTTGTGGCGTCCGCAAAGAAGTTTCTGAGCTTCTCTCGGTTTTTCGCTCCGACAGCACCTTCACGGGCTTTGTCAACAATTTTGGAAAATTCACCCGTAGTGTATATGTTTATACACCCTTCAACAGCGCGAAACAGAATCGCTTCACTGCCGAACTCCTCACGATAGCGCGCAGGGACGGTCAGACGATTTGATGCGTCTATTGAATTGTTGTATGTACCGAGAAAAAGCATTGCGTCCCCTCCAATCGTGATATTTTTTTGGAAAATTGCTCCGTACAGTTAGAAAAACGTGACATTTTCTCCCGTGTAACAGAATAATAACACCTAAAAAGCCTTGAGTCAAGTGTGAAAGCAAATTTAAATCGATTATTTACAGACCATTAATAAAATAATGCAGAATGCAGAATGCATAATGCATAATTAAGGAAAACGCTATGCGTTTTGGATTATAAAGCTTCGCAAAAGATAAGCC
>CAZTWO010000022.1:0-17925 GCA_964617965.1 uncultured Ruminococcus sp. | reverse complement strand
AAAAAACTCTTGCAATTACAAAAAAGGTATGATATTATGTGCTTGTAAGAGATGAGACACAGCTTTTACAGATAAAAATTGCTTTCCACACTCTTTTTCTTCATAAATATCTCCACAAGGGAAGACACCGAGCTAACGCCCGGTGTTTTTCCTTTTTCTTTAATTTAAAAAATCATCGCAGCCCAAAATCATCCATCGAACGACTTCAGACTGCGACATTATACATTGTACATTGTAAATTATGCATTATAAAGGTGCACCGCGGAGCAGCTCATCCCGCCGCCACAACAAAACCCGGCAATACAAAATAAGCCTACATTCCGCGGAGCTATACAATCCAAGGCACTCCGTGCCTTCCTTAGTCACTGGCCACTGGCAACCGGCCACTGACCACTTATTGCTCATTGCTAATTGCTAATTTCTAATTGCTAATTGTTTACTCCCAATCATACTCATCCGCCGCAAACTCGCTCTCCCACTTCTTAGGTGTCCTGGTCTCGAGCAGGTCAACGGGTTTTGAAGCCTCACGGTACTTAACGGAGTTTTTGAATGCGGCGGCTACAAGTTCCGCAACCTCATCCGTCTGCATTTCGTCATGGACGGATACAAACAGCGGCGTGGAGCTTTTTGAAAGCACATCGAGCCACTTTTTGTTTCTCTCAAGTGAAATATCCTTTGTAAGTCCGACGCAGTCCGCATCCGCTTCATAGAAAGCCTTATGCTGCATCATTCTGAACGCCAGAGTATTTACGCCCATTTTGCGTGTGCGTGACCAGTCTCTGCCGCTCGTGTCGTCGCCTGTACGCTGCATATCAATATAGCCGACGGCAAGATGTCCGATTGCATTGCAGCCTAAAAGTATAAGATCATCGGGAGCAGCATCACGCATTGTCTTATAGAAATTCTTTATAATCTGAGCCGTTGTCTTTGTCTTGTCAAAGAAGTGATATTCATCGGCAAAGTTATCCCTTGACATATTGTTGCCCCAGCAGCCGAAAACGTCAATCGTAACAAAATCGTATTTAACAACACGGAATCCCCAGCTGTAAAAACGCTTAATGTCCTCCGCAACCGTCTTAAGCACAATCGGGTGTGACGGATCGAGAAGATGATCACGCTTATTTGTAAAGCACTCATCCGGCAGATTCTTCTTGCTCTGAAGCGGTCTGAACCAGAGTCCGGGGATAGCGCCCATGTCGGTTATCTCTTTTGCAAGCTTTGCCATATCGCCGAAACGCTCGTTCGGTGTGTCCCACTCACCGCCTATAAAGCCGTCATGGCGGTTAATCTGCCAGCCGTCGTCAACAACGACATAAGGCTTATAGGGCAGACCCTTCGCACAGCGTGTGGTAAACTTCGCCATACGGATAATTTTATCGTATGAATTGTTGCCGTAGTTGCAATACCAGTCATTTGTGCCGAAAACAGGACGGTCAACCGTGCGGGCGTTCACTGCGAGTGATTTGCAGAAATCATGACAGAACGCATGAAGGTCTCCGTCACCCTCGACAAAAACAAGCTCACACAGCTCCAGTGTGCCGTCAAACTCCAGGGGATCTGTGCCCGAACGCAGATCGCAGACAAGCTCGACACAGTCGGGGCGAACTCTCCACGCACAAAGAGCATTGGGCAGAGTCTTTACGCCGCCTGCAAAATGTCTGCCGTTATCGGTAGCGATATAGTACCAGTAAAGTGCGTCCTTGCGGTTTTGCTCAAATCTGAGGTCACCGTAGCCACGCTCGAAATCGTCGCCGTAGATATATGCGTCCTCCGAGAAATCACGGGGGAATGTCACATAAACGAATGAAACCTTCGTATTGTGCAGTGTGACGCAGAGTTTGCTGCCGTCAAGCGACACCTTGACATCCTTTTCGCCCTTTTTCTCTCCCTGTGTCAGAATTTCTTCTGAAACTATCTTAACCGATACGGGCTCTTTTGTTATTTTTTTCATTTTAACTTTCTCCGTTTTTCATGAGTATTTTTACACAAAACGACCGACGCAAACACACAATGTTTTATATCAATCCGTTTAAGTGTAACACACACAAAGACCCCTTGTCAAGGCAAAACACAAGCGATTTGCCGCCTGTCAATAAGACCCCGATTTGCATTTTTGACCGTACGTTTATACCGCATCAAACACAGTGCCGTTTTTCAACTCTGCGCTATATTTCCTACATTTACGACTTAAAAGTATTCAAAATGTAATTTTTATGCTCTTTTATGTAAGATTTGTACCATTGACAAAATACACTTGGATTGTATATAATATAGATGAAGAAAAGGATTTTTAGTTTCATAATAAAGAGGTGATTCCGATGTCCCACACTTAACACGGCACCTGTTTTTCACGAATTGAACAAACTTGTGCCTCAACAAAAATTTTGAAGGGAGTTTGTTTACAATGAAAAAGAAAATTATAATTTCCATAGCACTGATTTTATCATTAGTTGCGATAATCTCGGCTGTTGTCATATCACACCCCGGCACTTCATCAAATGAGTCTGCAGTGCAGACCGAACAGACAACAACAAAAAATAAAACAAATCTTGCTTACAAAGCCATTGACAGTGCCGCAGATGCTGTCGAAAAGACGCCGTCCGGTATTCTTACAGGCATTGTCACATCAAAAATTGTTCCCGTAAATATCAAATCGTTTATCCTCGACAAATGCTCATCCGATTTTATTCTTCTCGATTATGACAGACTGAAGGATATACTCACAGATACGGACGCAAAAAATATGCTGAGATATAATATTCTCGATTACCTGTCGAGTGTATACGGTTCAAACGAAGGTTTTTCAGACATATTATACTCGTTATGTTCTGACGACGACGAGGATCTATCGTTCAGTGCACTCCGCAGTCTTTATTTCCATGACCGCTCCAAGGCGCTGTCCTTTATAAAAACCGTTATTTATGAACGCCCCGACGATTTTTCACCCGATAAAGTCGGTACGGCACTCGGCTATATGGCACGGGATATAAGAGATCATTCATCCGATTACGCCACCGGGAATGAAAAAAACAGGTTTATCGAGTACTGCAAAAAGTTAATCGATGAGGACACGGATGCCGCATCTGCATTGTCGCTGCTTGCCACTCTTAATACACCCGAAACTACCGTATTTGTTTTGACCAATTCAAAAACAGACGATTGCATAAAAGAAACTGTCATGCATGATTATTACTATTCTCTACGTGATTATGTCTTTGACGGCGGCGTAACACTTGAGAAGACCGAGTTTTATCTTGACTGCTTTTCTTACGGCAAACCGGAGGCGGCTGTAACGGATCTCGAATCCATTTTGGCGGATGCCCCTGCCCTCTTCGGCGACAAAGCCAATGAAATCACCGTGAGACTTACGGAAACTTTAGACGCTGTCAAAGAAGGAAACAATATCGACTGACCTTCCTTAAAATATCTCCGAAAACGGTGTAAGCCCTCATGCGGCCTGCACCGCTTTTGTTTGCCTTTTTCCCGCTCACAGTTCTCATAAAAAGGAAAAATGTGGAATTTTCGTTCGAAACAGTCGGAAAAATGTGAAATTTCAAGCCAAGACAGCCGGAAAAACGTGCAGAACACATATTGAAACAGCCGGAATTTTGTGGTATTCTATTATTACAACAGATGAAAGCGGTATTTTTATGACACGACTTACGCGAAAGGCAGATAAATTTCTGCTTGACTGGAAAAACGATGAAAACAGATTTCCCCTTATCATAAAAGGAGCACGCCAAATCGGCAAAACCGAGGCGATAACTCACTTTGCACGCCAAAACTACAAATCCGTAGTTGAAATAAACTTTGTTCTGCAAAAGCAGTATAAGGATATTTTTGACGACGGCTTCGAAGTTGATACTATCCTTAAAAACATTTCACTTAAAAACCCCGATTTTGAATTCCCCGTCGGAGAAACGCTCATTTTCTTTGATGAAATTCAGGACTGCATCAACTGTGCCACAAGCCTCAAATCCTTCAAGATTGACGGCAGATACGATGTCATATGCTCGGGTTCGCTTATGGGCATCAACTACAACGAAATCGAGTCCAACAGCGTCGGATATAAAGAGGACTATGAAATGTATTCTCTTGATTTTGAGGAATATCTGTGGGCAAAGGGATATAAGGCAGACCTGCTTGAAGAGCTTTATCAAAAACTTCTGTCAACCACTCCGCTTTCGGATACGGAGTATAATGTTATGCTCGAAAATTTCAGGGAGTATCTGGTGCTCGGCGGTATGCCTGCCGTTGTGTTCTCTTTTATAACGCAGAAAAATTACAGCGGCACTCTCAAGATGCAAAAACAATTGCTGCTTGACTATGAAGAGGATATCACAAAATACGCACACGGTCTTGATAAAGGCAAGATACTCGATATATACAGAAAAATTCCCGTTTTTCTCGGCAAGGACAACAAGAAATTTCAGATTTCAAAAGTGCGAACAGGCGCCCGCAACCGTGATTATGTCGGTACGGTTGAGTGGCTCAGCAACGCCGGGATTATTAACGTATGCTATTGTATGTCTTCGCCCGAGCTTCCGCTTAAAGGTAATTATAATCCCGATAATTATAAAATTTATTTTCGTGACACCGGACTTCTTGTCGCTTCACTTGACGACGAAGCACAGCAGGATCTTCGAAACAACAAAAACTTCAACACATATAAAGGGGCTCTTTACGAAAATATTGTCGGCGATATGCTTGTAAAACAGGGCTACGGACTTTATTTTTACCGCAACGAAAAAGGCACAATAGAAATGGACTTTTTTGTCCGTGACGCAGACTCCCTTATCCCCGTAGAAGTAAAAGCGAATGACGCTTCAACCCCATCACTTAACTCACTGATAGAAAAAGACACCTTCACGGATATAAAATACGGAATCAAGCTTGCCAACAAAAATATCGGCTTCAACGGCAGATTCTATACAATCCCGTACTTTCTGACATTCATGCTCAAAAGATTTCTGTCCGAAAAGAACTGACATATTTTCCGGTACAGTTTACTCCACACTCCACTCTCCACACTCTGCTCTTTATCGATTTGCTTATTATTCGCGTAGCAATATAATCCAAGACACGCAGTGTCTTCCTAATGCAACTGAATACCGGTCACTGACCACTGTCCACTCATTTCTCATTTCTAATTGCTAATTGCTAATTGAAAACGCCGTTCATGGAAAACCACGAACGGCGTTTTGCTATGTCCCGCAGGACAATTTTGTCTTTGTCAAACTCAGATGAGTTCGATTATGCACATCTCCGCTGCGTCTCCGCGACGGGGACCTGTCTTAGTTATGCGGCAGTAGCCACCCTTTGCATCAGCGTACTTCGGTGCGATCTCGGTAAAGAGCTTCGCAGCGACGTCTTTCTTTGTGATGTATGCAAGAGCCTGGCGTCTGTTGTGAAGATTGTCCTCTTTTGCAAGAGTAATCATCTTCTCAGTCATGGCGCGAACTTCTTTAGCTCTTGTAACGGTGGTTTCAATTTTGCCGTTTTCCAAAAGGAAAGTTACCATAGCTCTCATCATAGCCTTACGATGGTCGGTAGGTCTGCCGAGCTTTCTGGTTCCGGGCATTAAAATCACTCCTTTTTCAGAATAAAGGTTTATGGATTGAGACGAACTTTAATTATTCGTCTTCCTGGCGAAGATGCAGGCCGTACTGGCCGAGCTTTGCGATAACCTCGTCAAGGCTCTTTCTGCCGAGGTTTCTGACCTTCATCATGTCATCCTCGGACTTCTGTATCAGATCGCCAACCTTGTGTATGTTCGCTCTCTTAAGACAATTGAACGAGCGAACCGAAAGGTCAAGCTCCTCAACGGTCATCTCAAGCGTCTGTTTGCTTGAGTCGTTATCCTTAACGACCAATATCTCTTCTCCGCCGACTTCCTCGGACAGATCAACGAAGAGATTGAGGTGTTCGTTGAGGATCTTGGCAGCAAACGAAACAGCTTCCCTTGCGGTCATGGTTCCGTTTGTCCACACCTCGAGAGTAAGCTTATCATAGTCGGTGATGTCGCCGACACGCGTATTCTCGACGGTATAGTTAACTTTATTAACGGGAGTGTAAATGGAGTCGATCGCTATCACGCCGATGGGCGGATTCAATAACTTCTTATTACGCTCTGCCGAGACATAGCCCCTGCCGATATCGGCTGTAAGCTCCATGTGGACGTGAGCATCCGTGCTGAGAGTAGCGATATGCCAGTCGGGATTGAGGATTTCTACCTCGCTGTCCGCCTGAATGTCACCCGCTGTAATCTCGGTAGCGTTTGTAACGTCAATGTACATGGTCTTGGGACCATTGCCTTGTATTTTAAGAATAACGCTCTTTAAGTTAAGGACGATTTCCGTAACATCCTCTTTTACACCTTCAATGGTGGAAAACTCATGGAGAACACCGTCAATTTTTACTGATGTGATAGCGTACCCCTTGAGAGAGGACAAAAGAACGCGGCGAAGGCTGTTGCCGATTGTTGTGCCGAAGCCTCTTTCGAGGGGCTCAAGGACAAATTTGCCGTGAGAGCCGTCATCGCACAGATCGATAGCCGTAATGCCGGGCTTTTCAATACCTATCATTCAAAACCCTCCTTAGTATTTTAATAAGATAACAATTATACTGTGGAATAAGCTTTTTATTACTTGGAATAAAGCTCAACGATGTAGTGCTCTTCAACGGGAGCGAGAATCTGATCTCTCTCGGGAAGGCTTACTACCTTCGCGCTGTTATTCTCGGCATCAAGCTCAAGCCAAGCGGGAATGGGTCTGGATGCGTTCGCTTCGAGAACTGCCTTAAACTTTTCGCTGTCGAGGCTCTTCTTTCTGATTGCGAGAGTCTCACCGGGCTTGCAAAGGAATGAAGGAATGTCAACCTTTCTGCCGTTTACAGTGAAGTGACCGTGGTTAACAAGCTGTCTTGCTTCCGCACGGGAGGATGCCCAGCCGAGAAGATAGACAATGTTGTCAAGTCTTGATTCACAGATACGAAGCAGGTTTTCACCGGTCATGCCGGACTGCTTTTCAGCCATTGCGAAATACTTTCTGAACTGGCTCTCGTTTACGCCGTAATATCTTCTTGCGGTCTGCTTTGTACGAAGCTGAATGCCGTATTCGGAAGATTTCTTGCGGCCCTGACCGTGCTGGCCGGGAGCATAAGCGCGTCTGTCAAGAGCGCATTTGCCTGAGTAGCAACGATCGCCCTTCAGGAAAAGCTTTTTGCCTTCACGGCGGCAAAGTTTGCACACCGCACCGGTATATCTTGCCATATTTTTTTACCTCCTGAAATGATTATACACGTCTTCTCTTGGGAGGACGGCAGCCGTTGTGAGGAATGGGAGTTACGTCCTTGATAAGAGTAACCTCAAGGCCGGCTGTCTGAAGTGCGCGGATAGCGGCTTCTCTGCCCTGGCCGGGGCCCTTAACAAAAACCTCAACGGTCTTCATACCATGCTCCATAGCAGCCTTTGCTGCAGTCTCAGCTGCGGTCTGTGCTGCGAAGGGAGTGGATTTCTTCGAGCCTCTGAAGCCCATTTCACCGGCGGATGCCCATGAAACTGCGTTGCCCTGAGTATCGGAGATAGTTACGATTGTGTTATTGAAGGTGGACTGAATATGAACTGCGCCACGATCGATGTTTTTACGCTCACGACGTTTGCGTGTTGCGCCTTTTTTTGCGACTGCTTTAGTAGCCATATATTACCCTCCTTACTTCTTCTTGTTTGCTATCGTCTTCTTGGGTCCCTTGCGGGTACGTGCATTCGTCTTTGAACGCTGGCCTCTTACGGGGAGACCCTTGCGGTGACGAATACCGCGATAGCAGCCGATGTCTATAAGTCTTTTGATGTCGTACTGGGTCTCTCTGACGAGATCGCCTTCGACTTTTACATTGTGGTCGATGTACTCACGAAGTTTTGATACATCGTCCTCGGTAAGATCCTTAACTCTGATGTCAGGATCAACACCTGTTGCCTTTATAATGTCGCTTGCAGTTTTACGACCGATGCCGTAGATATAAGTAAGACCGATTTCGATTCTCTTATCTCTGGGCAGGTCAATACCGGATATACGCGCCATTTGTCAGTTGCACCTCCATTAATAGGTTTATGCCTCAAGGCTTAGCCCTGACGCTGCTTGTGCTTGGGATTTTCGCATATTACCATGACTTTTCCCTTGCGCTTAATGATTTTGCACTTCTCGCAAATTTTCTTTACAGAAGGTCTGACTTTCATTGTGTGATACCTCCTAAAATTATTGCATTATTTTGAACGCCACGTGATGCGTCCCTTTGTGAGATCATAGGGTGATAATTCTACGGTGACCTTGTCGCCGGGCAGGATGCGTATATAGTTCATACGAAGCTTGCCTGAGATGTGAGCAAGAATCACCTTGCCGTTTTCGAGCTGTACCTTAAATGCTGCGTTAGGCAGTGCCTCGACAACGGTACCTTCGATTTCGATGTTATCCTGTTTTGACATAAGCTTACTCCTTACATTTTTCGGCTTTCACCTTGGCGACAGCCTTTCTGAGTGAACGGTCGGAATGAAAACAGCCGTCCTCCAGCACCGCTCCGAAAGAAGCTAAATGCTTCGGATTTTTCCGCTTCGGGTTATTAAGCGGATGCGTTTTTCCGTCGCACACGTAAACATACCTTTCATCTTCCGCAATAACGGCCGAGACTGAGTCTCTGTCGCGTCCGCGGAGTGAAATTACCGTCTGATGTATCTCGAACATATCTACCTCGTCATCAGTCGGGCAGTGTAAGAATCATACACTCGCCTTCCGTGATGGCTACCGTATGCTCGAAGTGTGCCGAAAGCTTTCCGTCGGCGGTGACAACCGTCCACTTGTTCTTAAGCACGTTTACATCCTCGGTGCCTTCGTTGATCATAGGTTCTATGGCAATCGTCATGCCCGGAATAAGCCGGACGCCCTTGCCGGGTGTTCCGTAGTTCGGAACCGAAGGGTCTTCATGTAGATGTTTGCCTACACCGTGGCCTGTGTATTCACGCACAATGCCGTATCCTCGGGACATACAATACTGTTCTATCGCGTGTCCGATGTCGCCCAGTCTGTTTCCCGCAACAGCCTTTGAAAGACCCACATAAAGCGCTTCTTTCGTAGTGTTGCACAGCCGCTCGGCAGCCGGGGAAATCTTTCCGCAGGGGAACGTGTACGCATTGTCGCCGTGGAAGCCCTGATATACGGCTCCGAGGTCAATGCTTACTATGTCGCCCTCGTGGATAACGTGACGGTGGTCGGGTATCCCATGAATGACTTCTTGATTTATGGAAATGCATGCGGTCGCCGGGAAGCCGCAGTAGTTAAGAAACGACGGTGTCGCGCCCTGACTTTTTATGTAGTCGTAGGCAATCTTATCAATTTCCGCGGTGGTAACTCCGGGAGCTACCGCCTCCCCCGCGATTTTAAGTGCCTCGGCGGAAATTCTCCCGGCCTCACGCATTAGCTCTAACTCGCGGCGTGTTTTCAGCACTATGCTCATGCTTAATCCTCCAATGCCTTGAGGGTAAGTGCGGTTGTGTCCGCAACCTCTTCCTGTCCCTCAACAATGACGAGCTTGTTTTTGCCCGCATAAAACTCCTTAAGGGGTTCTGTTTCGTCGTGGTAAATCTTAAGACGCTCAAGAACCGTCTCGGGAGCATCGTCTTTTCTGCAGACGAGTTCGCCTCCGCAGGCATTGCATATGCCCTCTTTGGCGGGTTTTTTGTACTCGATGTGATATGAATTTCCGCAGTTCTTGCAGACACGTCTGCCCGACATTCTGGTAACGATTTTTTCATCGGGAACCTCAATGTCGATAACCTTGTCAATGACTATGCCCATTTCGTCAAGCGCTTCGGCCTGAGGAATGGTGCGGGGAAATCCGTCGAGTATGAAGCCGTTTTCACAATCCTTTTCGGAAAGTCTGTCTTTTATGATGCCGATGACAACTTCATCGGGAACAAGCTTTCCGGCTTCGATATATTCTTTTGCTTTAAGGCCCATCTCCGTCTCGTCCTTAAGGGCGGCACGGATAATGTTGCCGGTTGACACCGTGGGGATAGAAAGCTTCTCGCTTACTATCTCCGCCTGTGTACCTTTGCCTGCGCCGGGAGCGCCGAGAAAAATTATATTCATCGTTACTCCTTAATCAAGGAAGCCCTTGTAGTGACGCATCATCATCTGGCTTTCGACCTGCTGAACGGTTTCAAGAGCAACACCGACAAGAATGATTATCGAAGTGCCGCCGATTGTAACGTCCGCCGGATATCCGACTGCCGAGGTGATCTGCGTATAGATGATGGGGAACAGCGCAACAACGCTTATCATGAGAGCGCCGAGAAGCACTATCTTTGATATTACCTTTGCAATGTAGTCGGCTGTGGGTCTGCCCGAACGGATGCCGGGAATCATGCCGGAGTTCTTTGCGAGGTTGTTAGCCATCTCTACGGGGTTGTACTGTATTGAAGCATAGAAATATGCGAAGAAGATTATGAGAACGAAATAGATTATTCCGTATACCCAGCTGTCTGATTTGAACCAGCCGAAGAATGTCTCCCAGAAGGAGCCTTCGGATATCTTGTTCTCTACAAACATCTCGATCGTAGGCGGAAGAGAGAGAATTGAGGAAGCGAAGATAACGGGAAGAACGCCTGACATATTAACCTTAATCGGAATGTTGGAGCTCTGTCCGCCGTACATCTTTCTGCCGACCACTCTCTTTGCGTACTGAACGGGAATTCTGCGCTCAGCTGCATCCATCCAGACAATGTAAACAATCATTGCAAGCATGAAGATGATTGTGAGTGTAGAAATGAGGAAGTACCAGCCGCCCTGTGCATAGGGCTTAACCGCTACCGTGTAAAGGGTCTGCGGAAGTCTTGAAACGATACCTGCGAAGAGTATAAGGGAGATACCGTTGCCGATACCCTTGTCGTTTATCTGCTCACCGAGCCACATGCAAAGCGCGGAGCCCGCTGTGAGAACGGATACGATAAACACACCCTGAAGGACTGCCCAGATGCCTTTGTAGGCATTGCCGTCTGCGTCACCGGTAAGCATACCGTCCTGGCTCCAGAGATATACATAATATGCAACACCCTGAAGAACGGCAAGACCGATTGTAACATAACGGGTAATGGTAGCCATCTTCTTGCGGCCCTCTTCGTCGTGGCCGAGTTTTTCAAGTGCCGGGATAGCGACAGCAAGGAGCTGCAGGATAATGGAGGAGTTAATGTAGGGGGTGATACCCAGAGCAAAAACTCGTCCGTAGTTAAACGCGTCGCCGGTCATCATTGAAAGGTAGTTAAGGAATGTGCCGGTGTTGTCGCCGACCAGACCCGAACCCGAGATTGAAATAAAGGGAACGGGAATTGCACATCCTAATCTGAACAAAAAGATTATGAAAATCGTAAATATCATCTTTTTACGAATTTCGGGAATCTTCCATGCGTTAACGAACGTTTTTAACATGTGGTATTTCGCTCCTTTCCTTTTCCGTTTTCGCTAATCAATAAATATCTCAGTCTACGACCTCGGCAGTGCCGCCCGCAGCTTCGATTTTTGATTTAGCTTCTGCGGAGAAGGCGTTGGCTTTAACGGTGAACTTCTTTGTAAGCTCGCCGAAGCCGAGGACCTTTATACCGTCAAGCTCTTTCTTTACAAGACCGCTTGCAAGAAGAGCCTCTTTGTCGATAACTGCACCGGACTCGAACTTGCTCTCGAGTGCCGCTACGTTAACGATTGCAATCTCCTTAGCGAAGATATTGTTGAAGCCTCTCTTGGGAAGACGTCTCTGAAGGGGCATCTGACCGCCTTCAAAACCGGGACGCATGCCGCGACCTGCTCTCGCCTTCTGACCCTTATGGCCCTTGCCGGCGGTTTTGCCCTGACCGGAAGCGGGACCTCTGCCTATACGCTTAACCGGTTTGTTTGAACCGGGAGCAGGCGATAACTCGTGAATTTTCATAATAAGTAATCCTTTCTGCTCTTACGCTTCGGTAACTTCGAGAAGGAAACCGATTTTGTTTATCTTACCTTTGGTCTGTGCGTTATCGGGCTGAACCGTAACGTCACCGATCTTGCGAAGGCCGAGTGAAGCCGCAGTGGCTATTTGGTCTTCCTTACGGCCGATAAGGCTTTTTGTAAGCTTGATCTTTAATTCTGCCATTACTTATTCACTCCTTAACCTAAGATTTCTTTTACTGTCTTGCCTCTTGTAGCGGCGACTTCGTCAGCCGTACGAAGAAGTGAAAGACCGTTGAGTGTAGCTCTTACTACGTTGCAGGGATTGTTGGAACGCAGAGCCTTTGTTCTGATGTCCTTGATGCCTACTGTCTCAACAACCGCACGAACGGGGCCGCCGGCGATAACACCGGTACCGGGAGCGGCGGGTTTAAGAAGAACAACACCGGCGCCGAACTTACCTGTAATCTCGTGGGGAATTGTTGTACCCTTAAGAGAAACCTTGATAAAATTCTTTTTCGCATCCTCAATACCCTTGCGGATTGCATCGGGTACTTCGCCGGACTTACCGAGACCGAAACCGATTGTGCCCTTGCCGTCACCGACAACTACAAGTGCGGCGAACTTATAGATACGACCGCCCTTAACTGTCTTTGATACACGGTTGAGAGCAACAACTCTCTCCTGATACTCGGAATCCTTTTGTGTTTCAAACTTAGCCAAAGTTAATTCCTCCTTTTATCAGAATTTCAGGCCGCCCTCGCGAGCGCCTTCGGCCAAGCCCTGGACACGGCCGTGATAGATGTAACCGCCGCGGTCGAACACACACTCTGTGATGTCCTTAGCAGCTGCTCTTTCGGCAAGAAGCTTGCCAACCTTCTTTGCGGCATCTACGTTTCCGCCGTACTCCTCGAATGACTTTTCGGCTGTGGAAGCGCTTACGAGCGTTACACCCTTGTCGTCATCGATAAGCTGCGCATAGATGTGCTTGAGTGAGCGGAAAACGTTAAGACGAGGACACTCGGCAGTGCCGGCAATCTTACCGCGGACTCTTTTATGACGAGCCATTCTTGCTTTTTTAGTGTTAGGTCTGTTAACCATAAAAGTATCCTCCTTCTATTATTTGCCGCCCTTACCGGCTTTGCCTTCCTTGCGACGGATGACTTCATTAGCATACTTGATGCCCTTGCCCTTGTAGGGTTCGGGAGGACGAACGCCTCTTACTTCTGAAGCGAACTGACCGACAAGCTGCTTGTCGTAGCCGGAAATAACGATCTGTGTGGGTGAAGGAACTTCGATTGTAATTCCTTCGGGAGGAGTCATAACAACCTCGTGTGAGTAACCTACATGAAGCTGAACGGCCTTACCCTGCATTGATGCACGGTAACCGATGCCGACGATTTCAAGCTCCTTCTTGTAGCCGTTGTTGACACCCTCTATCATGTTGGCAATAAGTGTTCTTGTAAGACCGTGAAGTGCGCGGTTCTCTTTGTCGTCATTGGGACGGGAAACCGTAACTTCGCCGTTTTCAAGAGCGATTGCCATGTTGGGATTAAATGTTCCGGTAAGTGTACCCTTGGGGCCCTTTACGGTAACGGTGTTTGCGTCGATTTTAACATCTACGCCTGCCGGAACAGCGATGGGTTTTTTGCCTATACGAGACATCCCTGTTGTACCTCCTTACCAAATAAATGCAAGGACTTCGCCGCCGACGTTAGCCTTACGGGCGTCCTTATCTGTCATAATACCCTTTGATGTTGAGAGAATTGCTATGCCGAGGCCTTTCATAACCTTGGGCATATTCTCGCAATCAGTATAAATACGCAGGCCGGGCTTGGAAACTCTGCGCAGGCCGAGCAAAACGCGGCTCTTGTTGGGACCGTACTTAAGAGCGATTTCGATAACGCCCTGCTTGCCGTCCTCAACTACCTTGAACTCTTTGATATAACCCTCGTCGACAAGTATCTGTGCAATAGCCTTCTTCATGTTTGAAGCGGGAACACATACCGTGTCGTGCTTTGCCGAGTTAGCATTACGAATTCTTGTAAGCATATCGGCGATGGGATCGGTAATCTGCATTGCCGTAAACCTCCTTTGACGTTAATTACCAGCTTGCTTTCTTTACACCGGGGATCTGACCGGCATGAGCAAGCTCTCTGAAGCAGATACGGCAAACACCGTACTTACGCAAATAAGCGTGGGGTCTTCCGCAGATCTTGCATCTGTTGTAAGCTCTTGTTGAGTACTTTGCAGGACGTGCCTGCTTTACTTTCATTGATGTCTTTGCCATTGTTACCCCTCCTTATTTCGCGAACGGAGCGCCCATAAGTGTAAGGAGCTCTCTTGCTTCTTCGTCGGTGCCGGCAGTGGTTACGACACAAATGTCCATACCGCGTACCTTGTCGATCTTATCATATTCGATCTCGGGGAATATAAGCTGTTCCTTGATGCCGAGGGAGTAGTTGCCTCTGCCGTCGAAGGAGTTGGGATTGATTCCTCTGAAGTCACGAACTCTGGGAAGAGCGAGATTGAAGAGTCTGTCAAGGAACTCATACATCTTGTCGCCTCTGAGTGTAACCTTAACGCCGTTGGGCATGCCCTCACGGAGTTTGAAGTTAGCGACCGACTTCTTTGCGAGGCAGACAACGGGCTTCTGACCTGTTATCTTGCTGATATCGCCGACGATAGCGTCAACAGCCTTGGGGTTGTCTTTTGCTTCGCCGCAGCCGACGTTAACAACGACCTTGTCGATCTTGGGAATCTGCATGACGCTCTTGTAACCGAACTTTTTCATAAGTGCGGGAGCGACATCTGATTTGTACATTTCTTTAAGTCTTGCCATTTTCAATGTCCTCCTTTAATTATTCAAAGTGAGCGCTGCACTTTTTGCAGACACGAAGCTTCTTGTCGCCGTCAATTACATGACCGACTCTTGTAGCCTTGCCGCACTTGGGGCAAACGAGCTGAACCTTATCGGCATACATTGCGGATTCCGCTTCGATGATGCCGCCGGGCTCACCCATCTGTCTGGGCTTAACGTGTTTTTTAACTATGTTGATCTTTTCGACAATAACCTTGCCTTCTTTAGGGCTAACCTGAAGAACCTTGCCGGTCTTGCCTCTGTCTTTGCCGTTGATAACCATTACGGTATCGCCGGTTTTTACATGAACTTTGTTACTCATTTACGTCGCCCTCCATTAAAGTACTTCGGGAGCGAGGCTGAGGATTTTTGTATAATCCTTATCACGAAGCTCTCTTGCTACCGGCCCGAAAATACGGGTACCCTTGGGGTTTTTGTCTTCTTTGATGATAACGGCTGCGTTCTCGTCGAAGCGGATGTATGTGCCGTCTTCTCTGCGTACGCCCTTTGCGGAGCGAACTACAACAGCCTTAACAACGTCGCCTTTTTTAACAACGCCGCCGGGTGTAGCCTTTTTAACGGAGGCTACTATAACGTCACCGATATTGGCATACTTTCTGCCTGTGCCGCCAAGTACACGGATGCACATAAGCTCCTTAGCACCGGTGTTATCGGCTACCTTAAGCAGAGTTTGCTGCTGAATCATAAATGTGCCTCCTTACTTATTTAGCCTTTTCGATTATTTCGACAACACGCCATCTTTTGTCTTTTGAAAGAGGACGGGTCTCCATTATCAGCACGCGGTCACCTACGCCGCACTCGTTCTTTTCGTCGTGAGCCTTAAGTCTGATTGTGTGGTTAACAATCTTGTTATACAGAGGATGCATAACCTTGTCTTTAACGGCTACAACAACGGTCTTATCCATCTTGTCGCTGGCAACGATGCCGACACGGGTCTTTCTTAAATTTCTTTCCATTTAGCTGTCCTCCCTTTCTCAGGCGTTTTCGCCGTGGAGCTCGACGTCTCTCTTGATTGTGAGAATACGTGCGATATCCTTTTTAACGGCGCTTATACGCATGGGGTTATCGAGCTGGTTGATGGCCTGCTGGAAGCGCAGCTTGAAAAGCTCGTCCTTAAGCTCAAGAAGCTTAGCATCCAGCTGCTCGGCGGACATTTTCTTTAATTCACTGGCTTTCATTCGGCTTCACCATCCTGTTCTGCTTTAGATACAAACTTGCACTTGATAGGAAGTTTGTTTGCTGCGAGACGCATAGCCTCACGAGCTGTGTCCTCGGCAACGCCTGCTATTTCAAACATGACTCTGCCGGGCTTTACGACTGCAACCCAATATTCGGGTGAGCCTTTACCGGAACCCATTCGGGTTTCTGCGGGCTTCTCGGTTATGGGCTTGTCGGGGAAAATCTTAATCCAGACCTGACCGCCACGCTTGATGTATCTTGTCATAGCGATACGGGCGGCTTCTATCTGGTTTGAAGTGATCCATGCGGGCTCAAGAGCGACGAGACCGTAATCACCGTAATTGACTTTATTACCGCGATGAGCTTCGCCCTTAAGACGACCACGCTGCTGTCTGCGGTATTTAACACGCTTGGGTAATAACATGCTTACGCCCTCCTGTCTCTTCTGCGATTCTGCTTGGGTGCCTGCTCGTGAAGAACTTCACCCTTATAGATCCATACTTTAACACCTATTCTGCCGTAGGTTGTTTTTGCCTCTGCAAAGCCGTAGTCGATGTCGGCACGGATTGTCTGAAGCGGAATAGTGCCTTCCTTATATGTTTCGGAACGTGCGATTTCCGCACCGCCGAGACGGCCGCCGCACTGAATCTTGATACCGTTTGCACCAAGACGCATTGTGCTGCCGATAGCCTGCTTAACGGCTCTGCGGAAGGAAACTCTCTTTTCGAGCTGCATTGCGATCTTCTCCGCTACAAGCTGAGCGTCAAGGTCGGGCTGCTTTATCTCGATGATGTTAATGTAAACTTCCTTGCCTTCACCGAGCATCTTTTTGCAGGTGGCTTTGATCTTTTCGATCTCGGCACCGCCCTTGCCTATAACCATGCCGGGCTTTGCGCAGTGGATGTTTATGCGAACTCTCTTGGGATCGCGTTCGATTTCGATCTTGGGTACACCGGCGGAGGCGAGTGCCTTGAGAAGATATTCTCTGACCTCGTAATCTGCAACGAGTGTGTCACCGAAGGTTGCCTTGTCTGCATACCAACGTGATTCCCAGTCTTTAATTACACCGATTCTTAAACCGGTAGGATTAATTTTCTGTCCCATTGTTTGTTATCCTCCTTCCGATTAGTCTTCTTTTTCCTTGAGTACAAGGGTGATATGTGATGACTTCTTGTTTATGCGGTATGCTCTGCCGTGAGCTCTGGGGCGGATTCTCTTAAGAGTGGGGCCCTGAGATACGCTGCACTCTGCAACGTAAAGACGGCTTACATCCATATCGAAGTTGTTTTCCGCGTTTGCCATAGCGGACTTGAGAAGCTTTGCAAGCGGTTCACACGCAGCCTTGGGTGTGTACTTAAGGATTGCTGCAGCTTCGTCTGCGGGCTTATTTCTGATAAGGTCAAGCACGCACTGAACCTTACGGGGAGCTATGCGCTCAAATGTCGCTTTTGCTCTTGCTTCCATTTCTATACACTCCTTTCGGCTTATTTACCGTTGTTTGATGTTTTGCTGCCTGCGTGACCTCTGAAGGTTCTGGTGGGAGCAAATTCGCCGAGCTTATGACCGACCATGTCTTCGGTTACATATACCGGAACATGTTTGCGTCCGTCGTGAACGGCAAAGGTGTGACCAACAAACTCCGGGAAGATTGTGGAGCTGCGGCTCCATGTTTTGAGAACGATTTTTTCGCCCTTTTTGTTCATCTCTACAACTCTGTCGTAGAGCTTCTGCTGTACAAAAGGTCCTTTTTTAACGCTTCTGCCCATTATCTATTGCTCCTTTCCGTTTATTTATCATTGCAGCGCTTTACGATAAGCTTATCGGAGCGCTTGTGGTTAGCACGCGTCTTGTAACCGAGAGCGGGCTTGCCCCAAGGTGTAACAGGGCCGGGACGACCGA
>CAZTWO010000021.1:10136-18090 GCA_964617965.1 uncultured Ruminococcus sp. | reverse complement strand
ATTATGCATTATGCATTCTACATTCTACATTATTTTGAGTTCGGAAACTTTTTGAAAAATTTCAGATTTTTTGTGTTTTTAATGCTTGTTTAAATACTGTGCATTAAGATACAGTCAAAACAAAGGGAAGTCGCAAGGCTGTTCCCTAAAAGATGAGAAAGGAAATATATTATGAATGAACATGATGAAAACCTTTATGGCGTAAATTCAGAAGAAAATTCCTCAGGCACTCCCGTAAATGAAAATACAGCATCACCTTCAAATCCTGTCGAAGATGCCGCCGCTCCCAAAGAGCCTCAGTACACTTCCTTTACGGATGTCAACAAGACGGACAGCAATGCGGCAAATGCTTCGTCCGACAACAGTGCGTCACAGCAGAGCACAGGTGCCTCAAGCACATACCCTTACGGCAATACCTCAAACACATCAAATCCGTATCCTTATGCAAACGGGCAGAATCAGACGAACAACAGCACTTATTCTTACACCAATACACAGAACACCGGCAGCACATATTCATACAATAATACAAACGCCGGTCAGAACACTTCAAACCCCTATCCTTATTCAAATGTGAATACGTCCTCCTCGGGCGGCTCGAATAACGACGGCGGCTCCGATAAAAAGTCCTCCAAAAAGGGCAAACGTATTTTCGCGTCAATAATCGCAGTTGTGCTTGTTGTCGCCATATGCGGCTGCTGCTTCTTCTTCGGCAGAAACTCTACGGACGTTTCGAGCGATGAAGAGACCACAGCAAACGGCATAGACAACGTTGACGAGCTCAACACCGAGAACACTCCCACAAAATCGGCGACATCCACTTCCACAGGGACGCTCAGTGCTTCCGAAGTATATCAGAAGGTAAAGGCGGCGTCAGTCGGCATACTTGTTTACAGCGGTTCATCGCTTTCAAGTGAAGGCACAGGCGTTATCTTTACAGAGGACTCCGACGGCAAATATACTTACATTATCACATGCGCTCACGTTATAAATACAAGCGGTGCTTCGATTATGGTTCAGCTTTATGACGAGACGGAATACGACGCCGAAGTTGTCGGTTATGATACCGTTACCGATATCGGTGTTCTGAGAGTTGAAGCGACAGGCCTCTCAAAGGCTGAAATAGGCGACTCCTCAAAGCTTGTTGTAGGTGAAACAATCTATGCGATAGGCAACCCCGGCGGCACAGAGTTCGCCAACTCCTTCACAGACGGCATTGTATCCGCTCTTGACAGACCCGTAAGCTCTTCCTCAACCGGCTACACCATGGAGTGCATCCAGCACACAGCCGCCATCAACCCCGGCAACTCCGGCGGTGCGCTTGTTAACGAATACGGTCAGGTTGTCGGCATCAACTCAATGAAGATAGTCGATGACGAGTATGAAGGCATGGGCTTCGCAGTTCCCTCATCCGTATTTGTCGACGTTGTCAACAGCATTATAGCAAACGGCTATGTTGCAAACCGTCCCAAGCTCGGTATAACATATATCCCCGTATCAAGCCAGCAGACATACGCTATGTACGCATCCATTAAGGGTCTGCCCGCAGGCACAATCATTGTTTACTCAATTTCGGAAGACAGCGCATTCAAGGACACCGACGTTCAGAAGGGCGATATGATTACAGCTGTCAACGGCAAGGAGCTTGAGACTTCATCGTCTTTGTCCGAGGTTGTCGAAAACTCCAGTGTAGGCGACAAACTCACTCTTACAATTGTCCGTCTTAATGTAAATGACAATTACAGTGCCGAGACATTTGACGTAACCGTAACTCTTGTTGAAAACAGAGGCGACACGACCGCAACCGAGGAAGAAACAACAACCTCCGGTTACAGCGGATCTTATGACGACCTTTATGATTACTTCAAACAGTATTTCGGCGGCAGCTCGGGTTCAGGCAGTTCAGGCTCCAATGGTTCAAACGGCGGCTACGGCTACGGCTTCGGCTATTAATCCGACAATTAAAAAATAAAAAAATAACGGCGGTCTCGAAGAAATTCGGGGCTGCCTTTTTCGCTTTTCCGACGATGAAATTTTTATAAAAATTATTGACATTTTTCGCTTAATGAAGTATATTTATTGCTATGAAGTAAGGTGGGGAAAACCGTAGTTGTTTTCCGTTTCTTACAAGGCTAATACTATTCGTTGTCAACGGGAAGGGGCTGCATAATTGGAAAAGAATGTCATTATCGATCTCAGAAATATTTCTGTATCGTTTGATGGTGAAGTAATTTTAGATAAATTAAATCTTTATATCAGAAACGGCGAGTTTATAACCTTTTTAGGGCCGTCCGGCTGCGGTAAAACCACGACTTTGCGTGTTATCGCAGGCTTTTTGGCACCCGATGAAGGCGATGTCGTTTTCGAGGGTAAAATAATCAATGGTGTTCCCGCGCACAAGCGTCAGGTTAACACCATTTTTCAGCGTTATGCCCTTTTTCCGCATCTGAATGTTGCCGAGAATATAGCGTTCGGTCTGAAGCTTAAAAAAATGAGCAAAAAAGAGATTGCCGACAAGGTGTCCGAAATGCTCGCTCTTGTTAACCTTAAGGGCTTTGAACACAGAAACATAAATTCTCTTTCGGGCGGTCAGCAGCAGCGTGTCGCAATTGCCAGAGCTTTGGCGGTTGAACCTAAGGTTCTGCTTCTTGACGAGCCTCTGGCGGCACTCGACCTTAAGCTTCGCAAGGATATGCAGGCAGAGCTTAAGAACATTCAGCAGCGTCTTGGCATAACGTTTATATTTGTTACGCATGACCAGGAGGAAGCGCTGTCCATGTCCGACACAATTGTTGTTATGGACGGCGGCAAAATCCAGCAGATCGGCACACCGACCGATATTTATAACGAGCCTAAAAACGCCTTTGTTGCGGACTTTATAGGTGAGAGCAACATAGTTGACGGCATAATGAAAAAAGACAATGTTGTTGAATTTTCGGGCCACACATTCGACTGTGTTGACGGCGGCTTCGGCACGAATGAAGCGGTTGACGTTGTTGTACGCCCCGAGGATGTCGATGTTGTCCCCGTTGAAAAGGGTATGCTCACGGGTGTTGTCACATCGGTTACGTTCAAGGGTGTTCACTATGAAATTATTGTCGATATAGGCGGCTTTAAGTGGATGATTCAGACCACCGATTTTGTCGGCGAGGGTGAAAAGGTCGGCCTGTTTATAGAACCCGATGCAATTCACATAATGAAAAAATCCGAATATTCGGGTATGTTCGGTGACTATTCCTCATTCAGCAACGAGCTCGATGAGCTGTCGGATGCGGAAAGTGAGCCGGAGGAATGAAAAAATCAAATTCTTCGTCACGTGAAAGACAGACTCTTCTGTCACGTGTGATAACGGCACCGTATATGGTGTGGGCTGTTCTGTTTATCGTTGTGCCGCTTGTGTTTATCGCATACTACGCCTTTACGGATGATAATTTCGCCTTCACGCTCGAAAACATTACAAGATTTTTCACTGCGACAAGCGAACAGACGGCGGATGACGGCACAATAACCGAGGTTCATACATATATTCTTATATTCTGGCGTTCGGTTCGGCTTGCCGTTATTTCAACATTTATCTGCTTTCTGATAGGCTATCCGATAGCGTATTTTATTTCGAAAATGTCACCCAAAATGCAGAAAACCATGATAACGATTATCATGATTCCCATGTGGATGAACTTTCTTATCCGCACATACGCATGGATGACGATTTTGCAGGACACGGGCATTATAAACACGCTCCTCAACAAAATGGGGCTGTCGACCGTGCATATAATCGGCACGCAGACGGCGGTTGTCATAGGTATGGTATACGACTATCTGCCGTATATGATTCTGCCGATATATTCGGTTATGGCAAAGCTTGATCACAAGCTTGTTGAAGCGGCGCATGACCTCGGGTGCAACTCATTTCAGGTGCTGTGCAAGGTTATTTTTCCGCTTACCGTGCCCGGTGTTATCTCGGGCATAACAATGGTGCTTATTCCGTCGGTCAGCACGTTCTATATTTCTCAGAAATTAGGCTCCGGCAAATTCTTCCTTATAGGCGATGCGATTGAAGGACAGTATACGGCCAATAATCTGCATTTTGCAGCGGCGATTGCGCTTATCATGATGATAGTATTGCTTGCGGCAATGGCGGTTCTTCGCCGTGCGACGAGCATTAAACCCGGGAGGGCAAGAGGATGAAAACAGCATCTAAAATCTATATGGCGCTTGCCCTTATATTTCTGTTCGCTCCGATTGTCATTATGCTTGTATTTTCGTTTAACGACGCAAAGAGCCTTTCGGTTTTTTCGGGCTTTTCGCTTAAATGGTACAAAGAGCTTTTTAATGACGAGCAGACACTTAATTCCGTAAAAAACACGCTTATTCTCGCAACGTGTGCATCGGTTATTTCCACAATAATGGGCACAGCGGCGGCGGTCGGCATTGACAAAATCCGTTCAAAATGGTTCCGCTCGACTGTTGACACCGTAACAAATATCCCCATGGTGAACCCCGATATCATAACGGGTATTTCGCTTATGCTCATGTTTGTTTTTGTCGGCAGGCTTTTCGGTGCGTCAACAAGTCTTAATTTTGCCACAATGCTTATTGCGCACATTACATTCTGCCTGCCGTATGTAATTTTGCAGGTTCTGCCGAAACTTGAACAGTCCGACAGAGCACTGCCCGAAGCGGCACGGGATCTGGGCTGTACACCTATGCAGGCATTTTTCAAGGTTACACTGCCCGAAATTATGCCCGGTGTGCTTACGGGGCTTATAATGGCATTCACGTTGTCGCTCGATGACTTTGTAATAAGCTATTTCACGGTTGGCAGCGGCTTCCAGACCTTGCCCATACGCATTTACGGTATGACAAAAAAGACCGTTACACCTAAAATGTACGCTTTGGCTACGATTATTTTCTTCGCTGTTCTTATTCTTCTGCTTCTGTCAAATCTTGCGGAGCGTGACGAAAAGAAATCGGCAAAGTCAAAAAAATGATTACAGGGGGAATAGACCAATGAAAAAAATACTTTCCGTAATTCTTTCGCTTGCCGTTGTGGCGTCCTTCGCAGTCTGCTTTTCGGGATGCGGCTCAAGCGGCAGCACACTGACCCTTAACGTATATAACTGGGGCGAGTATATCTCCGACGGCAGTGAGGGCAGCTTTAACACCATAAAAGAGTTTGAAGCATGGTACGAAGAACAGTACGGACAGCAGATTAAGGTTAACTACGACACATTCGCAAGCAACGAGGATATGTACGCAAAGCTCAAATCCGGCGCTGTCAGTTACGATGTTGTCATTCCTTCGGATTATATGATAGCCCGAATGAAGAACGAAAATATGCTTCTTGAGCTTGATTTTAACAACATCCCGAATTATTCGAATATTGACGACAATTTCAAGGGGCTTTATTATGATACCGAAAACAAATATACCGTGCCTTATTCTTACGGTATTATCGGCATTATCTATAACGCCAATGAGGTTGACGAAGGTGATGTCGGCGGATGGGACCTCATGTGGAACGAGAAGTACGCCAAGAAAATACTTCAGTTCGGCAACTCCCGTGACGCATTCGGCACAGCCATGTATAAGCTCGGAATTGACGTAAACACAACCGACACGGCGGATTGGGACAAGGCCTTCGAGGAGCTTAAAAATCAGAGCAGCCTGAGATACGGTCTTGTTATGGATGAAATTTTCAACTATATGGAGTCCGGTGAAGCCGCAATCGGCGCATATTACGCGGGTGACTATTTCACAATGAAAGAGGATCAGGCAGAGGGCGTTGATCTTAAGTTCTATTATCCCGACCCCACAAACTATTATGTTGACGCTATGTGTATTCCGTCATGCTGTTCTAATAAAGAGCTTGCCGAGATCTTCATAAACTATATGCTGTCGGAAGAGCCTGCGGTTGCCAATGCCGAGGCGACATATTACGCATCCCCCAACAAGGTCGTATATAACAGCGAGCAGTATAAAGAGGATATGGGCGAGGAAGCAATGTCGGTTCTCTATCCCTCAATGGAAAACTTTGCAGAAAAATATAACAAGTACGCTTATCAGAATCTTGATGATGATACACTTGATTATATGAATACGCTGTGGGAAAAAGTTAAAAACAATTAGCAATTAGTAATTAGCAGTTAGCAATTAGAAAAGGGGCCGGGGGTCAGGGACCGGGGGCCGGGGAGCTAAGGAAGTCCTGCGGACTTGGATTTGTAATGCTTTGCAGATTGTGAGACTGTTATAAAAGCCTAAAATTGATTATATACTTTTGGCTTAATGCGATAAATTCTTATAAAAAACGGGAGCCGTACCGATGAAGTACAGCTCCTTTTTTTGTTTGATTTTCGAGTTAAAGTCGGAAGCACGCGAAGCTGTATAATCCAAGTCCGCAGGACTTCCGACATTCTTAATTATGCATTCTTAATTATGCATTGTTTCGCTGTTGTCTCTTGCTTTCACAGCGATATTAACTAACATAAGGTGTCAAAATTAAATGGTTTCAACCTTAATAATATTTGTGTTCCCCGACTTGCCGTTTGTAAGCCCGCCGGTGATTACAAGCTTATCCTCGGGGGAGAGATTGAAAATGGATTTTGCCATGTTTTTGGCTTCATAGAACAGCACGTCAAGGGAGGAGTGAACCTCGCACATAACGGGCGTTACACCCCACGAGAGGGCAAGCTTACGCCATGTCTTTTCGTTTGTCGTGATGCCTAAGATATCAACGGGCGGACGAAATCTCGATACCATTCTTGCCGTCATGCCCGACAGCGTGCAGACTGAAATAGCCTTTGCGCCTATGTCGATTGCCATGCCGCATGTAGCGTGTGATACGGCGTCGACGGTGTTTTTAATGTTAAATTCCGTTTCCGCAAAACGTCTTTCGTAGTGGATATTTTTTTCGGTGCATTCGGCAATTCTCGCCATTGTCTTGACGGTCAGCACAGGGTCATGACCCATTGCGGTTTCGCCCGAGAGCATTGTGGCACTCGAGCCGTCATATACGGCGTTCGCAACGTCAGAAATCTCCGCTCTTGTCGGACGGGGATTTTTTATCATGCTTTCGAGCATCTCGGTGGCGGTGATAACACGCTTGCCTAAAAGGCGGCAGGTTGTGATAATCTGCTTCTGAATAGCGGGGACTTCCTCGAACGGAATTTCAACGCCCATGTCGCCGCGGCCTATCATAATGCCCGAGCATTCGTCGCAGATTTCTTTTATATTGTCAACACCCGAGCGGTTTTCGATTTTCGCTATAAGCTCAATGTCTTCGCCCTTGCCGCTTGACTTGATGAAATTCTTTACGTCAATCAGATCCTGCTTGCATGACACAAAGGAGCAGGCGATAAAGTCGACCTCGTTTTCAATGCCGAAAAGAATATCCGATTTGTCCTGTTCACTTAAATATACCTGCTTAAGCACCTTGCCCGGGAAGCTCATGCTCTTTCTGTCCGAGAGTGTGCCGCCGACAACAACCTTGCATATGACATCCGTTTCGGTTGTCTTTTCGACCTTGAAAATAAGAAGACCGTTGTTAAGAAGAATTGTGTCGCCGACCGACATTTCGTCCGCAAGATTTTTATAGCTGACACTTACTCGCTCTTGGTTTCCGACAATATTATCCTCGGTAAAAGTGAAGGTGTCGCCGTCCTTTAGCTCTATCTTGCCGTTTTCAAAAATGCCTATTCTGTATTCGGGTCCCTTCGTATCAAGCAGAATGGCAATGGGCAGCCCCAGATCACGGCGAACCTTTTTTATAAGATTCATGGTTTCAAGATGCCCTTCGTGCGTGCCGTGAGAGAAGTTAAGTCGTGCGACGTTCATTCCGGCAAGGCACATGCCTCTTAATGTCTCTTCGTTGCTGCTGGCCGGGCCTATGGTGCATACGATTTTAGTTTTTCTCATTTATATAAAAACCTCCGATTTATTCAAAATCTAAACCATT
>CAZTWO010000021.1:0-10036 GCA_964617965.1 uncultured Ruminococcus sp. | reverse complement strand
ATTTTTAATTTGCAGGTATGTGCAGACTGAAGTGTTTTTTTGAATATTTACAATAAAGTCTAGTAATTATCATCTTTACGGTATATACTGATAATAAAGATAAGGAGGTGTCCGTTATGGCAGCTAAAGCTATGAATTTCAAAATGGAAGAAGCGGATATTCTTGATATGAAGGCCGTTGCCGGGGTGTACAATATGACCGTTACGGATCTTATTAAAAATGCGGTGAAGGAATATATTGCCGAATTGAAAAAAGAGCCGTTTTACAGGCTGACAACGGGTATTGAGGACGCATCCGCAGAAGAGACCGAAGAAATACTCGGTCAAATAGAAGGGTTGACCGATGACGATCTGACAATTGTCTCCGCAAAGCATTTTGAAGAATGAGCGGAGGCACCGAAATGGAAGAAAGAGAAAAAATCGAGTATGAGATACAGTACACGAAAGCGGCAGACAAATTTCTGAAAACCCATGAGGATATACGAACTCAGTACGAGGACGCCGTAAGAGAGCTTCTTGTCGGCGAGCATCCCGAAAAAGTGGATGTGAAGCGTATCAGGGGCAAGCATAACGATTATTTCAGAATCCGTCTTGGCAGCTGCCGTGTTGTCTATGCCGTAATTAACGGAAAAATCATAGTAGTCATGACCCTTTTAGCCGGAAATCGCGGCGACATCTACAAAAAATGAGCGGACTGAAATAAAGCGAGCGGAATGAAAATAATTACCACAGTGAATGTGTTGCATCTCATAAGAAATTATGCCCTGCCTACTGTCTATTGACCGGTTTTTCGATTATTATCGCAAATTGACATAAGTTAATCTCTTGCGGAGCCACTGTCTACCGGTCACTCTATTTCATTGCTAATTGCTCATTGCTAATTGCTAATTGAAAAAATCGCTTGTTCGATTTCTCGAACAAGCGATTTTTTATTCAGCCGGTTTATTCTCAACACGAGCCGTAATGCCTTCGGGCTTTTCTGTGATATCACCGGATTTTGTAAGTGCCCATTTTGTCATGACAGGACCTACGATTTCATATACAAGCACCGCAAACAGTACTATAAAGCGAACTGTCGCGCCTATGTGCGTGTCGCCGAATGTTGCGTCATTCGCGACCGTGCTTACCATTCCGAGCGCTACACCCGCCTGCGGCAGAAGTGTAATGCCTAAGTATTTCACTATGTTCGGCTCGCATTTCATCATCTTCGAGCTGTACATTGCACCGAAATATTTGCCCAGAGAACGGAACAGTATATATACAATTCCTATGATAACGAATATCGGCTGTTTGAATACCGACAGGTCAAGGCTTGCACCGCTTATAACAAAGAACAGTGTGTAAATCGGCTTTGTCCAACGCTCTGTTCTTGCCATCATTTCGTCACTCGTCTTGCATACGTTGCAGAAGATTGTGCCGAACATCATGCAGGTAAGAAGGGGAGACGCCGTCAGAATTACTTCGCCCACATTAAATGACAGATGTGCAAGCACAACCGTTATAAATACAAACGTGATAAGAAGTGTCAGACGATTTGAACGTGAATGGAAAAGCTTTTCGATTTTGGATACCGCAAATCCGACAGCCGAGCCGATTACAACTGACAGCACAATTTCTATTATGGGGTTGATGACAACCGATATGACATCAATGCTGCCGCCGTGAAGCGCCTTTGCGATGCCGAACGATATTGCAAACACCACAAGACCAACAGCGTCATCGAGGGCGACTATGGGCAAAAGCAAATCCGTAAGCTTGCCCTTTGCCTTATACTGACGCACAACCATAAGCGTTGCCGCAGGTGCGGTTGCCGTCGCTATTGCACCCAGGATTATAGCCGCAGGGATGGGGAGCAAATCCTCACCCTTTATCTTGAGTACAACAAAGTGTACGCCTATAAGTGCCGCATCGACAAATATTGTCGCCGTTATGGCCTGCAAAATGCCGATAACCGTTGCCTGCTTGCCGGTCTTTTTAAGCTCCGACAGTCTGAACTCATTGCCGATATCAAAGGCGATGAAGCCCAAAGCGACATCCGATATTATATCAAACGAGTCAACGGGTGCGACAGTGTCGTTAAATCCGACTGCATAGCCGTTCCAGATAAATCTGCCTAAACAGAATGTGCCGATAAGCACACCGCCGATAAGATACGACGTAACATCGGGCAGTTTAAGTGGTTTAAGAATACGTGTCATGATAAGCCCCGCAAAAAGGCTTACCGCTACCGAGAGAAGAATCTGATCTCCGCTCATGTATATCCCTTCTTTCAAGAAAGAAAAATTATTTGAGAATTTTATCCGCAAACTCCGTGATTTCGGGGCAGTCGGACAGCTCAATCATACCTTTATCGGATGCCGCCGCAAGCTTCGGGTTTATGGGAAGCTTCGCAACATTTCTTATGCCGTGAGCCTTTGCAAGCTCGTCAATGTGGCTCTCGCCGTAAATCGAGTGCTTCTTGCCGCAGTCGGGACATACGAAATATGAATAGTTCTCAACTATGCCGAGCACGGGAATTTCCATAAGCTCAGCCATCTTGACAGCCTTTGTGACTATCATCGAAACAAGCTCCTGAGGAGATGTGACAACGATAATTCCCTTTACGGGGAGCGACTGGAACACGGTAAGCGGTACATCGCCCGTTCCCGGAGGCAGGTCGACAAACATATAGTCTACGTCGCCCCAGATTACATCCGTCCAGAACTGTTTGACAGCACCTGCGATAACGGGACCGCGCCATACAACGGGGTCGGTCTCGTTCTCCATAAGAAGATTAAGCGACATCATTTTTATGCCCGTTGAAGTGGTAACGGGGAAAAGTCCGACGTCGTTTGCCTCGGCTCTCTGGTGAAGGCCGAAGCTTTGCGGCATTGATGGACCTGTGATATCCGCATCGATTATGGCTGTTTCAAAGCCGCGTCTTCTGCTCTCGGTCGCAAGAAGGGAAGTGATAAGTGATTTGCCTACGCCGCCCTTGCCGCTGACAACCGCGATAACATTTTTTATGTTCGATAAACTGTTCTGCGCTTCAAGAAAGCTTGTTTTCTCTGCACTCTGGCATCCGCCGGCGGACGCACAGGAGCTGCAGTCATGTGTGCATTCTTCGCTCATTGTAAAAACCTCCGTTACGTTTTGTTGATTTTTCGTGTCTATTGAAAAAAATAATGCGTGAAATTTGTGATTTTTATTCGCCGGTATAAATACAGCGAAGCTTTATAATCCAAGACACGCAGTGTCTTCCGAAATTATGCATTATGCATTCTACATTCTGCATTGTAATCTGTATTATGCATTATGCATTGTATTCAGCCTTAAATATTATAACCTTTAACAAAATAAAGTCAACACAAAATCGGTGTAAAAATCACTTTTGCCGCAACGAAAAACACCCGGGAGGGTATCCCGAGTGTTTTCCGTTTTGAGGAGATAATTTATGAAGAAAAACGAGGTAGCAATCAATTTGTTTTGGGGAGAACCTTTTGTTATCTCCCTTTGACAATTCGAAGTATACAGCCTTTACCTTAAATAAGACTTAATACATAGGAAAATAAAATATTTTTTTTGAAAAATTTTTCCGCCCCTGATTTTCGCCTGAAATCCGCCGTCTCGTCAGCTTTTGAAAAAAGCATTACTCTTTATTTAAAAGCTTATAATTCTGCGAAGCTTTATAAATCCAAGGCACTCCGTGCCTTCCGACATTGCTAATTGCTAATTGCTAATTTCTTACACAGTCGATTTGCATTCATAAATCACACTGAAATTTACAGCGAGCTTAAAATCTTACCGTCCCCTTGAACACCAGCACCGCATTACCCGTCAGCATTACGCCGTCATCGGAGCAAACAACGGTCATGTCGCCGCCTCTTACCTTAACCGTAATCGGCTCGTTTTTCTCGCAGTAGCCGTTTTCTATCGCCGCCGCAGCCGCCGCACACGCACCCGTGCCGCAGGCGTATGTCTCGCCGTTGCCGCGTTCCCATACACGCATCTTGAGCATGTTCTTGTTTACGACACGAACAAACTCTGTGTTTATACGCTCGGGGAACAGTGAGTTGTTTTCAAACAGCGGGCCGACCTTTTTAATGTCGATCTTGTCAACTCTGTCGACAAATACGACGCAGTGCGGGTTGCCGACCGAAAGGCAGGTGATGTTATAATCCTTGCCGCCGATCTGATAGGGGTAATCCACAAGGCGTTTTTCTTTTGTGTCAACGGGAATATCCTTCGGCTTGAAGCTTATCTTGCCCATATTCGCCGTTACCATTGTAACCTTGCCCGATGAAGTGTAGAGCTTAAGCTTTGTGACACCCGACGGAGTTTCTATTGTTATTTCATCCTTGCCCACAAGGTGGTTGTCATACAGATATTTGCCTACACAGCGAAGAGCGTTGCCGCCTGTTACGCCGTTTGTGCCGTCGGAATTGTACAGACGCATTTTTGCATCCGCTATGTCGCTCTTTTCTATCAGAACAAGACCGTAGCCGCCTATGCCCTTGTGTCTGTCGCACAGCGTTACGCTTAAGGATTCGGGGCAGGTTATCTCGTTATTGAAATTCTCAACGAAAATATAGTCGTCGCCCGTAGCCTGAAGCTTTTCGAATTTCAGCATTCTGTGCTCGGTACGCATGTTGTTTATGTCGACAAGCTCGGTGTTAAGCTGATTATATCTGCCTGCGATAATGTCCGCCAGTGCATTTGCGGTGTCAAGTGACGTAAAGCAGGGGACACCGTGTCTTAATGCCATACGGTGAAGCGATATATATTCGTTAACAGTTGAGTCACGAAGAGCACCCGTGTAGACGATATAGTTTATTTTGCCGTTTTCGAGGAGCTTATAAATTCTGTTGCTCTCGCCGCTTGTCGGAACTGTTTCAACGTCAATGCCGAGAGTTGTAATTTCCGCAGCCGTATCGGGGGTTGCGTAAATCCTGAACTTGAGGTCGTCGAGCTTTTTGGCAAGCGAGACTATTTCGGGCAGGTCGTGACCATCGACACTAAGCAGTACGCCTCTTTGCTCGTTAAATGCTGACGGCACAATCATTCCGGCGGAGGTAAGCCCTTTGAACAGTGCCTCGGTAAGGTTTTTGCCGATACCGAGAACTTCACCGGTTGACTTCATCTCGGGCCCTAAGTAAGAGTTTACATCCGTAAGCTTTTCAAACGAGAAAACGGGTACCTTAACCGCACAATAGGGCGGTGTCTTGTAAAGCCCTGTGCCGTAGCCGAGATTTTTAAGCGGCTCGCCGAGCATTACTCTTGAAGCAAGATCAACCATCGGCACGCCCGAAACCTTGCTTATATAAGGCACTGTGCGGGACGCTCTGGGGTTAACCTCGATTACATAGAGCTTGTTGTGATATATAAGATACTGAATATTGACAAGTCCCTTTGTGCCGAGCGACAGCGCAAGCTTTGCGGAACACTCAACTAAGTGATTTGTCATCATATCGTTAAGATTGTAGGGGGGATAAACGGCTATCGAGTCGCCCGAGTGAACGCCCGCACGCTCGATATGCTCCATAATGCCGGGTATAAGAATATCCGTGCCGTCGGAGATAACGTCAACCTCAAGCTCCGTGCCCTCCATATATTTATCGACAAGCACGGGGTTGTCGATGCCCTGTGCGAGAATACGCTCCATGTAGACACGAACTTCATCCGCATTGTGTACGATTCGCATATTCTGACCGCCGATAACATATGACGGTCTCAGCAGAACGGGGTAGCCGAGCTTTTCGGCGGCTTCAAGTGCCTCATCCATTGTGTTGACACCGAAACCGGACGGACGTGAAATGCCGAGCGTTTCAAGCAGTGCGTCAAACTTTTCACGGTCCTCGGCAATGTCAATGCCCTCTGCCGATGTGCCGAGAATCGCAATGCCCTTTTTGTCGAGGAACTCCGTAAGCTTTATTGCCGTCTGTCCGCCGAACGCCACAACAACGCCTATGGGCTTTTCGACCTCTATAATATGCATAACGTCCTCGGGCGTCAGCGGCTCAAAATACAGTCTGTCGGCCGTGTCATAGTCCGTTGATACCGTTTCGGGGTTGTTGTTTATTATGACAACATCGTAGCCGAGTTTTTTAAGCGTATGCACGCAGTGAACGGATGAATAGTCAAATTCGATGCCCTGACCTATTCTTATGGGACCCGAGCCTAAAACCACAATTGTCTGCTTGCCCGAACGCGCGAATGTTCTCGACTCGCAGTCCCTGTCAAAGGATGAATAGAAATACGGTGTCTCGGCGTCAAATTCCGCACCGCACGTGTCAACCATCTTGTATGTGGCAACGGCGTGGGGGAGCTCCTTTGTGCCCGAAAGACGTGCGATAGCCGCATCCGTGTAGCCGTACTTCTTGCCCTTCTTGTAGTCGTCTTCGCTGCAGCCGTTCTTTATCTTTTCTTCGTAATCGGCAAGGTTCTTGATTTTATACAGGAACCAGTTGTCGATTTTTGTGATATTGTGAATTTCTTCGGGAGTCATGCCGGCTTTAAGAGCCTCAAACACGGTGAAAATTCGTCTGTCGTCGTTCTCTTTAAGTCTCTCTTTAAGCGGCAGGTCGCTCATGGGAGCGGCGTTTAATGTGTCAAGGTTTATCTCGGCGCCTCTTACGGCTTTCATAAGAGCTTCTTCAAAGCTTGTGCCGATTGCCATAACCTCGCCCGTCGCCTTCATCTGAGTGCCGAGCTTTCTTGAAGAACCCGCAAACTTGTCAAAGGGCCACTTGGGGAATTTTACGACAACATAGTCAAGTGTCGGCTCACTGCCGGCGCATGTCTTTTTGGTAATGTCGTTAATAATCTCGTCAAGCGTATAGCCGAGTGCGATTTTTGTTGTGATTTTCGCAATGGGGTAGCCTGTCGCCTTTGATGCGAGTGCGGACGAACGCGAAACTCTGGGGTTAACCTCGATAACGGAATAGTTAAACGAATCGGGGTCAAGTGCGAACTGGCAGTTGCATCCGCCGACGATTTTAAGTGAATCTATAATATGAAGCGAAGCGGTTCTGAGCATCTGATACTCTTTGTCCGAAAGAGTGAGAGCGGGTGCGGTAACGATGCTGTCGCCTGTGTGAATGCCCACGGGGTCAACGTTTTCCATGCTGCAGACTGCGATAACGTTTCCTGCGGCATCACGCATTGTTTCAAATTCTATTTCTTTCCAGCCGTAGATATATTTTTCAACAAGAACCTGTGTGATGGGCGAAGCGTCAAGACCCGTCTGCGCAACGGTCGCAAGCTCCTCTTTTGAGTAAGCGACACCGCCGCCTCCGCCGCCTAACGTAAACGCCGGACGGATAATAACGGGGTAGCCTATTCTGTCGGCAACCTCGAATGCCTCGTCAAGTGTCTCCGCAGTGTCGGACGCTATTGTCGGCTCGCCGATTTCGTCCATTGTATCCTTGAAAAGCTGTCTGTCCTCTGCCTTGTCAATGGCTTCGACGTTTGTGCCGATAAGACGAACACCGTGCTTTTCGAGATAGCCTTCTTTGCTGAGCTGCATTGCGAGCGTAAGACCTGTCTGTCCGCCGAGACCCGCAAGCATTGAGTCGGGCTTTTCTTTTTCTATGATTCTTTTGAGTGTGGGCACCGTCAGCGGCTCAAGATAAATTTCATCCGCCATTGACTTGTCTGTCATGATTGTTGCGGGGTTGGAGTTTACAAGAACAACATTAACGCCCTCATCCTTAAGAATGCGGCATGCCTGTGCGCCTGCGTAGTCAAATTCCGCCGCCTGTCCTATGACAATCGGGCCCGAGCCTATCATAAGTACCTTTTTTATGCTTAAATCACGGGGCATTATTTTTCTCCTCCCATCATATCGCAGAATATGTCAAACAAAAACTCGGTGTCGTGCGGTCCGGAGCAGGCCTCGGGATGAAACTGCACCGTAAATACATTTGTGCCGGGGTAGTCCATGCCTTCAACCGTGTTGTCGTTGGCGTTTAAAAATCTCTCTGTGCCGTTTTTGACCGAGCCCGGAACAACAGCGTAGCCGTGGTTCTGACTTGTTATGTATACTCTGCTGTCGGTTACGTCCTTAACAGGCTGGTTTACACCTCTGTGACCGTATTTGAGTTTGACCGTTTTGCCGTTCTGTGAGAGAGCCGTCAGCTGATGACCGAGGCATATTCCGAACATCGGTATCCTGCCGAAAATCTTCGCAATCTGCTCAATCTGATAAACGTTGTCGGCGGGGTCGCCGGGGCCGTTTGAAAGCATGACGCCGTCAAATTCACCTGTCAGAAGCTCTTCGGCCCTAACTGTGCAGGGGAACACCGTAACATCACAGCCGTGATTTTGAAGCTCTCTTATAATATTCTTCTTCGCGCCGTAGTCGATGAGTGCGACACTGTATTTTCTTTCCGTTTCGGCGGGATAAACGTGACGCACCTTGCACGAAACACTCTCGACTGCATCTTTTATAATATAGTTTTTGATATCGGTGAGATCTTCGGGCACGCTGTCGCATATATAAGCGTTCATAACGCCCTCTTCACGAAGCTTTTTTGTGATAGCTCGTGTGTCAACCGAACAGATGCCCGGGATATTCTGTTCCTTAAGATAATCGTCAAGCGTCTTTTCACAGCGGAAATTTGACGGGTGAGTGCAGTACTCACGAACGACATATCCCTTTACACAGCACTGTCCCTCAAAGTCGGAGGGGATTATGCCGTAGTTGCCTATCAGCGGAAATGTCTGCAGAACTATCTGCCCGTAATAGCTCGGGTCTGTCAGCGTCTCAATGTAGCCGCACATACCGGTTGTAAAAACAAGCTCACCGATATTCTGCACATCCGCACCGAACGCCTCACCCTCGTAAACGGAGCCGTCGGACAGAACAAGATACCTTTTTTTCATATAAGATCATCCTCCGAAAGAGTAGCCGCCATAACGGCTTTTATTGTATGCATACGGTTTTCGGCTTCACGGAACACAACGGATGCCTTGCTCTCGAATACTTCGTCGGTGACTTCCATCTCGGTTCTGCCGAATTTTTCACACATGGTCTTGCCTATTTCGGTCTTTAAGTCGTGATAAGAGGGCAGGCAGTGCATAAATATTGCATCCTTGTCGGCGTAGCTCATTGTGTCGGCGTTTACCTGATAGGCGGACAGATCGTTGATTCTCTCTGCCCATACATTTTCGGGCTCGCCCATTGAAACCCATATGTCGGTGTATACGGCATTGGCACCGCTTACGGCCGCCTTGGGGTCGGTGATGAATTTAAGAGTTGAGCCGTTTGCGTCCGCAAATTCCCTGCAGGTGTCTATAAGTGACTTCTCGGGGAAATATTTTTCGGGAGCGCATACCGTGAAGTTGATGCCGGTCTTGGCACAGCCGACCATAAGCGAATTGCCCATGTTGTAGCGGGCGTCACCCATGTATACAAAATTAAGCCCCTTTACTTCACCGAACTGCTCTTTGAGTGTCAGCAAATCGGCTAAAATCTGAGTGGGGTGGAATTCGTTTGTAAGACCGTTCCATACGGGGACTTTTGAATATTTGGCAAGCTCTTCGACTCTGCTCTGCTCAAAGCCTCTGTATTCGATTCCGTCAAACATAGAAGCAAGCACACGGGCTGTGTCTGCCATGCTCTCTTTTTTGCCTATCTGAGAAGCGGACGGATCAAGATATGTCGAGCCCATTCCGAGGTCTCTCGCGGCGATTTCAAAAGAACAGCGGGTGCGTGTGCTTGTCTTTTCGAATATAAGTGCGACATTTTTTCCGTCGCATATTTTGTGAGAAATGCCTTTTTCTTTCTGAAACTTAAGCTTGTTCGCGAGGTCAACAAGACCCGTGATTTCTTCTGTCGAAAAATCGAGAAGCTTCAGAAAATCCCTGCCGTATAAATTCATGAATGAACCCTCCATACGTATATTTATTCATTTTTCAGTATTATTTATGCAATTATTATACGTTCGCAGAGCCCGATTGTCAAGCCCCGCACCGACAAAACAAATAATACGTTAAATCTGACCAAATACAATGGTTATTAAGTTATATTATAGGTGAATGTGGCGATAATTGCAACA
>CAZTWO010000020.1:0-18167 GCA_964617965.1 uncultured Ruminococcus sp. | reverse complement strand
CAAAAATCATTCACCGGATGATTTTTGTCTGCGACATTATGCATTCTGCATTATGAATTATGCATTTCTTACGGGGATTATTTTGCTTCCCGTTAACGACAAAGAAGAAGGAGGGTTCGTTGTGAACGGCTTTGTCATTTTAGACAAGAGCGAGGGGCTGACTTCGTTTAAGGCGTCGGCTTTTCTTCGCAGAATATACGGCGAAAAAAAGACCGGGCACACGGGCACTCTTGACCCTATGGCTACCGGTGTTCTTCCCGTTGCTCTCGGCAGGGCGACCCGCTTTATAAGCTTTCTGCCCGACGGCGACAAGGGGTACTCCGCCCGTTTTCGCCTTGGAATTACAACCGACACACTTGATATTACCGGCAGGGTTTTAAGCGAAACGCCGTGCAGTCTTAAAAAAGAGGATGTGCTCGGTGTTTTAGACCGCTTCAGGGGCGATATTATGCAGACTCCGCCCATGTTCTCCGCAATTTCCGTCGGCGGCAAAAGACTCTATGAGCTTGCGCGCAAGGGCGAAGAAATAGAGAGAGAGCAGCGCCCGGTCACGATTTATTCTTTGGAGCTTGCGGAGTGTGAAAACGGCGAGTTCGCTATTGATGTTCTCTGCTCCAAGGGGACATATATCCGCTCCCTTATTGCCGATATCGGCGACGCTTTGGGTGTCGGTGCATGCATGACAGCACTTCGCAGAACACGGGCAAACGGCTTTACGCTTGACGATGCACACACAGAAGAGGAACTTAAAACGCTTGCTCCCGGCGGCGTTCTCGATATAGACGCTCCGTTCATGTGCTTTGATTTTGTCCGCCTTACAAAAAATCAGTCCGTCCGCTTCAGAAACGGCGGCGAGCTTTTTACGTCACGCCTCGGCAAGGATGTTCCGCCCGGAATGTACCGTGTCTACTCCGACGAAAACGAGTTTCTGGGTCTCGGAGAAGTGCAGAATGAAAATCCCGAGATGCTGTGGGCGAGAAGGGTTGTATAAAGTTAGCAAGGAGCAAGGAGCAAGGAGCAGTTAAAACTTGATTAGTGCGGGGTGTGAAATTGGCACGAAGTGTGGAGAGTGGAGTGTGGAGTTGGCTTCGCAAGAGGCGGCAGCTTATAAAATCAAGTCCGCAGGACTTCCCCAATTTATCGGTTGTCGGACCGCTGCCGTCGGTCCTCATTAGTCGCTACGCCAAAAATCATTCACCGGATGATTTTTGTCTGCGACACTGGATACTGGATACTGGATACTGACCACTGACAGCCGGTCCCCGGCCCCCTGTCCCTTGCATATCAGCTTAAAATTTTATAGTTATTGAAAAGATATGAATACTACACTTTCTTCCGTTGCTCTCGGTTTTTTTGACGGGCTGCATCTGGGGCACAAAAAGGTGCTTATGAATGCGATGTCTGAGAGGGCGAACGGTCTTGCTCCCGGGGTGATGCTTTTTGACAGACCGCCCTTTGAGGAATTAACAGGGAAAAAAGTTCCGCGGCTTCTGACCGATGAAGCACGCGATAAAATATTGACGGACAGCGGATTTTCGCTTTTTAATGTTTCATTTTCGGAAATTCGCGATATGTCCCCGAAAGCGTTTGTCAGAGATATTCTGGCGGACAGATTTTCCGCACGCAGTGTGTCGTGCGGATTTAACTTTACCTTCGGCAAAAACGGCGAGGGCAACACAAAAACGCTTATATCCGAGTGCGAAAAATACGGCATATCCGTGCATATCGCTGACAGTGTGCTTCTTAATAACGAAGTTGTCTGCTCCAGTGCCGTACGCCGCTATATTTCAGACGGCAATATGACCGAAGCCGACAATATGCTCGGCTACACCTTCGGTTTTACGTCTCCCGTGTTTCACGGTGACAGGCGAGGCCGACTTCTCGGTTCGCCGACAATAAATCAGTATATTCCGAAGGGGCTTGTCGTGCCGAAATTCGGTGTCTATGCTTCATTTGTCGACATTGACGGCAAACTGCTTTCGGGCGTTACGAATATCGGCAAGCGTCCGACGTTTGACGGTGAGAGCCTTCGAAGTGAAACGTTTATTCTGGGCTTTAACGGCGATTTGTACGACAAAAGCATTACCGTTTATCCGATTGAATTTATAAGAGGCGAGATGAAATTTTCTTCTGCCGACGCACTTAAAGAACAGATATCGAGGGACGAACGCACCGCCGCCGAGATTACAGAAAATAAACAGGTGAAATTACCCGATTTGACTTAGGGGGAATTATCTATGACCGATAACAAATATAAAGATAAAAAAGTTCTCGTGTTGGGACTTGCCAGAAGCGGAAACGCCGCCGTTAAGCTTTTGCTTAAACTGGGCGCAAAAATAACCGTGTCGGAGTCCAAACCGAGAGATGAAATAAAAGAACTGCCCTTCTTGCTCGAAAACGGCGTTGAAGTCGTGGGGCAGGAAACGGAAGTTTTTGAGCGTGATTTTGACTTTGCCGTAAAAAATCCCGGCATAAACGGCAAACTGTGGTTTGTCAGACGCCTTCGTGAGAGGGGCATTCCCGTTATAACCGAAATCGAGCTGGCGTTTGATGTTTGTGCGCCTCAGCACTATATAGCCGTTACAGGCTCAAACGGCAAGACGACCACCGCCACACTTCTTTATGAAGTTATTTCAAAGGCTCGCCCCGGAATTACGCATCTGTCGGGCAATATCGGCATTGCACTGTGTGAGACTGCTCTCGAAAACGATCTGCTTAATAAATCCGGGCACTATATTGTGCTTGAGATATCAAACTTCCAGCTGCTCGATATCGTAAAATTCCGCCCCGAGGTTGCAGTCATTATGAACCTGTCTGCGGATCATCTTGACTTTATGGGCTCGGAGGATGCGTATTACCGTTCAAAGTGCCGTGTGTATGAGAACATGAAGGATAACGACGTATTCCTGATGAATGTTGACGATGCACTTGTCAGGGAATATACCGATAAAATCCCGGTGCACTGCAAAAAGGTTACATACAGTCTGCTTGATTCCAAGGCAGATTTTTACGCCGACGAAAAATATGTCTATATGAACGGCGAAAAGCTGTTCCCGACCGATATAATAAAGGTTGTTGGCAGACATAACGTGCAGAATGTCCTTGTGGCGTGTGCCGCTTCTCATATAATGGGGCTGACAGACGAGGAAATTGCCGCCGGGGTAAGCGAATTTAAAGGTGTGGAACATAGAATAGAGTTCGTAAGAGAATTAAACGGCGTAAAATATTACAATGACTCAAAGGGTACAAACGTTGATGCGACCGTAACGGCGTTAAAAGCGTTTTCGTCACCTGTCATATTGCTTGCGGGCGGTCACGACAAGGGGCTGTCATTTGAGCCTCTTAAAACATATCTGCCCGGCGTAAAGAAAATAATAGCGTATGGCGAGTGCGGACAGCGTCTTTTTGACGAGCTTGCTCCCGAAAAGAGCATACTTGTTAACACTCTGCCCGAAGCGCTTAATGAAGCCGTAAAAATCGCCGAAAAAGGCGATGTGATATTGCTGTCCCCGACTACAAGCTCCTATGACCAGTATACATGCTTTGAGGAGCGTGGGGAACACTTCAAGAGCCTTGTAAACGCTTTGGAGGGCTGAAATGGACACAAAAAATAAGCCCGTCGGGATTTTCGATTCCGGGCTCGGCGGTCTTACAACCGTAAAAACGGTGCTGAGCGAGCTGCCGAATGAGGATATAATCTATTTCGGTGATACCGCTCGTGTGCCGTACGGCGACCGCTCAAAAGAGACAATAATCGAGTACGCAAAGGACGATATAGAATTTCTGCTTTCATTTGATGTGAAGGCCGTTGTAATTGCGTGCAATACCGCCGACTCCATGGCTCGAACGGAAATGGAACGCATTTTCAGAGTGCCTATTATCGGCGTTGTTCAGCCGTCATCTCAGCGTGCCGCCACACTTACGAAAAACAATAAAATCGGGGTTATAGGCACAAACGCCACCGTGTCAAGCGGAGCGTTTGAAAAGAATATAAAATCATTCAACAAAAACGCCGAGGTGTTCTCTTGTGCCTGTCCGCTGCTTGTGCCGCTTGTTGAAGAAGGCAGAACGGGTATTGACGATAAGGTAACCCGCCGTGTGCTTCGTGAATATCTTGAACCGCTCAAAGAAAAGGGGATAGACACGCTTGTTCTCGGCTGTACGCATTATCCGCTTCTGACGGCGCTTATAAGCGATATCATGCCCGGCGTGACACTCATTAATTCGGGTGAAGCGGCTGTCTCTCGTCTTACTGGTGTGCTTAAGGACGGCGATATGCTTAACGATGGCACCGAAAAAGGCACAGTCCGCTATTTTGTCAGTGACAATGTCGAAAGCTTTGTCCGCCACGGCAGTATTTTTATGGGGCATGAGCTTGGAGGCAAGGCGGAATTGGCTGAGATAAATTAGAAACACTGCAGTAGGAGTTAGCAAGGAGCAAGGAGCAAGGAGCAGTTATTGTTCAATTAACAATTAACAATTAATAATTAACAATTGTGGAAGTCCTGCGGACTTGGATTATATAGCTTCGCTGACATCAAGCTCGATTGCAAAGGATACTTTTTTGCTTCTGCGGAGCTTATAAATCAAAACGCTTAGCGTTTTCCGAAATTATGCATTCTTAATTCTTAATTATGCATTGAACTGTCCTACGGACTTGGATTATAAAGCTTCGCGTGGCAATTAGCAATTAGCAATGGAATAAGTTGCCACTGGCCACCGGATACCGGATACCGGCCCCTTCTTCAAATAGCTCCACACTTTACCGAGCGGAATAAATCGACTTTGATATAAAATACGCACTTACGGAGGGCGTTTTATGAATTACAAGAATTTCCACACTCACACCGTTTACGGCGACGGGAAGGATACTCCCGAACAGATGATTGAGGCGGCGATAGAACAGGGCTTTGAGGCGTTGGGCTTTTCGGAGCATTCGTACACGCCGTGCGATCTGTCGTATTGCATGAAAACAGACAAAACGGATGAGTATATAAAAGAAATAAAGTCACTTAAAGAAAAATACGCGGGCAAAATAAGAATTTATCTCGGACTTGAGGCGGATTTGTATTTTGACGGTACGAACTTAGATGAATTCGATTACAGAATAGGCTCTGTGCATTATATCAAGGTCGGCGATAATTTCCTTACGGTTGATAATTCCGCTGACGAACAGAAGCGAGATGTCGAAAAGTATTTCGGCGGTTCGTTTGACGCTTACTGCACGGCTTATTATGAACAGCTGGCAACAGTTGCCGAAAAGACAAAAGCGTCCTTTATAGGTCATTTTGACCTTGTAACCAAGTTTAACGAAAATGACTGCCTTTTCTCCACAAAAACACCGGCGTACGTCAGTGCGTGGAAAAATGCGGCGGATGCACTTCTTAAATATAACATTCCGTTTGAAATTAACACGGGGGCGATAGCACGCGGCAAGAGGGTTACACCCTACCCCGCACCGGAAATAGCCCGGTATATAACCGAGAAGGGCGGCGGCCTTATTCTGTCAAGTGACTGTCACGACAGCCGTTTTCTTACCTGCGAATTTGACAGGTGTCTTGAAATTTATAAGGACTGCAATATAGTTGATTTTGAAAAAATTCTCAATTCTTAAGATTAATATAAGATGTATATATAATATATTATAATATAAATATTTATATTATACATTATATTACGTCATTACGATAATTCTTTCGGGGGATGCGGTGCTTTTCCGCAGGCAATTTCTTTATGAGAAGTAAAAAGCAAAATACAATTTTCAGTATGATTATCACGGCGATTTTTGCCGCACTGATTGCGGTCGGAGCGTTCGTTTCGATAAACATAGGCGAAGTTCCGTTTACGCTTCAGAGCTTTGTAATATTTCTTGCGTTCGGCACAATAGGCTGGAAGAGGGGCACGGCAAGCGTCGGAATCTATCTCCTTTTAGGGCTTATCGGTGTGCCGGTTTTCGCAGGCTTCAAGAGCGGTGCGGGAGTGCTGTTCGGGCCCACGGGCGGATTTTTGCTCGGCTTTCTTTTAGCCGGTTTTGTATACGGAATTATTTCGTATCTGTTTCGCAAAATTCATATTTTCGGCTTTTTCGCAAGGCTTGTGGCGTCGTTTTTCGGCACGGTTGCGGTATATACCTGCGGCTGTCTGATGTATACGGCGGTGTATCTTAAAGAGGTTACATATTCATCCCTCGGCACAGCATTTCTGGTGTGCGTCGCTCCGTTTATCATTGTTGATATCGTTAAAATGTTTGTCGCCGCCGCTGTGTCGGTAAGGCTCGTGAAGATTAAGATGGTGGCGAGGATGATGGGGAGTATTGAGCAATTCAAGTGAGCAAGGAGCAAGGAGCAGTTATTGTTCAATTAACAATTAACAATTAATAATTAACAATTGTGGAAGTCCTGCGGACTTGGATTATATAGCTTCGCTGACATCAAGCTCGATTGCAAAGGATACTTTTTTGCTTCTGCGGAGCTTATAAATCAAAACGCTTAGCGTTTTCCGAAATTATGCATTCTTAATTCTTAATTATGCATTGAACTGTCCTGCGTGCCTTGGATTATATGGTTTCGCATGACAATTAGCAATTAGCAGTTAGCAATTAGCAATGGGCAAAAAAACTATATAATTGAGAGCGTTATTGAAGCCCGGGAGTGTGTGAAAATGACGCTTTTTATTTTTTAAAGGTCGGGAATTTAACGGAAAAATGTTCGGTTAAAGGGAAGGACGGAGATGACAAATTTTTGATATTTCGGGTGAAAATGTGGTAAATGTATATAAAATATGATGTGAAATTATGTCGGATAACACAAAAAAGTGTGCGGAATGCACAAAGAAAAAAATATTTAAAAAAAGTGTTGACAAAGTGAAAAAGGCGTGGTAATATATGTACATACTTCATCAAGGTAAAGCGTTACAACGCTAACGCAGTAACACGATACCGCAACGAAGGAAACAAGACAAAACAAAAAGAAATGAGGAAACAATCATGAAAAAGGCATTATCCGTAACACTCGCAATCGTAACACTTCTCGCCGCAATTTTCGCGTTCGCATCCTGCGGCTCATCCGACACCGAAACCACAAACAACGCTGCTGCCGAAAATACAGACAGTTCCGCAACAGAATCCGACCTTGCTTACATCAAAGAAAAAGGCAAGCTTGTTGTCGGCATCACAGACTTCGAGCCCATGGACTATCAGGATGCAGACGGCAACTGGATCGGCTTCGATGCAGACCTCGCCACAAAGTTCGCCGAGAAGCTCGGTGTTGAAGTTGAATTTGTTGAAATTGACTGGGACAACAAAATAATGGAGCTCAACGGCAAGAGCATTGACTGCGTATGGAACGGCATGACACTCACAGACGAAGTCAAGTCCTCCATGGCAACATCAGACGCTTACTGCAACAACGCGCAGATAATCGTTGTTCCCGCTGACAAGGCCGATTCCATCACATCCGCTGAGGACTGCAAGGATATGACATTCGCAGTTGAAAGCGGTTCCGCAGGTCAGGAGCAGGCTGAAGCCAACAACTTCACAATCACAGAGGTTAAAGACCAGGCTACTGCAGTTCAGGAAGTTGCAAGCGGCACATCCGATGCTGCAATCATCGACTCCCTCATGGCCGGCGCTATGGTAGGCGAAGGCACAGGCTTCTCAACTCTTAAGGCTACAATCAAGCTCAACAGTGAAGAGTACGGCGTAGGCTTCCGCAAGGGTTCCGATGTTGTTGACGAGCTCAACACATTCTTCGCCGAGATGACAGCCGACGGCTCAATGAAGACTCTCGCCGAGAAATACGGTGTTCAGGACGCTCTTATAGGCTGATTTATATCGAACTTAAAATAATTTAACCGGTGACAGAGGGCTTATAAAACGGCTCTCTGTTATCGGCGTATTAAAGGAGCACACAATGTTTGCAAATTTTGCCGAACAATTTCCGATTGTTTTCAATGCGCTGAATGTAGGATTTCTTCAGACGCTTAAATTGTTTTTAATAACCCTTGTGGGTGCTATACCCCTTGGACTTGTCATATCACTCTGCTCAATGTCACGCTTCAAGCCGCTCTCCGCGCTTATAAAGACACTTGTGTGGATTGTCAGAGGCTCGCCCCTTATGATTCAGATTATGATAATCTATTATTTTCCGGGGCTTATCATGCACAATAACATATGGGGCACAGGCGAAGGCGGCCGCTTTATCGCGTGCAGTGTGGCGTTTATCGTAAACTATGCCTGTTATTTTTCGGAGATATACCGCGGAGGCATACAGGGCGTACCGAAGGGGCAGCAGGAAGCGGCACAGGTTCTGGGGCTTACAAAGAGTGAGACGTTCTTCAAGGTCACTCTGCTTCAGATGATTAAAAAGATTGTGCCGCCCATGTCAAATGAGATTATAACGCTTGTTAAGGATACATCCCTCTCACGTATTATAGCGCTTCAGGAGATTATCTGGGCAGGCTCCAAATTCATGAAGGGCTCGCAGGGCATCTCGGGCGAAATATGGCCGCTGTTCTTCACCGCCGTATACTACCTTGTGTTTAACGGCATACTCACGATAGCATTCGGTAAGCTTGAAAAGAAGCTGGACTACTTCAAAGCGTAGGAAAAGTGAGCAAGGAGCTTGGAAAGTGAGCAAGGAGCAAGGAGCAGTTATTGTTCAATTAGCAATTAGCAGTTAGCAATTAGCAATTTCGGAAGTCCTGCGGACTTGATTCTATAAGCTTCGCCGACTTAAAGCCGAAAGCTTCAATAAAGTCTGATTATCTGCGTAGCTTTATAATTCAAAACGCTGGCGTTTTCCTTCAATTGCTCATTGCTCATTGCTAATTGCTAATTAAGTGAAGCTTATTTTTTCAATTTTACATAAAAAAAGTATTCCGGAAAGGAAATCATAGAATGTCAATTCTCGAAGTAACAAATCTTAAAAAGAAATTCGGTTCGCTTGAGGTGTTAAAGGGTATAACATTTACTCTTGAAAAAGGCGAGGTTCTGTCGATAATCGGCTCGTCCGGCAGCGGCAAGACGACTCTTTTAAGATGTATAAATTCACTCGAAACGGCAACCGACGGCAAGATAACCGTTGACGGCTCTGTAATTTTCGACGGCACGGGCGAGACGGTTCTGACAAAAGAACAGAAGCGTCAGAATCAGCTGAATGTCGGGCTTGTTTTTCAGCAGTTCAATCTGTTTCCGCAATATACAGTGCTTAAAAATGTAACTCTTGCAATGGAGCTTCTGGCAAAAAAGCGAGACGACTACAAGCAGAACAAAAAACAGATATTGGCGGAGATTGACGAAAAGGCACGTGCCTATATCGATAAAGTCAATCTGACGGATAAAATAAACAGCTATCCGTGTGAGCTTTCGGGCGGTCAGCAGCAGCGTGTCGCAATCGCAAGAGCACTGGCACTCGAACCGAAAATACTGTTTTTCGATGAGCCTACATCGGCACTTGACCCCGAGCTTACGGCGGAGGTCCTCAAGGTAATCAAGAGCCTTAAAGAAACCGGCAGAACAATGGTCATTGTAACGCACGAAATGGGCTTTGCTCGCAATGTGTCCGACAAGGTCATATTTATGGCAGACGGCATTATTGAAGAGCAGGGAACACCGGAAGATGTTTTCGATAATCCGAAATCCGAAAAAACAAGGTCATTTCTGTTAAAGGATGTTGAATAATGGGGAAGCGTATCGGCTTGGCACGGTACGCTTTTTTCAATTAGCAATTAGCAATTAGCAATTAGCAATTAGCAATTTGAAATTAGGGGCCGGGGGTCGGGGATCAGGGGTCGGGGGAGTGGAGAGTGGAGTTTTTGGAAAATGGTCGGTTGGTTCTGAGTATGCAAGGCGGTAGTATTTTGCGTGAGTTTTGGCTTATGGGACCATTGTCAAAATGACGAAAGTAATTTACTTTGCAACACTTTTGAAAACGGCAAATCATATGTGTAAAATGCTCAAAAAATATCCAAAATCGAGCCTAAAATGAGCCTTAAAAAATTACAAATTGTAACCAATTGATTTCAGATTGTAAAGTTTATAGAAATTAAACAAAAATTAAGAATTTTAATGCGAAATTGGAAATAAAAATAGCCCGATTTATCGTCATTTTAGTAAAAAACCAAAAAATCGTATGTGCAAAGTGTACAAAAGAATTTTCGTTTTCGATTTGACAAACCTCTGCGAGATGAATATAATGACACCTGTTCTTAGCCTAACAGACGTGCTGAACATACAAAACCGCTCAAATCCTACAAAATAATACAAATCAGAGTGATTTTGTTTGGCACTGAAAGGCAAAAGCCGTTGATTTCTCGCACTTCGGCTCTTGCCAAACGGACAAGGAGTAAATTATTATGAGTAGATCTTCAAAGAGGCGAAACGCAAAACGAGAAGAAAACAGTTTTGTTATTATCCCTCAGACAGGTTACGAAGGACGCCACGTTTTTAAGGCGAGTGCTCTCGCCTGTGCCGCCGGTGTTTCTCTTGCCGCTGTTCTCGGAAGTGTTCCGGTAACGGTAGCGGAAGCAAAGACGGTCACAATCAAAGAGCCTATGGTGGCGTACACAGCGGAAATTTCCGAAACAAAGACATCATATTCAGACAGCACTTTTCTCACTCTTCAGATTCCGGAGCTTGAAGAAACCACAAAGGTTATAGAAGCTTATTTCGAGGGTGAAAAAGAAAGCGGCATTGATCTTTCAAAGTGCACCACAAAGGTCAGCACCGAGGAAGCTCAGGCAAGACTTGACGAAACAAAAAGACAGAAGGAAGAGGAGGAAAAGAAAAAGGCTGCGGCTGCGGCAAAGAAAGCGGCTGCAACGGTTTCCTCGGGCTCTTCAAGCTATGTAAGACTTAATTATAACGGCGTCCCGATGAGTGAGATGACTGCTCCCGATTGGCTTACACTCGACGAAAACGGCGTTCCCACCGATTATGCATACTGCATTACGGGCAAGGCCACGGCTTATTATTCGGGTACTACGACAGCCACCGGCACAAGAGTGCGTCAGGGCAGTGTCGCAGTTGACCCCAGAGAAATCCCCTACGGCACCGAAATGTGGATAACCTCCGCAGACGGCAGCATAGTTTACGGTTATTGCAGAGCCGAGGACACAGGCGGATTCGCAAGCTGGTCAGGCGGCGCAACGGTTGACCTCTATATGCATTCGTATGACGACTGCGTAAAGTGGGGCTGGCGCGGAGTTAAGGTTTATATCCTTAACTGATTAATCCCGTCACATTCGACGGTTTACATATATACATACACAAAAAGGTAAGAACACTTAGCCACACACTGACAACGAAACTGCTTCGCATTTCAAAACAAAAAAATGGGAAAATGTGCAGCATAAATTTGTTGCATGCAACCGATTTGTTATAAACTAAATTTACGAATAGTTTTTGTTTTGAAACAACACTTCCTTATCAGCACGCGGCTTTTGCGGAGAGCTTTTCGGCTTTCCGCTTTTTTATTTTTTCGATAAATCACACAACGGAATCCGGCTTGGAAAATTCTCGAAAAAATCTGAGAAACACAAAAAAACTGTTGACATTTTGTGCCTTCGGTGCTAATATATATAAGCAATATGCGAATGCGCTGATAGCTCAGCTGGATAGAGTGACTGGCTACGAACCAGTAGGTCGGGGGTTCGAGTCCCTTTCAGCGCGCCAAACAACCGTCGGGAAATATCTCGGCGGCTGTTTTTTTTGTTTTATTTTGTTAGAAATTTCAGTTCCGAAAAATCAATAGATACAGCAAAATCCTTCCGTACTTTGCACGCTGTCAGTGATTTCTGCATTTTGTATCTTGCGCACTGTCAATTTTCTATTATCATTCATTCGAAAAATTTTTTGATTTCAGACGAAATTATAAAAATCCCGCCCCATATGGTTTTTGCCGCATTTTAATAAACATCCTTTAAAAAGAATGAGTTAAGGGGACAACTTTTGCAATTTTTTCAAAAAATGTCCCCTTAACTCATATTTTTTACTATTCTTGCAATTTCACAACAGCTCACAATCCGCGAAGCTATATAATCTAAGGCACGCAGTGCCTTCCGAAATTGTTAATTGTTAATTGTTAATTAAAATGTCACTGCTCTTTTCTCCTTGCTCCTTGCTCCTTTATAACATATTCTCCCGCATTCACTGTCTTCTTTTTCTCTCCCGGCAGCACAATCTCCGCCGTGCAGTTTGCCGGTACGGTTATTTTATGGGTATAACCGCCGTCGGTTTTCTCCCATTCCGAAATTACTTCGCCGAATATGCTTTTATATCTCGCTTTTGCGAACGTGAATTTTCCGCCCGGAGTCGGCTTTATTACAAAGTGATTTTCGCCGTCAACATTAATTCCGCACATTGTCGAAAACAGCCATTCGCAGACGGCACCCTTTGAATAGTGGTTAAGCGACGCTATGCCGCCCTGTGCCGCTGTGCCTTCCCATGACTCCCATATTGTCGTCGCGCCCGTTTTGGTCATAAACAGCCAGCCGGGCATTTCTTCGTTTTCAAGAAGTCTGTAAGCGTATTCAACATCAATATCCTTAAGCACGTCAAGAATAAGCGGAGTTGACAGAAATCCCGTACCGAGCCGCCAGCCGTAATTGTCAAGTGCCTTTATAAGCCGCTTTTTCGCAAATTCCGTCTGCTCTGCGTCAAGCAAACCGAATGCGAGCGGCCGCACAAGCTTTGACTGTCTGTCGGTGTCAAGAGAGTACTTTTTTGTTCTGACAAGCTGAGAATAGCCATTTCTCGCTTTTTCGGAGTACTTTTTATAACGCTCGGCGTCATCCGTCTTGCCTAAAGCATCGGCAATCTCTGTCATGCACTCGAGCATATAGACAATATATGCCGTTGTTTCTTCCGGGTGAGGCGTTATGAAATCCGATACCGCAAATGGCTTTACGTCCGCAGGCTCTGCCCATTCGCCGTATGACTGACCGAAGTTTGAAATATTCCCGGCGTATTTTATGTTTATGCCCGTCGGCAGTGCAGTGGGATAGATTTTGCCGAGCGTTCCGATTTTATACTCGGCATATTTTTTCATGTTTTCATAAAACTTTTCGAGCACTTTTTTATCGCCGTACTTTTTATAGAGCCTGTACGGAATAAGCACGCCCGCGTCGCTCCAGCCGGGCGAGCCGTCCATTGCGGTCATATAGAAGTCAACGCCGCCCTTTGGGGCAATCTGACGAAAACAGCCGTTTTTCTTTTGCTCATCGCATAGGTCACGCTCGAATTTTTCCGCAAACGTAATATAATCAAAAAGATAGCTTGCCGAATTTATGAAAATCTGTGCATCACCCGTCCAGCCGTGGCGTTCACGTGTGGGGCAGTCGGTCGGCAGATCGGTGCTGTTCGATTTTGTCGACCACTTTGTCGCCGTTACAAATCTGTTAAGAAGCTCATTTGACGACTCAAAAAAGCCCGTCTCCTCCATGTCGGAGTATACCGCAATCGCCGTGAAGTCCTCGGCGGTTACATTTATATCCGTGTCGATTTCCATATATCTGAAGCCGAAAATCGCAAAGCTCGTTTTATATTCGTTTATGCCGCTTTTGCATGTGTATTCGATTTTCTGAAGCGGTGTTGTGATTTTTTTATTTGAGCACTGAATATTCTTAAGTGTCAGCTCTGCATCCTTGTCGAGCATCTCGCCGAAACGCAGGGTTATTTTCTGCCCTTTTTCGGCGTTTATCTTAAATGAAACATACCCCGCGATATTCTGCCCAAAGTCGATTATCTTTTTGCCGGAGGGGGCGACGCTCATTTTGCCCTTGAATGTCTCTTTCTCGGCAACAGGCACATTATTTGATGCAGTCGGATAAACGGAGTGCGATGTTATTTTGGCTCTGCCCTTAAAGCCGGGCACTCTGTTTGCGTCGACAATTTCACCGTCCTTGTTGTCGGCAAACAGAATAGAGCCGTCATCCGACCAATGCCATGTGTCATCCGTGATAACCGTGTCAAGTGTTCCATCGGTGTAGGTTATCTCAAGCTGTGCCAGAAGCTTTGTTTCGGTGCCGTACTGATTTTTAAGTCCCCACGCACCGCATGAGCCTCTGTACCAGCCGTCGGCGAGGTCTATGCGAACCGTGTTGTGTGTCTTTATAAGAGCCGTTATATCATAGGTCTGATACTGCACACGTTTGTTATAGTCCGTGACACCGGGGGCGAGCGGCATCGACACCTTTTCGCCGTTTATGTACGCCGCATAAATTCCGCATGCCGTGGCATACAGCCTTGCCGACTTTATATTTTCTTTCGCAGTGAACTCTTTTCTGAAACAGTCAACCGGGTAACGATTGTGCCTGTCAACAGTGTAGTCGCCCGTTATCCATTTTGCGGTGAAGTCGCCTTTTCTTTTAAGACCCGTCTCAAAAAACGCTCTTTCGCAAAAGTCCCCGGCAGTGTCGTTTTCGTCCCACAGACGAACGCACCAGTAAATTCCTGTTCTCGAAATAATATTGAGCGGATAGACAAAACGCATTGAACCGGACATTATTTTGCCGCTGTCGAAAATAAGTCTGCCGTCAGTGTCAAAGGCGTTTATTTCAAATGCCGTCTGTGTTATGCCGTCTTCGCAGTTCCACATAAGTCTCGGATTATCCGTGTCAAGCCCGAGCGGATTTACAAGATATTCCGTTTTAAGATTAATCGCTCTCATTTTTATTTTCCTTCTCTTTTCTCGCTTTTATTTCAGCCTGCTCTTTGTCTATGTTCTTTTCAACGTTCAAAAAAGCGAGAATGACAATAAGTATAATCGCCGTTATGGTTTCAAGTCCCACGAATGTGAATGTAATGGCGCTCTTTGTTGCGGCGCTCTGAACGGCTGCCACGGTTTCGCCGTTTATAAGCGACGGGGCTATATAGCCGCTCTTTGACAGAATAAGATTGAACAGTCCCGTTACGATACCGACACTTGTGACGGCAATAATATTGTATACGGACATTGCTATGCCGTCGCATCTGAAGCCGTGCTTCCATTCGAGGTGGTCAAGCACATCCGCAAACAGTGCCATAAAGACATATGAGCAGGGAAGTCCGCCGATATTCTTTATAAACTGCCCTATAAGTACAATAACCATGTTTGTGGGGCAGAGCCAGCATATCGCACTGCCGAGGGAATACAGCACAAATCCCGCAAGTGTCAGATTTCTCTTGCCGAATTTTTTCGCGAGCGGCCATACTATGAAAATGCCGATGCCCATGGGAATGCCGCCTATAACCGACAGCATTGTCTGTGTCTTTCCGTCGTTGTATGTACCCAGTACATAGTTGCTGTAATATACAAGTCCCAGGTTCTTAAACTGCGTACCGACGGTGTATATAAGAAAATACAGAAGTATAAGCAGCATGTACTTATCGGTGAAAATCGCCTTGAGCAGATTTTTGTACGGCACGGTTTCGGTTTTTACAGTGTCTTTGTCTTCAAGTGTTACACGCTCTTTGGTGAAATAGTATTCCATTACCGTCAGCGGCAGAGCGAGGCACGACAGAAGTCCCATTGTGATTATCCATTTTGATTTGTCAACGCCCAGCATCGGCATAATGACCATGGGGAATACAAGCGCCACAAGAATACCGCTCATCATTATGGTTGAAATCTGATTGAATACCGAAAGACTGCCCCTCTGTTTTGTATCTCTTGTTGAGAGCGGCACCATAAGATTATGGCTCATATTATATATTGTATAGGCGAACGAATAGAACAGGTTATATGACAGCATGACCCATATTATCTGCACCGTCTGATTGCTCTCGGGGACTGTGAAAAGCAGAATGCCCGTCACAAGAAGAAGGGGAGCGGACAGCAGCAGCCACGGTCTTGCCTTGCCCTGCGCGGTTTTTGTGCGGTCGATTATGTAGCCCATTATCACGTTTGTAATTGCGTCGATAATTTTTGAGATAATCGGGAATATGGTCAGAAACGCACCGCCCCATATTGTGGTCAGATTCAATACGTCCGTATAATAGACGTTAAGATAGGTCGCAAGGACTGCGTTTAACAGCAGTGCGCCGGCAGGGCCTAAAAGATAGCCGAGCCATTTTTCTTTCGCAGTTACATTGTCGTTTCTTATTCTACTTTCAAAAAACGGCGAGCTTAATTTGTTTGACATACATTTTTGCTCCTTTCGCAATAAAGATTTGTCTTGACAAATCCGTACTGTTTGTTTATGCTCTTATTATAGCAACACTGTGTTGATTTAACAATCATCAGTTTGCATAATAACGGTTATAAGACCGACATAAATATAATAAAGTGACGGGATAATATGAATACGGAAAATAATCAGCGTTCGCGGCTTTCTAAAATGCTTTTTAAAAATGCACTTATGGACCTGTTAAAAGAAAAAGGTTCTGTTGCAAAAATCTCGGTAAGGGAGCTTTGCGACAGAGCACAGCTTAACCGCTCCACATTTTATGCTCATTATAACGAGCCGAACGATCTTCTTGCTGAAATTGAAAACGAGCTGCTCAACGCCACCGAAGAGCATCTTAAAAAGATAGGTGCGGAGACACTCGCCGGCATAAATAACGTAAACGGCTATATTCTGTCATTTTTAAGATACATAAAACAGCACGACAAGCAGTTTCGCACGCTTTTAATCGACAGTGCAGACCCCGAGTTTCGCTCACGCTTTATGCAGCAGTCGATTATTCAGTTTGTCAATAATCTTCGCATTGAGCTGCCGAAGGAGCTTGAACAGTACATTCTGTCATTCATATTAAACGGCAGCACCGGTGTCATAATTCAGTGGATGCGTTCAGACTACGCCGCAAGCGAAAAAGAAATAGTAAACCTTCTTTTTGCCGTCAACAAAGGGGCACTCTCAAATCTTGACGGCAGAATGCAGTGATAAAAGAGGACTTTATATTTATGAAATACAACAATAAAACAGATGAAATATGGCGGCAGTGTGAGCCGTACATCCGCAAACTGTGTGCCTATAAGTTGAAGAGCATGCCGGATTATATTGATGACTGCATTCAGGATGTTTTTCTTGATTTGTCCGAGGCTTTGTGCAAAGGAAAAATGATAGAATATCCGAAGGCCTGGCTTACAAAGGTTGCGAATAACAAGATAAAGGATATCTACTCCCGTAATAAAAAACACACCGAAAAAAATGTTCCTTATGACGACCGAAGCTTTGCGGATTCCCGAGCGGGTGTTGTGTATGATGATTATTTTTCAATTGATGAAGAACGAATTCCGGCTGTCAAAGAAAAGGTTGTCAATATGCTGGACGAAAAAGAACGGAAACTGTTATGTGACAGATACGAGCTGAAAAAATCCGTAGAAGTCATAGCCGAAGAAAACGGGATTTCCGAAAACAATGTCTATCAGAAGCTGTTCAGATTAAAGCAGAAAACCCGGATGCTGATTGAACAGGTAATAAAAAATGAAAATCTTTTGTAAGAATTACAGATAATTGAGACTATATAATCGGAGGAAAGAAAATAATGCTTACCGATGAAGAGTTTTTATCCTTTGTTAACGATGAATCCCTTGACGGATTGTCGGAGGAAAAACTTAACAGAATAATTGACGAAGAAATGCAGAAGCCCGAGTCCGAAATGAACACGGAGCTTATTGAATACTGTCTTGATAAGATAAACAGTCTGAATACAGACACGGAAGATAAACGTGAAACAACGGAAATAAAAGACGACGGCAGTCATACCGTCAGATATAAAAAACTTAAAATAAAAAGGATTATAGCCGTTGCGGCGGCAATTGCGGTTCTGCTTATCGGGGTATACTCGGTATCCGCCGTTGTGTCTGAAGTGAATTTGTTTGACGGGATTGTCGAGCTTTATAATGATTATATCCGTATTCGTTTTGATAAAACGGAAAATAAGACAGACGGTTACGGTTTGCTCGATACCGATCTCGCCAAAGAGCTTGCCGACCATGGATTCGGCGAAGTCCTATTGCCGGAAGCTTTTTTATCGGATGAAATAAAAATAACGGGAATAGAATATCAGCCGGGTGAGTATATCAGCCTTGCAACTATTTCGTTTAAATACAAGCATAAAAAAGGAAACTTTTTCATAACAAGGTATGGTCTTAAGGAATTAATGTCGAGGGAGGATTTTCTTAATGTTACCAGTGATATTAAAGAAGTTGAAGTTGCAGGTATAACTGCTTACTGTTTTATGCAGG
>CAZTWO010000019.1:6138-18525 GCA_964617965.1 uncultured Ruminococcus sp. | reverse complement strand
AAAATCATATGCACATGCGGTATTTCATCCTCAAGATAAACATCCGACACCTGCTTAAAACCGACCTTTTCGTACATTGATTTGCAGTAGACCTGTGCGCCGACCTCGATTTTGTCCGCACCGAATTTTTCTTTTGCGACATTAACAGCCGAGGTCACAACCTTAGTACCGAGCCCACAGCGGCGTTTTTTCGCAATAACACGACCGATTCCAACATTTTCGAATGCCGTACCCTTAGGGAGAACCCTTGCATAGGCGACAATTTCGCCGTCGTCGACATAAAAAACATGGTATGCATCCCGGTCGACATCGTCAATATCCTGATAAGCGCATTTCTGCTCGACAACAAACACGCCGACACGAAGCTTTAATATTTCATACAGTTCGTCATTTGTAAGAGACGAAAAATCTTTAACCTTCAATTCCATTTTTATCACCTTTGGTTATTCTATCATCCCGCAACACATTTTTCAACAAAAATCCCGCCCGATTGCATTTCGGACGGGAATTTTTACGATAATCTTATATTCAGCGAAGCATTGCTAATTGCTAATTGCTCATTGCGCGTTGTCTGCCGCTTCATCAAGCTTCTTGTTTCTGAAATAAAGCCCTATGTCTATCGAAATCTCGATAAAGTTGAGAATATAGAAGAAGAAGCTGAGGTAGAAAATGAAGCCCGAACTGCCGCCTGTTATCTGTATTATTTTTCTGATAATACCGAAGGCGTAGCCGACAAGAAGGAACACTTCAAAGAAAAGGCTCTTGCCCTTTGCGGTGCGGGACACCCACGACTTGCGAATTGAAATGGGCCATGAAAGACCGAAGCAGAAAATTGTCAGTGCTTCAAGCAGGTCAGTAATCAAATTTACATCCATTATATAAACCTCGATTCAAATTATTTCTGTCTGCGATAATCGGGAAGAAGCTTGGGTGACACAGCATCGGTTACAATACCTGCATCGGCTCTCTCTTTATCGAACCTGTTTATATGTTCAAGTGTAAGACGGCCTACATTAACGGTTTTCGCCTGTGCCGCCGCATTCTTGCCGGCAGACCTGCCGAATACGATTATATCAAGAAGAGAATTGCCCATAAGACGGTTTCTGCCGTGGATTCCGCCGACAGCCTCGCCCGCAACAAACAGGTTTTCGACACATGTGCTCATGCCGTTTACGTTTATGTCAATTCCGCCGTTCTGATAGTGAAGCGTAGGATAGACAAGTATAGGCTCTTTGCGGATATCTATACCGTATGACGCAAACATACGCATCATGGCGGGGATACGCTTTTCTATTGTGCCTTCGCCGCCGATTTTCTCTATCATGGGAGTATCGAGCCATACGGCCTTGCCCGCGAATGTGTCAACACCCTCGTCACGGTCGGAGCACTCTCTTATAATGGATGCCGCCGCAACGTCACGTGTCTCAAGGGGATGCATAAACACCTTGCCGTCACGGTTTACAAGCTTTGCACCGAGGGAGCGAACCTTTTCGGTAACAAGTGCGCCGAAAATCTGCTGAGGATACGCCGCACCTGTCGGGTGATATTGAAGCGTATCCGCATAAAGAAGCTTTGCGCCGACTCTGTAAGCGAGCACAAGTCCGTCTGCCGTTGCGCCGTAGTGATTGGAGGTCGGGAAGCCCTGATAGTGCATTCTGCCTGCACCGCCGGTTGCTATGATAACCGTTTTTGCACGGGCAACCATAAGCTCCTTTGTTTCCATATTCATAAGCACGGCACCGGATGCCCTGCCGTTTTCGTCAAGTATAAGCTCAATAGCGGACGTAAAATCAACAACGGGAATGCCTCTGTTTAACACTTCATCACGGAGAGTACGCATAATTTCCGCTCCGGAATAATCCTTTGCCGCATGCATACGCTTGCGTGATGTGCCGCCGCCGTGAGTTGTAATCATTGTGCCGTCGGGTGTCTTGTCGAACTCGACACCGAGATTGTTGAGCCACTGTATGGCCTCGGGAGCGTCGCATACAAGCTTTGCGAGAAGATCACGCTTTGCCGCAAAATGGCCGCCGCCGAAAGCATCAAGGAAGTGAATAGCCGGGGAATCGTTGGGCTTGTCTGCCGCCTGAATGCCGCCCTCTGCCATCATTGTGTTGGCGTCGCCCAGACGAAGCTTTGTGACTATCATGGTCTTTGCGCCTGCATTGTCGGCTTCAATCGCCGCGGACGCACCTGCACCGCCGCCGCCGATTATGAGAACATCGACATCGTATGTAATGTCATTAAGATCAATTTCATCGGCTGAAATACGTGAGTGTGCCTCAAGCATTTCGCACAGCTCGTGCGGAACACTCTCGCCCTTGTTGGCACCGATTTTAAGAACCGAAAACTCACTCTTTTTGTAATCGGGATGATATGCCGCAAGAAGAGCGTCCTTTTCGTCTGCCGTCATTCTTTTGGGCTCGTATGCGATATTTTCGTCACGTGCCGCCTCAACGGCTTTAAGTGATTCGTTAAATGATTCGGGATACATTCTTCTCGCCTCCTTACTTTTCTATCTCACGGTTATTGTAAAGCTCCTTGAGTTCCTCGACGGGCTTGCCCATAAGGTCCTCGATAAGCTTTGTGTATGTACCGTTCTGAATTTCTTCTACTCTTGTTTTAAGATGCTCGGTTTCGGGAGCGATATATTTGCCGTTTAAGCGGCGTGCGAGCATTGCAACCTGCGGATGAGAAATTCCGGCGGGGCAGCGTGAGGAGCAAACTCCGCACATAACGCAGTCAAAGGATTCCTCCGCACACTTGTCAAATTCGCCGCGCTGAGCATATGCTATATACTGCATTACGTTAAGCGACTGTGTGCAGCTCTTTGTGCAGGCGTTGCAGCCGACACAGGCGTAAATCTCGGGATAAAGCTGCATCATAATCTGCTCGGTGGGCTTTATTTTTTCTATGTCGTACACCTGCTTAACAAGCGGGAAGAACGGCAGTGTCGCAACATACATATCGTTTTCGACCTTGGTCTGACACGCAAGGCACGTTTTAAGCTCTCTGTCGCCCTTGATGCGGTAAATAGTGGCACACGCACCGCAGAAGCCGTTTCTGCAGCCACAGCCTCTGATAAGCTGATAGCCGGCGTATTCCATCGCGCGCATTATCGTAAGATTGTCGGGCACGGTGTATTTTTTGCCGAAAAGATAAACATTTACTGTATTTTCCATTGTGCTCATCTCCTTAATATTCGTCGGGCAGTTCGTCTATTTCGTCGAAGCGGAAAACCGGACCGTCCTTGCAGACGTATTTTGAACCGACATTGCATCTGCCGCACTTGCCTATGCCGCACTTCATGCGAAGCTCAAGCGTTGTATAGACCTGCGTTTTGTCAAAGCCCAGTTCCTGCAGGCCTGCCAGAGTGAATTTAATCATAATAGGCGGGCCGCAAAGAACCGCTATTTTGTCGGTTGAAAAGCCGAGCTCTTTTACAAAATTCGGAACAAAGCCCACATGGCCGTCCCAGTCGGCCTGTTCACGGTCAATGGTAAGGTGTACGTTTACGTTGGCGTCGTTTGACCATTCCTCGACTATTTCACGGTAATCGACCAGGTCCTGTTTGCTTCTTGAACCGTATACTATATCGATTTTGCCGTATCTGTCACGGTAATGGCGGCAGTAGTTTATAACGGAGCGAAGGGGCGCAAGGCCTATACCGCCGGCGACAAACAGCATGTCATGACCGACAAACTCGGTGTCAACGGGGAACGGTCTGCCGTAGGGTCCTCTTACGGTAATTTCGGTGCCGACTTCCATTGAATGAAGCCACTCGGTGACACAGCCGCATTTTTTGATGGAGAACTCCATAAACTCGGTATTTGTGGGCGAGGATGTAATTGAGAACATTGCCTCCCCAACTCCGGGGATTGAGAGCATCGCACACTGTCCGGGGCGGTGTTCAAAAGGCTTTTTGCCGTCACGCGTAACAACACGGAAGGTCTTTACATCGGGAGTGTCAATGCGAATATCGGTAACCACACCTATTTTGGGGATAAGCGGATCAAACTCGTTAATCATTTTCTTTGCCTCCCAGTGTTTTTATTACTTTGACTATGTTCATGCCGATGGGGCATTTTGAAACGCATCTGCCGCATCCGACGCATGAAAACAATCCGTCGTTGTTAGTCGGAAAATATACAAGCTTATGCATAAAACGCTGACGGAAACGCTCTTTCTGTGTAAGTCGGGGCTGACCTGCGGACATCTTTGTAAATTCGGAGTACATGCATGAGTCCCAGCAGCGAAAACGCTTTACGCCGTGACCCGTGTTAAAGTCCTTTATGTCATAGCACTGACAGGTAGGGCACACAAATGTGCATGTGCCGCAGCCGAGGCAGGACTCGGAGAGCTTAGCCCACTCGGGTCTGTCGAAAAAGTCATCCGTTTTGTCGGCACCGAACATTGATACATCGAGATTAGCAAGGGGCAGACGGGACAGCCTGTCTTTTATAATCCTTTTCTGTTCATCGACTTCAACACCGTCGGTGTTCTCGGTAAGAGAAGACAAAGAATCAAGAAGGGCTTTTCCTTTTTCGGTTATGCCTTCAAAAAAGAAGGCGTTTTCTGTTTTATAGCACTTTATGTCGCCTGCGGGGTTGGAGGGGTCTATGCCGAACGATGTGCAGAAGCATGTTTCGTGGGGCTTGTCGCACGCCATTGAAATTATGACTGCGTGGTCTCTGCGGTTTTTATAGTATGAATCGGTGTTTTCGGAGAGAAAGACCTTATCGAGGACATCAAAGCTTTTGACATCGCACGCACGCACACCGAACACAACAAAATCCTCGCACTCTTTTCGGGTGTCGATAATCTCTATCTTTTTGCCCTCGAGTTTGAAGTCCATAAGATTTTCGGTCTGAGGAAAGAAAAAGTCCTTTGCACTTCTGTTTGTATTGAGGGCATTCGACAGTGTTTTGCCCTCGCTCCACTTTTCAAAATCGGAACCGTTTTTGCCGTCAACCGGGATATAGAGTGTGTTATTTTCGGCAATTGCGGCAAACAGGTCGTTTATTTTATCGGAGGCAATTTTAATCATCTGTATCACCTCTTCTTACGGCGTCGCCGGGTTCAATGTCATCGGTTGAATAATTTACAATCGGAGCACGTGAACCGACCTCGGCACCTGCCTGATAGTCACCGTAAAACGCGTCAATGTCTTTTATGAACTTGCGGTTTAACAGGTGAAGCGGAATGTGCTGAGGGCAGACTCTGGAGCATTCGCCGCAGTCGGTACAGCGGCCAACCACATGGAATGCTCTTATTATATGGAACATCTTTTCTTCGAAGGAGCTTGATGCCGCCTTGTTTTCGACACCGGAATTCGGGTTATCGAATACGCACTTTTCGCATGTACAGGCGGGGCATACATCACGGCAGGCGTTGCAGCGAATGCATCTTGAAAGTTCACCCTGCCAGAAGGCGAAACGCTCATCGGGTGTCATTTTTTCAAGACGCTCGACTTCGTCAAATCTGTGCGAGTCGATTACTTCGCCGTCCTTACCTAAAAGCTCATCATACGCAACGTGCTTTTTTGACTTGCAGTTAAGACATCTTTCGGACAGCACATCGGCTCTGTCAAAAGTCTTTGTGCCGTCATAGAGAGTCTCGACCTTTACACTGTCGCCGTCGGTGTCAATCGAGAGAATACCCTCGACAGACGCTTTTATTTTGTTGACATCAATCATTCCGTCACAAGGAACGCCGACCGCATATACCTTTTCACGGTTAAAGCGGTGCTCGGTCAGAAGCTGATTGAAGCTGTATGTATCGCACGGTTTTAAGAACACAAGAACCCTGTTGTCGCTTTTTGCGGTCTCTTTTACAAGATACTTTGAAAAGTTCGCGCCGCACAGATCGGACCACACAAAGTCCTTTTCGATTTCTTCGACACCGGTAAACAGAGCGGGGGTAATGTCGTATGCAAATTCGCCCTTATGCCAGCCGAAAACACGGTCAACCGTGCCGTCGGAGAGAAGCGACGAAGCCTTTGAAATAATATCTTCACGCTTTATTTCCTGCATCTTAAATCCTCCAATCTCTTGTTTTCACCGAGTGCGGCAACCTTTTCGGCGAAGTCATTCATTGTGGCGGCGAACTTTGCGCCCTCTGCAGCCGATACCCATTCAACACGGGTACGCTCTTTTTCTATGCCGAGATAGTCGAGCATCGAAAACAGCAGAGCCATTCTGCGGCGGGTGTAGTAGTTGCCCGATGTATAATGGCAGTCCCCGGGGTGACAGCCGCATATTATGACACCGTCCGCGCCACGCTGGAATGCACGGAGAATAAACATGGGGTTTACTCTGCATGAGCACGGAACACGTATTATCTTTATTTCGGCGGGATAGGCAAGACGGTTATTGCCGGCTAAGTCCGCACCCGCATAGGAACACCAGTTACAGCAAAAAGCAACTATAAGCGGTTTATATTCGTTTACTTGCATATCGCGTCAACCTCCGCCATAATCTGTTTATTCATAAAGCCCTTAAGGTCCATAGCACCCGACATACATGCGACTGTGCATGCGCCGCAGCCCTGACATACGGCTTCGTTTACCGTTGCGACACGGCGAAGCTTTGTTGTACGGTCGGGCATACGGAATTCGACTTCACTGTATGTTATAGCGCCGTAGGGGCAAACCTTTTCACAGGTGGAACAGCCGTTGCACATCATCTGCTCCGCATGTGCGACACACGGGTTGCCTAAAAGCTTATCTTTGCACAGAAGCCCTATGACCTTCGATGCCGCCGCACCCGCCTGGGATACCGTTTCGGGGATATCCTTGGGGCCCTGGCATGTACCGGAGAGGAACACACCCGCCGTGGGGCTTTCTACGGGTCGAAGCTTTGGGTGAGCCTCGGTGAAGAAATCGTTTGTGTCCATGCTGGCTGTCAGCATTGTGGCAAGCGGACGGGCTGATTTGTCGGGTTCGATTGCCGCCGCAAGAACGACCATATCGGCATCAATCTCAAGAAGTCTGTTGTCGATAAGATCACTGCCGCGAACCTTCAGCTTCTTGCCTTCGGGCGACACCTTGCCGACCATGCCTTTTATGTAATGCACGCCGTACTCTTCAACCGCACGGCGATAGAATTCATCGAAGTTCTTGCCGGGAGTTCTTACATCTATATAAAAAACATAAACCTCGGTGTCGGGATATTTGTCACGAATGAGCATTGCGTGCTTTGCCGTGTACATACAGCAGATTTTGGAGCAGTACTCCTTGCCCTTTGCGGCACATGAGTCACAGCGTGAACCGACACACTGTACAAACACTATGGTGTGCGGGTGCTCACCGTCAGACGGACGCAGAAGCGTGCCGCCCGTGGGGCCTGCGGCGTTCATGAGGCGTTCAAGCTCAAGGCTTGTTATAACGTCCTTTGACTGTGAATAGGCGTACTCGTCAAACGGCTCCATTGAAATGGGGTTAAAGCCCGTTGCGACGACGATTGCACCGTATTTTTCTTTTATGTATTCATCCTTGGCGTTGTAGTCTATTGCACCTGCCGCACAGACCTTTTCGCAAAGTCCGCACTTGCCTGTTTTGAGCTTTGTGCAGTAGTTGGGGTCGATCGTTGCAACCTTCGGCACTGCCTGGGCAAACGGAATATATATGGCGTGGCGGTTATCCATGCCGAGATTGAATTCGTTGGGGACTTTTTTCTGCGGACATTTTTCGGTGCAGAGGCCGCATCCCGTGCAGACATCCTCTTTTACAAAACGGGCGTGACGCTTGATTGTGACATCGAAATTGCCGACAAATCCGCCGACCTCGGTCACCTCGGAATATGAGAAAATTCTGATTTTGTCATTCTGGGCGACATCAACCATTTTGGGAGTGAGAATACACGCCGCACAGTCAAGCGTGGGGAAGGTCTTGTCAAGCTGTGCCATTTTGCCGCCGATTGTGGGCTTTTTCTCGACTATGTCAACCGGGAAGCCGGCATCCGCGATATCGAGAGCGGTCTGAATACCCGCTATGCCGCCGCCGATAACAAGAGCACGCTTTGTAACGGGGCTTTCACCCGGTGTGAGCGGTGCATTAAGATTAACCTTTGCGATTGCCGCTTTAGCGAGGATAATGGCCTTTGCCGTGCCTGTGGGCATATCTTTATGTACCCATGAGCACTGCTCGCGAATGTTGGCGATTTCGACCATGTAGGAGTTTATCCCTGCCGCCGCCGCTGTCTTTCTGAAGGTCTGCTCGTGCATACGGGGAGAACAGGAGCATATGACAATACCGGTAAGATTATTTTCTTTTACGGCATTTTTAATAAGATCCTGCCCCGCCTGAGAGCACATATAGGGGTAATCCGCGGAGAAAACGACTCCGGGTTCGCTTTTTACAGCCGCCGCAACAGCCTTTACGTCAACCGTTCCGGCAATGTTTGTGCCGCAGTGGCACACAAAAACACCTATTCTTTGCATGGGTCATCTTCTCCTTTCTTATTTGGAATATTTACGCATTGCGCTGACTATTGCCTGCTGGGGCATATCGTCATCTAACTTTGCGGGGATATCGTTCGGTGTGAGGTGGTTGCCGCCCTTTTCTCTTATGGCGACAAGGCGGACGGCTTCAATGAGCTTTGCCGGCTCAACGTTTCGGGGGCATCTGTCAATACACGCAAAGCATGACAGACATTTATAAATCGATGTGCTTTTAAGGAGCTTGTCAATCTCACCCGTGCCGACCATATAAACAAACTGATGAGGATGATATTCCATCTCGTCATATGCCGGGCATGTACCGGTGCATTTGCCGCAGCGCATGCATTTAAGCGGATTTACGCCGCTGATACGGAGAATCTGTTCCTTAAGACGCATATTTTTATCGGTCATCGGTATCCTCCTTTACACCGAGAGCTTCGGCTAAAAGCTCCGTGAAATATATAACGGGAATTTCGTCCCCGGCGTTTTTGACAAGATTGTATTTACAGAGCGGACACGCAGTTACAGCACACTCGGCACCGTTCGACACGGCGCTCTTTGCGACTGCGAGGCTCTTTTTCTTTGAGTACTCGGGGTCTTCGAGGGCGACATAGCCGCCGCAGCACTCGTTTCGAAGCGGATATATAACGGGCTCTGCACCGAGGGCTATTATAAAGTCCTCCATGACTTTGGGGTTTTCGACATCGTCAAACGCCATTACGCGACCCGGGCGAAGCAATAAACAGCCGTAGTATGCGGCGATTTTTCTGCCGGTTAAGGGGTTAACGACTTTTTCTTTGATTTTATCGAAGCCGACAACATCCCTTAACAGCTCAAAATAGTGCATGACCTTTGTTTCGCCGTTATAGGGGGCGTGGCTTTCTTTGTCCTGCGACAGATACAGATTTACCTTGTTCGCGAAATCGGCATCGGTCGCCATGGCGTTGTTTGTCTGCTTTATCACGTTGTGGCAGGCAGAACAGACCGTGACAAGAATATTGTTTTCTTCCTTTGCGGCTCTTAATGCACGCACGGATGAAAGCTTTGACGCTATCTCGTCCTTAGCGGTAACGTACACACCGCCGCAGCACTGCCAGTCTTTTATCTCAACAAGCTCAATGCCGAGAATTTCGGCACATCTGCGAGCGTAGAAATCAAGCTGTTTTGCTTTTGTGCGGAGTGTGCATCCGGGAAAATAACTGACCTTCATTTTCTGCCTCCAACTGTCAAACCATCTGTTCCGGGTGGAACACCTCATCGAATTTTTCCGCTGTAAGGAAGCCGAGCTCAACACAGGCCTCTTTAAGTGAAATGTTATCTTTATATGCTTTCTTTGCCGTTTTTGCGGCGTTTTCGTAGCCGATATAGGGGTTAAGGGCGGTTACAAGCATAAGTGAATTATAAAGATTGTGGTTCATCTTTTCTTTGTTGGCCTTAATGCCGACAACGCATTTATCCGTAAACGACACAATCGCTTCCGCTAAAAGTCGAGCGGACTGCAAAAAATTATATGCGGCGACGGGCATAAACACATTAAGCTCAAAATTACCCTGAGAAGCCGCCATGCCGACTGCGACATCGTTGCCCATTACCTGAACGGCAACCATAGTGACAGCCTCGCACTGTGTGGGGTTTACCTTGCCCGGCATAATGGATGAACCCGGCTCATTTTCGGGAATGAATATCTCACCGAGACCGTCACGGGGACCGGACGCAAGCCAGCGGACATCGTTTGCTATTTTCATCATGTCGCATGCCGTCGCCTTTATTGCGCCGTGTGCGAAAACAATTTCGTCCTTTGACGTAAGAGCGTGGAATTTGTTTGAAGCAGTTGAGAAAGGCTTGCCTGTAAGCTCGGATACCTTCTTTGCTACCAGAGTATCAAAGCCCTTGGGAGCATTAAGACCCGTGCCGACAGCAGTGCCGCCGAGAGCCAGTTCATAAAGAGGCTTTACGGCTGTTTTAAGAAGCTCGGCATCTCTTTCGAGGCTTGCACGCCAGCCGGAAATTTCCTGGCTGAACTTGATGGGGGTTGCGTCCTGCAAATGTGTTCTGCCGGACTTTACTATGCCCTCGTTTTCTTCTTCTAACTTTTTAAAAGCGGCGATAAGCTTTTCTATTGCGGGCAGAAGCTTGTCTTCAATTGCGAAAACCGCCGAAATGTGCATGGCAGTCGGGAATGTATCATTTGACGACTGGCTCATATTTATATCGTCATTGGGGTGGCAGAGCTTTTCACCCGCAAGCTGATTTGCTCTGTTGGCAATGACCTCGTTGGCGTTCATGTTGGACTGTGTGCCGGAGCCTGTCTGCCATACGACAAGCGGAAAATGATCGTTAAGTTCGCCTGAAATTACTTCATCGCAGGCTTTTGTAATGACCTGCAGCTTTTTTTCGGTCATCTTTTCGGGACGAAGCTCGGCATTTGCGAGAGCCGCCGCCTTTTTGAGTATGCCGAAAGCGTGAGTTATCTCTCGGGGCATTGTCTCTATGCCGACACCTATTTCAAAATTCTCGTGGCTTCTCTGTGTCTGCGCCGCCCACAGACGATCGGCGGGCACAAGCATCTCACCCATTGAATCATGCTCGGTACGATATTCCATATTATAGCCTCCCTGTTATATATCAAGGCTGTCGATAACAGCTTTAAGTGTATCCGCGCTCTTACGGAGAAGTGCTTCTTCTTCGGGGGTCAGCGGAAGATTTACCTTGCCTCTGACACCGTTGCGGCCTGCGAGGTTAAGGGTGCTCAGGCACACGTTTTCTATACCGTATTCGCCGTGCATCATGGTTGACACGGTCATTGTGGTGTCAATTCCCGTAAGAAGGCACTTGCATATGTGACAGACGGAAACAGAAACCGCATAGAATGTCGCGCCCTTACGCTGAATTACACGTGCGCCCGATTTGCGGACATACTGCTCAATCTCTTCAAAATTAAGCGAGGGCGTGTCAATTCCGGGGAGAGTGATAAGCTTGTTGCACTCTTTAATCGGGACATTTGAAATGTTGGCAACCGACCACGGAATGAATGAGGAGTCGCCGTGCTCGCCGAAAACATAGGCATGAACATTGGTCTGGTTAATGTTGTAGTACTCCGACAGACGGGAACGCAGACGTGATGTATCGAGAATTGTGCCGGAGCCTATAATGCGGCTCTCGGGAATTCCGGACAATCTGCAGAAAGTGTATGTGAGAATGTCAACGGGGTTTGATACGATAATATATGTCGCAAGAGGAGCGTATTTTGTAATCTCGGGGATTATCTGCTTCATGATATTGACATTGGTCTGTGCAAGCTCAATGCGGGTCTGACCGGGCTTTCTGGGAATACCGGAAGTAATAATGACAATGTCGGAATTTGCGGCATCACGATAGTCACCGGCATACACCGAGCACGCACCGCAGAAGGGTGTCCCCTGTCTTATGTCAAGGGCTTCGCCGAGGGCTTTGTCGTTGTTGATGTCAATCATGACGATTTCGGACGCAAGCCCCATGACGGTGAGTGTGTATGCGATTGTCGAGCCGACACTTCCCGTGCCGATAATGGATATTTTGTTCATAAATGCACCATCCCTTTTTATCGCTTATATGGTTTTTATTTAATCTGAATTATTTTAACATTATACAATGTCTTTTTCAATCGTATTTTTATCATAGATTGATAATTTTTTCACGAATTTTTTATGCACTTTTTTTTGTCGGAATTCAGGGCGAGAAATCAATTGACATTTTTTTAACGATATGTATTAAAAGAAGCGAAGCCTGGGGCGGAAGTCGGAAACCGGAGTCGGTAAAGTGTAAGGAACAAGAAAAAAAACGGTTGGATTTATCTCTAAACCCAACCGTAATTCTTTTTTGTTTTTCGGTCTGCGCCAAAATCGCCGAGAAATAAACTACCCAAGGGCGGCAAGTTTGGATGCAGAAACCGTTTTTCTCCCCCGAAGC
>CAZTWO010000019.1:0-6038 GCA_964617965.1 uncultured Ruminococcus sp. | reverse complement strand
GTACTTTGTGTACTGCGAGTGGGGAAAAAACGGTTAGAAAAACAAAAAAAGCCGGGCTGTAATACTAAAGCTCACAACAAAAAAACGGTTGGATTTATCTCTAAACCCAACCGTAATTCCTTTTTTGTTTTTCGGTCTGCGCCAAAATCGACGCCCTACGATTAATCGCTGATGTAGGGAAGCAGGGCCAACTGTCTTGCACGCTTTATGGCAACAGTAAGCTCTCTCTGATGAGCGGCACATGTGCCTGTAACTCTGCGGGGCAGAATTTTTGCTCTTTCAGAAATAAAGCGACGAAGCTTCATGGTGTCCTTGTAATCGATAAACTCGGACTTTTCAACACAGAATGCGCAGACTTTTCTGCGGCCTTTTCTGTTCATGGGGCGACCGCCCTTAGCATCTCTCTTTTCGAAAGCCATGATTATATCCTCCTTATAAAGTTGAAGAAAAAGTTATCAGAACGGAAGATCGTCATCATCCACTACCGCTTCAAAATCATTGGCGGAAGTATTGGAGAATGAAGAACCGGTGTTAGCCGAGGTAGCTGAGCCGGAATTGTCGGACTTTGATCCGCAGAATTCGGTTCTGTCGGCAACTATTTCATACGAGGTACGCTTATTACCGTTCTTGTCCTCGTATTTGTTGGTCTGCAGAGAACCAGAGACCGCAATCATTGAGCCTTTTCTGAAGTACTTGGTAACGAATTCCGCATTCTGACGCCATGCGACGACATCGAGGAAATCCGCTTTTCTGTCTTCACCGGCCTTCTGATAAGGGCGGTCAACCGCGATTGTAAATCTGCAAACCGAAATACCACTGGGAGTGGTGCGAAGCTCGGGGTCAGCGGCAAGGCGACCCGTTAATACACAACTGTTCATTCTTATCTCTCCTTATCTTGCGACTACAAGGTGACGAAGAACGCCGTCTGTGATGTTAAGCACACGCTCAAGCTCTGCAGGGAACGCGACATCGGCTTCATATGTGTAAAGAACATAATAGCCGTCGGTCTCGTAGTTGATGGGATATGCAAGCTTACGCTGACCCCATTCATCCACTGCCTCCATGGTACCGTTTGATTCGATAAGAGCCTTGAACTTTTCAACGAGGCTCTTAGCCTTTTCTTCACCTGCTTTAAGTGAGAATACTACTACGGTTTCATACTTTGACATTTAGATGCACCTCCTTCTGGACTATGGTCCCCTTAACGGGAACAAGGATCGTGTATTTCGTAATACAACATTGGTATTTTAGCAACTTTGTTGCGGGTTGTCAAGCTTTTTTTATCTGATATTTGAAGTACACAAAGAATCCAAATTATCGCAAAGCCTTACAGTTAAAGACACGTAGTGTCTTACGACATTGTTCCTTGCTCACTGCAACCTGCGAACTTTTGCCTCTTGCGAAGCAATACAAATCCAAGACACGCAGTGTCTTCCGACATTATTAATTATTAATTGCTAATTATTAATTAAAAACAGTATTATTTCTTATCGGACAGGTATTTCAGGAAATTAAAGGTTGTTTTGAGCCACTTGATGATGGCTTTGAAGAATTTTTGAATTTTCGCAATGAAGCTCGTGTCTTCGTCGACTTCGTATGTTTCGGTATCGCAGTTTTCGGTTGTCATGGGAGAGATAACATCGTTTTCTCTGTCGTAGACCATAAACCGTGATGCACCGTCAATGTCGTTAACGGTAGCCTGACCGTCATAGTTGAAAACGTATGTCATAAGTGAGTTCTCTTCTTTAGTCCATTCGTTATGAACGGCGTTTTTGATAAACCATGTGTATTCAGGAAGAACGCACGTTGAAGCATCAATCTGCTTATCGGGGGAAATGTAATCTGCGTAGCCGAGAGCGGTACGCTCCGCTATGTAATCATCGGAGAGGGTTGAGCCTGCCTTTGATACGGTAGCACCGAGAGACGAATATTTTGCGGATACCCATACATCGCCTTGCTCATCCTTTAAATCGGTGATGGGAGGCATCTGGAAACCGTATTTTGAGACAATGCAAATCTTTACGCCGTTATCCTTTGCTTTTGTCAGCAGTTCGGGGATATGCTGACGGACAAGCGTGTCATAGTTATCAAGCTTTGCGATAAGTCCGGCATATGTCTGATATTTTTCACTGTTCTCGTCACCGAAAACAAATGTCTTTGCTTCCTGATATCTGTCGGCGGTTACCATGCTCCAATAACCGGGCCATGTGCCGTAGGTGGTGGTTACAAGAACAGGAATAAGTCCCTTATAAAGTCTGTTTATAAGAAGCTTCATAGTGGCGTTTGTCGCAACATCACCGGCGCCGGAGATATTTGCAAGCTCAAGCGTATCCGTAATAAACTCGCTTACAACACTGTCGAGATTGCTAAGCAGATCTGAAGCGAATTTATCTTTTGCAAAACGAGTGATAGTCTCGCTGTCGAAATCGACATGACCGGAATAAACCTCACTTGCAAGATCCTGACCGAAGGCAACGGTTGAGCCAAAGCCGATGCCGTTAATTTTTTCTGTACCGTATTTTGCAATATAAGCCAGAATAAGGTTGCCGCCGAGACATTTGCTCATAAGGTTAACCTTTTTTGCACCTGTTGTTTCAAGAATGCAGTCGATGAACTCATCAATAATATCGGCTGTTGCAAGCGGATCAAGACGCCAGTCATACGGTAAGGTGTAAGCGTCAAACAGATACTGCCCGTTTGAGTTTTTATAATCTGTAACCTTCCTCTTCTCGATCAGTGCTTTAAGGTCATCGGAAATACCCGTGCCGTATCTGGGATTGCCGTTATTGTCAAGTAAGCACCTGTCATAGAGCTTTGTCATCTCTTCGCCGAAAACCTTGTAGTACTCATCAAAATTTCCGGTGAGATAACCCTTTGTAAAAGAAGGCAGAACAGTCTTGGCAATTGACTTTATTGTGTCGCTGTCGACATCAAAATCGTATACGGCATTGCCGTCCTCGTCATAGATTGTCTCGCCGTTTCCGCGGAAATAAAGCGTGGGGCAATCGGTAGTATTATTGTGCGGTATCGCATAGACCGCAGGGACAAAGAGCGACACGAGCATAATGAGTGCAAGTGCCACGGAAAGAATCTTTTTCATAATAAATGTTCTCTCTTTCTTTATGCAATTTTAACATAATTTTACCACCCCCCCCGCAATGTTGTCAAGACTTACAAAAAGAAAAAGTGAACATATTTTGAATTAAATTTGAACAAGCCATAAGCAGCCTGTATCCGGTGGTCAATGACCGGTGATCAAGGGAGAAGCTTTGCGTCTTGGATTATATACTGACGCCAACGATTGGACTTTGAAAAAAGATTAATTTTACCGTTTGCAAAGCTTTTATAAATCAGGTCCGCAGGACTTCCGAAATTGTTAATTGTTAATTCTTAATTGTTAATTGGTAACTGTTCCGATATTGACAAAATTTCCGTTTTAAATATAATATATAGGCAGGTGATTATATGAACAACAGTATAAGAATATTAGCGGCTGTTACGGCGGCTATTATGTGTGCCGCGACGCTTGCTTCGTGCAAAAACGGCGATACAACGTCGGGCGAATCGTACAGCTATAATTCGAAATCGGGCGACACCACAGACAGTGCGGTGGCAGACCCCGAAAAGGAAATAAATGTCAACACATCATGGCAGAGTAATTTCAGAATAACATATGACTACTACAATGCCACCTCAGACGAAGACACTGTAAAAATTGTCGAGACCAGAAACGACAACGCTTTTACCGCCGAGTACCCCGACGGCGGTTCAACGCTCTATTATGTGGCACACGGGAACGACACCGATTATTATGTAATTGTCGACAGTGAAGGCAAAGCCGTGCATTCTCTGCTTAAAAACAGCAGGTTTTCGGACATTTCAACAACTTTTATGAAGCTTTCGACCGTGTCGTCTTCAATGCCGTCATTGTCAAATGTAATGTATATGTATGACGAAAATGTCGCCGGGCGTGTCTGCCGCAAATATGTGCAGAGAGCATACACCGGAGGCAAGGTTACCGAGACCGTGTATATATGGATTGACTCCGAGTACGGCTTTGCGGCAAAGTGCGAGTCGTATGACTCAAGCGATACCCTGCGTGTAAAATGGGAGACGGAGAGCTTTGAAACAGGCTCTGTCGGTGAAAACGACATAAGCGTTGATTTTTCGAAATACACGGTTGTTGAAGAGGAGGAGACAGAGTGAACGTATACGACTTTGACAACACCATATATAAGGGCGAGAGTCCGTTTCAGTTCTTCTTTTACTATCTTAAGAGGACACCATACCTTATAAAGTATATTCCGATGGTGATTAAGGCACTTACAAAATACAAGGCGGGCAAGATAACCGTTGAACAGGCACTTACGGAGTACGCACCGTTTGTCGAGGATTATCTAAGAAGTATTCCCGACATTAGAGCGGACGCAAAGGATTTCTGGGACAGGCACGAGAAAAACATCAAGCCGTTTTATAAACTTCAGCAAAAGGAAGATGACGTGATAGTTACCGCGTCTCCCGAAATCACAATGGCGGAGATATGCTCAAGGCTCGGCATAAAACACTGTGTGGGAACGGTGATTGACGAAAAGACATGGCGTATAACAAGACTGTGCATGCGTTCGAAAAAAGTCCCGGCGTTTCTTGAAAAATTCCCGGATGCGCACATAGACGAATTTTATACGGACTCCCCTAAAAACGACGCTCCGCTTGTGGAGCTTGCGGACAGGGCATTTGTCGTCAAGGGCAACAAAATAACAAGAATAAAGTAACCGAAAGGAAGATATAAATGGATTTCAGAAAGGTTTTAGAGAACGCAAAGGAAAATCTTGCTTCTTATGCTGATTTTTCGGTAAAAAACATTACTCACATCTGCGATGAAATAGGTCCCCGTGAGTGCGGCAGTGAGAGCGAGAAAAAAGCTCAGAAATATATGGCTGATATTCTCAAAAATTACGCCGACAGCGTAAACCGTGAGGAGTTTGAGGCACACCCCAGAGCGTTTATGGCATTTGTACCTATTGCGGGCGGTCTGCTTTTAGGCTCAACTGCCGCAAATATCGCAGGCGCATTTAAAAATAAAAAAGCCCTCTCGGCACTGTCAATTCCGGCACTCGGTGCGACATTCGGCAGTCTTATTGGTGAGTTTGCGGTATACAAAAAGCCGCTTGATCCGCTGTTCAAAAAGACAACTTCGGGCAATGTTGTAGCCGTAAGAAAGGCAACGGGCGAAACAAAACGCCGCATTATAATATCGGGTCACACCGATTCCGCACCCGAATGGACTTATACATACAAGCTCGGTTCAAAGGGCGTTATAAGCGTATCGGGATATGCCGTTGCAGGTCTTCTCTATGACATAGCGTCGACGGCTGTAAGTCTTAAATCAAAGAATAACAAACTTAAAAAGGGACTTGCATTAGGTCAGCTTGCATTTGCACCGGCATTTGCGGGACTGTTCAGATTCACAAACAACAAGCGTTTTGTTGACGGCGCAAGCGATGATCTTTCGGGATGCTTTGTTGCAAGTTCGGTTATGAAATTCCTTGCCGATAATGACATTCGTTTTGAAAACACTGAGGTTATCGCACTTCTCGCAGGCGGTGAAGAAGCGGGGCTCAGAGGGTCGGAAGCGTTCTTTAAGGCTCATCCCGAGATGCTGAACGACGGCGTTGAGACAATATTCACGGGCTATGACACAATCCGTGACGAAGAATATATGATGATTTACACAAAGGACTTAAACGGTCTTGTAAAGAACGATGTGCCCACATGCAAGCTTGTTCAGAATGCCGCCAGAAAGTGCGGAAAGGATGTTCCGTTCGGCGCAATTCCGCTCGGTTCAACGGATGCCGCCGCCGCTTCACGTGCGGGATGCAAGGCTTCTGCTTTCGTAGCGATGGATCCGGCTCCGGCAAGATATTATCACACTCGCCTTGACACAGCGGATAACCTTGTGCCGTCAACGATAGAAAAGACGGTTGAGATTGCACTGCAGGCAGTGTTTGATTTTGATGAGAAAGGGCTTGAGGACTAAA
>CAZTWO010000018.1:0-18615 GCA_964617965.1 uncultured Ruminococcus sp. | reverse complement strand
AAGAATGTCGGAAGTCCTGCGGACTTGGATTATATAGGCTTCGCAAACGCCTGACCTGTCCAAAACTGTGAAAAATAACACCCTTGCGGAAAAGATCCGTAAGGGTGTTTTGCATTATGTGCTTGTCTGATTATTTTACAGTGAAAATAATTCTCTTGTTGTTTGACCAGAAGCTTGCGTCAAATTCGAGCTCAATTTCTTCCGCATTCTCGGGAACAGAAAAGAACACAGTGCCCGAAATACTTCTGCCTGCGGATATTGTGCTGTAAGACAGAGTTTCTATTTCATCCTGTCCGACATATGCACTGCTGCATTCCACTCCGTCGGCGAAACACTTTATGTCGCCTACCGAGTAATCGGAGTCCGAAATGTTGTCCATTTTAAATGTTGCGCTGACGTATTTTTTGCCGTCTGCGGGAGCACAAAATTGATTATAATCGGTAAAGTTCGTGTTGCACTCGGTGTATGAAATTGTGAGCTTATTTCCGATTGTGATGGAATTTCCGGGCTCAACTTTCTCTGATGTTGCCTCTGTTGTTTCTTCGGCTTCTGCTGTTTCACCGCTGTCTGCAGCTGTCTCCCCGCTGCCGGCAATTGTCTCAACGGGATTTGTTGTCTCTTTGTCGGATGAACCGCTGCCTGCGGCAACCGCGATAACGACAATAACCGCGACTATAACGCCGAGGATAATCAGCTTCTTTTTCTTTTTCTGCTTTTTCTGCTGATCGAGAGCGGCGTTGACGGCATTCTGTACCTGTGCGTCGTTGTTCTGTGTCTGATTGTTAAATTCGTCTGCCATAAAATTTGGCCTCCTCTGTATTTTGTAAAGTCATTATATACAACAGCAATAAAAAAATGGTGTGCTGTCAGCACACCAAAAACATTAAATTAAAGTATTATAATATACGCAGTTCGAATACAAAATAAACAACGGCATTGCTCCCCCCCCCGCACAATTTCGGCATTGTCAACAAAATCAGGCAAAATTACCGGCGATTGATTAGTGTTCGGAACTCGGGGAAGTTTTGCAAGAGGCGAAGCTATATAATCCAAGACACTTCAGTGTCTTCCGACAGTGCTAATTGCTAATTATTTCGCAAAGCATATATAATCCAAGGCACACCGTGCCTTCCGACATTATGCATTCTACATTCTACATTCTGCATTAAAAAACACTGCTCCTTGCTCCTTGCTCCTTGCTAACTTTCCCTACCCTTTCATCTTACTCATAATCGTCACCATCTCCGTCGCCACGCATACCACCGCAAATGCCGCAATAATCACCGTCGCAATTCTTTTTGGCTTTGAAGCGTATTTTGTGTACGGGAATCTGTCGAGCCAGCCTCCGCCGTTAAACAACGCAAAAATCGGTGCAATCAACATAAGCGGATATGTCAAAAACGACAGCAGTGTATATAAAATCGGCTGCCCGAGTTTTATGCAGTCGAAAAGCTCACTGAACTGCAATGCGATTACAGTGATGTAATACAGCGCCGCCGGCATCTGAAAATACCATTTGCCGCCCCGAAACCCCGGAATCTGCCTTAATATTCTTATAAAACCGTTTATGTGTGTTCCCGTCAAAGCGTTTTTGAGCTCCGATACGGATTGATAACGCTTGTCTCTGTCAATCTGAATGCATCTTTTTACAATCGGTTCAAGCGAACCGGCACACATTTTCTCATTCGGCAGAAATCCCGTTTTCATAAAGTTTATCGTAACACCTAATGAGTAAATATCACTCTTTTCGTCGGTCTGCTCAAAACCGAACTGCTCGGGCGAAGCGTAGCCCGGTGTGCCCAGAATCTGTGTGTCCGCATTTTGATTCGGCTTTTCAAAACGGCTTATACCGAAATCGATAATGACAGCGACAAAATCATCGGTTATAATAATATTATTCGGATTTATGTCACGGTGGACTATACGCCGTTCGCAAAGGGCGGCAACACCGTCACAAAGCTGACACGCGATATTTTTCGCCCTGTCATCCGTAAGACAGTCGTTTTGCTCGATGTATCTGTCAAGCGTCACGCCCTGCACATACTGCATGACGACATAAAGGTCATTCCCGACGCTCGTAAAGCCCTTTATCTTCACGATATGCGGATTGTTAATTTCCTCGAGAGCCTTATAAAGCTTCATATCATCGAGATGAATTTTCTTAAGCGTAAATATGCACCCGTCATATTCTGCAAGACAGGTGGTGTCGTTAATCTCTTTTATGATATCGTACATGTCATTCACCTCTTTTGCAATATAATACCACACACGTGGAAATAATAACAGACTTTTTTTAAGAAGGAGTCACAATGAAAAAGTCAACAGACGAACTGATGAAAATCTTAAATTCCAAAAAATCGTACAGCGAGTTTCTGCAGGATGAAAAGGTCGAGTTTGTGGAGACCTCCATTTCCGAATATCTGAATGAACTGCTGGAAGAAAAACAGCTTAAAAAGAGCGAGGTTATCCGCCGCGGCAACCTTGATAAAAACTACGCGTATCAGATTTTTAACGGCAATAAGCTTAACCCTTCAAGAAACAAGGTGCTTATGATTTCAATCGGCATGGGGCTTACCCTGACCGAAACAAGACGCCTTCTTAAGATATGCAATCAGTCCGATTTGTATATCCGCAACGCCCGGGACAGCGTCATAATTTTCGGAATAGACAAAAAAATGACGCTTATGGAAATAAACGAGCTGTTAAATGACTTTTCTTTTGAAATTCTCGAGTGACACTTTTCTTTTCTTGACATAAAAAACAAATATGATAAAATATTTTCGGTGTTGCCATAAGCAATGCCGGATTATTTTTTTTCTGAAATTATCGCGAATAAGGTGCGGCTCACAAAGAGTAAGGAGCAGTTTTTTTCAATGTAGAATGCATAATGTAGAATGCATAATGTAGAATGCATAATGTAGAATGCATAATGTCGGAAGGCACAATGTGCCTTGAATTGTAAAGCTACGCAAGCGGTTGCATTACAACTTAATTTTAAGCTCTGTGTTTGCGAAGCCTATATAATCCAAGTCCGCAGGACTTCCGACATTGTTAATTCTTAATTCTTAATTGTTAATTAAAAAAACGCCCTTGCGAATTTTATATAGCCAAATATCAGTGTTAAGAGGATTAAAAGAAATGAATTACTCTAAAAAGGTTGATTTCCATTCTCATTTTCTGTCAAAGACATATTATGAATATCTCGAAAAATACGAAGGTCCGACCCCCGACGGCTTCCCCACGCCGAAATGGAGCGTAGAGTCGCACCTGGAGCTTATGGATAAGTTAGGCGTTGCGTTTGCGTTTATAAGCGTGTCGTCCCCGAATCTGTCAGCCGCCGACAAGGAAACGGAAATTGAAATGGTTCACAGAATAAATATCGAGGGCATTGAGATCGTTCGCTCCTGCCCCGACAGGCTTGCTCTTATGGCGTCTCTGCCACTGCCTCATACATATGAAGCGGTTGATGAGGCAAAATTCGCCGTCGAGAACCTCGGTGCTAACGGCTTCGGGCTGTCAACGCACTATGCCGGCATCTATCTCGGCGACCCGTCTTATGATCCGCTTATGGAATATCTCGATTCCATAGGTGCGGTTATAGCCGTGCATCCAGTAACTCCCGCAGCTGTACAAAAAGGTGTAAACGATGAACTGCCCATTCCCGCGATGGAATTTCTGATGGACACCACACGCACGTTTACAAATATGTTCATGCACGATATTTTCGGCAGATATCCGAATATCAGGTGGATTTTCCCTCATGGCGGAGCTTTTCTTACTATTCTGTCAGACAGAATGAACGGCTTTGTCACGCAGTTTCGAAGCAATATGAAGAACCCCGGCCCGATGGATTTCAAGGCGGATATGCGTCACGTGTATTTTGATCTCGCAGGCTTCCCCGCAAACAAGCAGATTCACGATCTTTTGCTTGATGTTACCGAAAAAAATCTGCTTTACGGCTCCGATACGCCCTATACTCCGAATGTCGCATGCATCGCTCAGACGGGACTTCTTGAGAAGGCTGCGGAGCTTTCCGAAGCACAGAAGCAGGACGCGTTTACGCTTAACGCCGTGCGGCTGTTCCCGTGGCTCGGCAACATTCTGGGTGTTCACACCGACGGCAAAACGGTCTGCTATGCCGACACCCCGCTTAACAAAAAAGAAGGCCTTAACAGAAATGTGCGTATATTCATGTCGAAGGTATACGGAGCGGTGTTTAAATAACAAATCTGACTGATTAAGCAAAAAATCCGCTCCGAGAAGCCGTTAAGCTGACGGAACGGATTGTTTGTATATATATATTTACTTCTGATTTTTTGTTCTGCTTTGTTTTATAATGCCTGCTAAGAATGACATTGCCGAAAATACAAATACAACCATAAGCATTCCCGCACTGTCCAGCACTGCCGCTATCGGCTTTCCGATCCAAATGATCGTGACTGTTACGGAAATAAGCATCAGTACAAGGGCAATAACATCTGCTGTGAGATGTGATTTTATCGGAACGTCTTTGCAAAAGAAGGATTTACAGAAAAGTAAAAGGGCGATAATTGCGGGTTCTGCATAGACAATAAGTGAAACCAATATCATATATGATGATACGCTTGCACTTTCTGTTCTCTCCGGCAGTTTTGCCCAGATATAGAACGGAAATGACACGGATACAAGCAGAGCAGACAAAACAGTTGACAGAGTGTATAGATTATTTGCTCGTTTGTTCATTTTGTATTCACTCCATTCTTAAGCACCCACATAATTGTATAACGAAAAGTTTTTGGTGCCGGCCTGTCTTTTTGTTGTAAAATTAAGATGTGCCGCAAGCGGAGCACTTACGCCTGCTGAGAGATTTATCGGAACCCATGAGGCCGGCGGATAAAAAGTACGTGCTGTAAGAGCATTGAACTCCTTGCGTTGAGCAGTTCTCATCTGCCCGTTTTCATCAAGCCCGATTTGTCCCATAATCAGCTTCATGGCGGAAATAGTTGTACCGTTATTTGTATGAACGGTAATGGTAACCTTTGTGATAGCCGCATATGTAAACGAGGAAATGCTTGTTGAGGAGTAATAAATAGTTGAGGTAACATGTACGGATGAAGCGTAAAACCATTCGTCCTCGGTATGTGTACCGCTTCCGCTTGCAAGAGAATAAATACTGTTCATTATTTCTGAAGCGTTGACATTGTTCTCCGGAATGATGGCGACTGAGATTTTTGCATTGTTTTTTGAATTTTTCTTAAGTGAGAAAAGCTCTGTTGTTTTCTCGAGCAAAATAATCGGAGAACCATTTTCATCAGTGGTTCGGGTTGCCGTAGCATTTGCGACAAAATTATTTGTCAACAAAGAATCCGGTTTAATTGTTGTTTTTGCCGCAAGACAATGTGACGGGAAAATTGAAATTGAAAAAATCAGACAAAGAAATACACAAAACGATTTGAATTTTCTCATAATATTAAGCTCCTTTTTAAAGTTATATAAAATTCTTTGCATGAAAGCCGCCTCCTTGTTCGGCAAACAGATTTGCATTAGAATTATACTATGAACCAATCAGGAAAAAGAATAAATTATGATGTTCTCATTTAAGGTGAGAACTCTTGCTTTGTTGATAATTCTTTTATTGTAAAACATTTCTTTGTTTCCACAATTGAATAATAACATGTCATTTATCGCATGTCAATGTAGATAAAACGAATATGGCAATATTTGTATAAATGCACAAACCGCTTATAAATGCTTTGTTTAACTTGACTTGAATATATTTGAACTGATTTGTACATTTTATAATTATATTTGTATATTCACAGCTTTAATATTATCCGAGGTGATTTTATGCCATGCGGTGTTGTAATAAATATCGGCAAGGGTGCGCTTAAAGAGCAGGCTCTGTCATTTTCAAAGAAAAATAATATCCCCGTGACGGACACACCGGGCGATGAACTGACCCTCGTTTTTGACAGCGGGGGTGTGTCGCTTTCGGGTTTCGGACTGACATTTCGAGGGGATTTTGAAAATATGCTCCACCGTGTGACAAACGGCAGACTGTCGCATGAAATGCTCGTAAAGGCGGCAAAAAACGACGGCGAAAACCTCAAAGCGATTGATGCCACCGCCGGAATGGGCGAAGACAGTTTTCTGCTCGCGGCATACGGCTATAATGTGACACTCTGCGAGCAGAACCCGATTATTGCGATTCTGTTAAAGGATGCAATCCGTCGTGCTGCCAAAAATCCTCAGCTGAAAGAAATCGCGTCAAGAATGACTCTTCAGAACACCGACAGCATTAAGTATATGTCCGAAAACAAATCGGCGGTTGATGTAATATATCTTGACCCGATGTTCCCGGCACGCCAGAAATCGGGGCTTATCAACAAGAAGCTTCAGCTTATACAGAAGCTTGAGCCGCCCTGTTCCGATGAAATCGACCTGTTTAACGCCGCACTCATTGCAAACCCCTCCAAAATCATCGTAAAACGGCCGCTCAAAGCCCCCACACTTGCGGACAGAAAACCGACATTTTCGCTGATGGGGAAAGCGATAAGGTATGATGTTTATACAATTAGCAATTAGCAGGAAAAGTTAGCAGGGAGCAGAGTAATGTAGAATGTAGAATGTATAATGCATAATGAAGGAAAACGCCGAGGCGTTTTGGATTATAAAGCTACGCGAATTGTAATGCTTTTACAGAAAATTAAGTTTTATGTCTGCGTTAGCGTATAAATCAAGTCCGCAGGACTTCCGACATTCTGCATTCTGCATTCTGCATTATGCATTCTGCATTGTCCGGCGATTATCGAAAATTAATATTCTCGAAATACTGCAAAGATGATTAAATGACAGTTAAAAACTGTTGCGTTTTCCAACACATTGTACCGATAATATGGTTTATCTCCGTAAAGTGTTGCTTTTTTCGGAACGGATTGTTAAAATAATCGGCGATGAAAAAAATACGGCTCTGAAAATCAACGTCAAAGCCGAAAAACGGAGAGATGAAAATGTCACACAAACCCTATCTTGTAAAACCCGGCATGGAATCGTGTTATGAGTATCTTCTCAACTGTCACGAGAAAATTTCAGCCGATGTGGGCGACTATGACGCTTTTGTAAATGTCGATTGCCCCACAAAAATCAGTGAAATGATTAACGATGTCGAAAAGCTTGCCGCATTCCTCGTAAAGAGCGGTTTCAAAAAAGGCGATGTTCTCACGGCATTCCTGCCCACATCCCCTCATGCTTTCGTTATATTCTACGCATTCAGCAAAATCGGCGTGATCACCGACTTTGTTCATCCCCTCACTCCTCCCGACGCTTTGGCGGAACAGTTAAAGCTCGTCAAGACCAAGGGTATATTCATTCTTGACCGTTCAGCCGCAAAGTATGCGGATGTAATCAAGGATTATTTCACCGTCATATGCTCGGTATCCGACTTTACCACGGGCAAGATTAAAGAAGCCGTAATGGCTGATGAAGCTAAGTGCCCCGCAGTGCCCGAAGGCGATAATATCCACTTCTTCAAGGATATTCTTGCAGGTGATTTCGGCACCGTTCCCACAATAAAGAACCCCGGCAAGGACCCGGCAATCTATCTTCACGGCAGCGGCACGACAGGCAAGTCAAAGACTGTTATTCTGTCTTCCTTCGCTCTTAACAGTGCGGCATACGGTTCATACTATTACGATGTCAATATGCCCTTCTCAAACGGCGGCGCATATAACCTGTGCATTCTGCCCTGCTTCCATTCGTTCGGCGTTTCAACAGGCATTCACTACTGCTCCTGCGTCGGCATTGCCGGTATAATCATGCCGAAGTTTGACGCTCACAAGGCAAACGACTACATAAGCCGCTATAATGTTCAGTACATTTCCGGTGCGCCTTCAATGTTTATGAAGATGATGGCGGAGGACAATTTCAAGAACGACGGACTTAAAAATCTTGTTGCCATGTATTCGGGCGGCGATATAGTCAGCGAGCAGTTCCTTGCCGATTTCAACAAGGCTCTTGCCGAAAACGGAAGCAAGGCCAACATTTTCCGCGGCTGGGGACTTACCGAGATGTGCGGCGTATGCACCACAAACAATTCCGAGGGTCACAAGCCCGAGTCAATCGGCAGACCGCTCACCGGAATGGTCATTAAGTCAATTGACGAGGACGGCAACGACCTTCCCGCAGGTGTAAACGGCGAGCTGTGCGTATGCAACGACAGCATAATGAACGGCTATCTGCCCGACGGCGAGGTAACCGAGAGCGGCATTTACACCGACAAAGACGGCAAGCAGTGGATTCACACAGGCGATATGGGCTATGTTGACGAAGACGGATTTGTATTCTTCACAGGCCGCAAAAAGCGTATTATCATAATTTCCGCTTACAATATTTATCCTTACACAATCGAGCAGAAGGTTATGACCCTTCCCTTTATTGATGAAGCGTGTGCCGTTCAGGGCTATGGCGACGACAAAAAGCCGCTTGTAAAGCTGTGCGTTACAATTAAAGACAAGACAATGAGCGAGGACGACGCAAAGGCTAAAATTCTCGAGTTCTGTCAGAACAATCTCAACAGCTTCTCCGTTCCCAGAAAGATTGTCATTATGGACGCAATGCCCAGAACAAAGATGGCAAAGCTTGACTTCCTGGCAATGACAGATCCCCTGCCGGAAGGATGCTGAGCAGCTGCGGTTAATTAACAATTAATAATTAACAATTAACAATGTCGGAAGACACTGTGTGTCTTGGATTTATAAGCTTCGCAAGAGGCAAAAGTTAGCAATGAGCAAGGAACAAGGAGCAGTGTCGGAAGACACTACGTGTCTTGAATTTATAAGCTTTGCGGACATTAAGGCTGATTTTTTGCGACAGCGTCTCTTGGTGCGAAGCTATATAATCTAAGGCACGCAGTGCCTTCCTTGTTCCCCGGCCCCCGGCCCCCGATCCCCGGCCCCTTTGTTGTTTTCTGCACTTTCACTTTGCCGTTTCGCCGGTGAGGTGATTTTTTTTGTTGCAACCGATTTTGATGTGTGGTATTCTGTATACAGAAAAAGCGGAAGGTGATTTTATGATGTCCACAATATTTAAGAGTGTAGTTGAATTTTTTCTTTCAATAGCACTGTGTCTTAATCCGTTGCTCGGGTGCGGAATGGGCGTTGAGGTTCAGCCGTACAATGCGGCAAACGAGAGTGAAGTGCGTATTGTTCAGTTCAATCTCCGAGGCTTCGGTGTCGGCAAAAAGTCTATTGCGTACCGCTCTCTCGGCATGACCGCGCTGCTCAATGAAATTCATCCCGATTCAATGGGCTTTCAGGAGGCAACATACGCATGGATGCTGTGTCTTCAGAACTATCTGACAGACTACGCCTATGTCGGTGTCGGCAGAGATGACGGCGGAATAATGGGCGAGTTCAGCCCGATATTCTATCTTAAGGATAAATACACTCTTCTCGACAGCGGTACATTCTGGCTGTCCGAAACTCCCGATGAGCCGGGCTCGAAAAGCTGGGGCAGTGCCTGTACCCGCATATGCACATGGGCACTTCTTGAGAATAAAGAAACGGGCAAGATTTACGCCCATCTCAACACGCATCTTGACCATGTAAGCGACAGTGCCCGCACGCATCAGATGGAGCTTGTACTGCAGAAAGCAAAGGAGTATATCGGTGACTATCCGGTAGTGCTCACGGGTGACATGAACGATGACAGCAATTCGAATATGTACGCTGCGGCGACCTCGATTCTTGTTGATACAAGACTCGCGAGTCCCGAGACGGATAATACTGCGACATTCCACAATTACGGTCTTTCGGTGACAAACAGAATTATAGACTATGTTTTCGTGTCGTCGGATGTAACTCCCGTAAAGTATGACGTAATAGACGAAAAACCGAATGGGGATTATGTTTCGGACCATAACGGAATCTGTGTGGATCTGAAGTTCTGACGGGGTAGCGAGGAGCGATAGCGACGAGCGTATGAGGAGCGCTAGCGACGAACGTGCGACCGACGGGAGGGAGCATGCGTGCGGAGCACGCAGGCGGACGACAGGAGGGAGCACGGCCGCGACGATGCGGCACACTCAGGCGGTCATCGGACCGACTGAGCGTGTCTTGCGAGGAGCGGCGAGGCCCACAGCAACACTCCCGGCCGGCCTCCCGAAAACAGCCCCGCGCACAAACAGAGACGCAAATAAAAAAGCAATCCGATAGGTGATATTCGGGTTGCTTTTTATTGTTTGACAAATTCTATTTTTTTGTAAAATTCCGTCATGCTTCTGTTACATAACAGAAACGGGGTTTTATTTTTTTTCAGAATTTCCCTGCTGCAATGTTGACAGAGTGACGTTGCAAAATGCTGTCCACGTGCATCCGGTCGGGTGAATATATCGCCTATAAGCGCATATTTTTCATTGATGGCAATTATTGAAGCTGTTGACAGCAGATTATTTTCACTGTCATATATGCCGTAGACTGCCGCCTTCTCACGGTTTGAACAGCGAACACGGAATGTATAACGAATCTCGTCTCCTCGTGTCATATTGCCGCCCGTAAAAAGGTTGAACGCATCTGAAATCTCTCTGCCTGTCAGCTGTCTTACATTATCGCTTTCACAGCGCTGACGCTCGCCGCTGTACACCATAACTGCAGGCGCATCGCCCTTTATCTCACCGCTTGGCAGAAGCTCTGCGTTGTGAAAAACATACTCCCTGCTGTTCCGGAAACGGTAAATTATATCTCCCGTCGTGAAAAGCAGGTCTTTAATCTCGCCTTTTTCGTCCACTCCGACTTTGAAAAGCTCCGCCGATAACTCGCCGTCAACAACAATATGCATGTATCCCTGCGTTCCGAGTAAAGAGAACTTCAGACTGTCTTTTATCCCTTCAAGCTCAGCGGGGGCAGGGGAGCGATAAATCAGATTTTCCGTCAGATGCATATTGTGCTTAATCGTCGTCCTTGTCGCCCTTGCCGAATTTCTTCAGAAACTCCGGGCGGCTGTCGTCATCCTCTTCGGGCTGTGCAGGGACAATCTTTGTTACAACGGTTTTTTCTATTCTGTGGAATCTGACCGACTCAACTTTTACCGAGAGCAGTTCCGTTTCAAATGACGGAGTCGTGCCGTCCGCAGGAACAGCACCCAGAATGCTCAGAACATAGCCGCCGAAGGTTTCGCAGTCCTCACACCCTAAATGAATGTCAAGCTCCTCCTCGACATCCTCAATAAGAGCCGTGCCCCAAATCTGCCATGTGTTTTCATCGAGCGGCTTAATATCGGGCTCGCCGCCGTTTTCGGCAAGTGTGTCCTCGTCAAATTCGCCGACAAGACACTCAAGAATATCCGTGAATGTTACAACGCCTTCCATACCGCCGTATTCGTCAACGACAATCGCAAACTGCTCGCCCTTTGATTTCATATTCTTAAACAGAATATCAACACGAACGGTGTCCGGCACAAGATACGCTTTTTTGACAGCCTGATTTAATACATTGTCTTTGGTTTTATTCTTAAGACGGAAATAATCCTTTGCGTTCAACACGCCAATAATGGTGTCAACCGTGTCGCCGCAGACGGGATAGAACGTGTGACGGCTCTTGTGGATAAGCTCCTCCCACTCTTCGACCGTGTCGTCAAGGCTTAATATGTCAACCTGTGTTCTGTGCGTTGCGATTTCGCTTACAACCGTGTCGTCAAACTCGAAAACATTCTGCAGAAGCTCTTTCTCCTGCTTGCCTATCGTGCCTTTTTCACTGCCGACATCAATCATCATGCGGATTTCTTCTTCCGATGCCGTGTCCTCTTCTTCATTGGGGTCAATTCTGAAAAGACGCAGAACACCGTTTGTTGAAACGCTCAACAGCCATACGATGGGAGCGAAAAGCTTTGATATAAATGCGATAACGCCCGATATGCCGAGAGCCATGCTCTCTGTCTTTTTCATTGCAATTCTTTTGGGAACAAGCTCACCGAAAACTATTGTAAAGAATGACAGAATAAGCGTGATTACGATAACCGAAACCGAGCTTAAGACGTTTCTGCTCGACTCGGGAACGCCCAGAGAAATAACCCAGTCAACAAGCGGCTCCGAGAAGTTGTCTGCGGCAAAAGCCGAACCTAAGAAGCCCGCTAAAGTAATGGCAACCTGAATTGTCGACAGAAAACGCGCGGGTGTGCTTGTGATCTTTACAAGCCGCTTTGCCCTGCGGTCGCCCTTTTTTGCCATCGCCTCGAGCTTTGCGTCATTCATTGATATTATCGCTATCTCCGCCGCCGCGAAAACGGCATTCAGAGCTATAAGAATAACCTGTAAAATAAGTTGGGGTAAAATGCCCATAATGTAAAAAAACCTCCGTTAAAACACAAAAAACACAACCCGGCGAAAAATTATCGCGAGCCATGTTTCACACTTAAAATATTAAATTTCCGAATAAGGGGACGGGTGATGTACTGTCGCCGTCAGCGTTATCCACAGTTATTATTCCTTTCGGTAATTAAATTATTGATAATTTTAGCACATGTCAGAGCGTATGTCAATAACGAATGTATAATTAAGAATGCATAATGCATAATTTCGGAAGTCCTTCGGACTTGATTTATATTGCTTCGCTTTCAGCATAACTCCACTCTCTATAACTCCACACTCCACTCTCCACTCTCCACACTTTGTCTTTAATTGTCCGCTTGCCGACAAATTATAAAAAAAACTCTTGCAAAAATCATATATGTATAGTACAATATATCAAGCCGTTTGAGTCGATCGATTTTCGGCGTAAAAACAATAATAAACAGCGAATTTTGCTTCTGTCATGCGGCGTGTTGGTCCTGTGCGACGGAGCGCCGCGAACCATGTCAGGCGGGGAACCGAGCAGCATTAAGCGGTATGCCCGTGCGACACAGTTCGCCTGCACGCCGTATGACAGAGGCAAAATTTTTTTTGTGAGGTGAAGATATGTACAGGGTTTTATACCGCAAGTGGCGTCCGCAGGTCTTTGATGACGTAATCGGTCAGCCGCATGTCACAAAAACTCTTGTGTCACAGCTTAAAGAAAACAGGCTGTCGCACGCATATCTTTTTTCGGGTTCAAGAGGAACCGGCAAAACCACCTGCGCGAAAATTTTTTCAAAAGCCGTAAACTGCCTTAATCCCGTAAACGGCAATCCGTGCAACGAGTGCGAAATGTGCAGAATGATCGACTCCGGTGCTGCAGTTGACATTGTCGAAATGGACGCCGCCTCAAACCGAGGCATTGACGATATTCGCACATTAAGGGACGAAGCGAGCTTTACTCCCACACGTGCAAAGTACCGTGTATACATTATCGATGAAGTTCATATGCTGACAACCGAAGCCGCAAATGCTCTTCTTAAAACTCTTGAAGAGCCGCCGCAGCACGTGCTGTTCATCATGGCGACAACCGAGCCGCAAAAGCTGCTGCCGACAATTCTGTCACGCTGTCAGCGTTTTGATTTCAAACGTATAGAACCCCGTGAAATTGCCGACAGACTTCTTAAAATAGCCGATGCCGAAGGCGTGACACTCACCGACGACGCAGCCCTTCTTATAGCGAGAATTGCGGACGGCGGCATGCGAGACGCTCTGTCCCTTCTCGATTCCGCAATCAGCGTGTCCGAAAATGTTACCGCCGATGTTGTGGTAAAAAGTGCCGGACTCACCGGAAAAGACCGTATATATTCGCTTATGCGTGCCGTGTCCGAAAAAAATATTGCAGAATGTCTCACAATACTTGACAGCCTTCATAACGACTCATGCGACACCGAGCGGCTTATAAACGAGATGATAAGTCAGTTCAGAAATTATCTTCTCGTAAAAACCGTGGACGACCCGTCCGCACTTATCGTTTCAACAGCCGATGAGCTTAAAACCATAAAAGATATTGCAGGGGGCTTTACGTCCGAGCAGATTTTATACTCGCTCAGAATTTTGTCCGACACAGCCGCCGCCGTCAAGAGAACTCTTAACCGCAGAGTTGAAGCGGAAATGGCGCTTGTTCGCCTGTGCTCCCCCGAAGCGGATACCGATGTCGACGCACTTTGCGCACGTATATCGGCACTCGAAAAAGAGCTCGCCGAGATAAAACAGAACGGTATTGCGGTTAAAAACACGGTGCCGGAGCCTGTACAGGTTACAAAGAGCGAGCTTCAGAAAACGGTTGACAATACGCCCGCTGTTGACGATGCACCTCCCTTTGATGATGCACCGCCGTTTGACGATGCACCGCCCTTTGACGATGCTCCGCCCTTTGACGAACCTGCCGCTGATACCGCACCCGAATTTGAGGGCTTTGCTGCAGACAGTCCGTCCTCTTCCTTTGCCGACAAGTTCGCCGCCGAGGATGATGATGACGACGAACCGTTTGATTTTGATTCTTTTATGCAGGAATACGGCCACGAAAATTCCGACGATATCGAAGATAATACCGAAAACGGCGACCGGAAGGCGGATGTCCTTGCACCGTCCTCCGAACCCGGTGAAAAGCCCGGCAGAATAGACAACCGCGAATGGGTAAGAATAATTCTTGCCGCCGAACAGAACTTCAAGCCCCTTATAGGGCAGTTTACAAACTCAAGCGGATACATTCTGGGCGAAACGGTGTTTGTGTGTCCCGCCAACAAAAACATAAAGAAATTTGTACCCGAAAGCGTTCTGGACAGGTATTTCGCACCTGCCGTAAGGAGCGTTTTAGGTAAGGATTATAAAGTAAAATACGAAAACGAATAGAGGAATATAAAATGAAAGCAAGAATACCCAATCAGTCAGGCTCAAGAAATGAAATGATGCAGCGTCTGCAGAAAATGCAGGAGGATATGAACACCGCACAGGAGGAAGTCGAAAACAGCGAGTTCTCGGCATCCGCAGGCGGCGGCGCCGTTGAAGTAAAGGTCAGCGGCAAGCATGAGGTTCTCTCAATTGAAATCAAGCCCGAGGTTGTCGACCCCGATGATGTCGAGATGCTTGAAGATCTGCTCAAGGCTTCACTTAACGAAGCTATCCGCAAGGCAAACGATACAATGGATTCAAAAATGAATTCCATCACGGGCGGCATGAACATTCCCGGTCTTTCCGGTCTGGGACTTTAATTTATGGAATATTCCGCACTGCCTTTACAGCAGCTGGTCGAGCAGTTTCGGCGTATGCCCGGTGTCGGTGCGAAAACCGCTCAGCGAATGGCGTTCTATATTCTCGGTCTCTCAAAAGAAGAAGCAAAGGAATTTGCGGATACCGTTCTCTGTGCGTCCGAAAAAATACACCGCTGCCCCAAATGCTGCAATCTGACCGACAAGGAGCTGTGCCCCGTGTGTGCCGACCCCAAAAGAAACAACGGCACCGTGTGTGTTGTCGAAAATGTCGAGTCGCTTATGGCAATTGAGGACACAAACGAGTACCATGGCACATATCATGTTCTGCACGGAGTAATATCTCCGCTTGACGACATAGGTCCGGATGACATAACGGTAAAAGAGCTGCTTGACAGGGTCAATACCGACGACATAAAAGAAGTGATAATGGCAACAGGTTCCGATGTTGAAGGCGAGCTGACAGCCATGTATATATCAAAGCTTTTAAAGCCGCTCGGCATAAAGGTGTCACGCCTTGCTTACGGGCTTCCCGTCGGCAGTGATCTTCAGTATGCGGACGCGGTTACGCTGTCAAGAGCGATTGAAGGCAGAAGACAGCTGTGAAGAATAGGGACCGGGTGTCAGGGATCGGGGGCATTGCTTAATTAGCAATTAGGAATTAGCAATTAGCAATTAGCAATTTCGGAAGGCACGATGTGCCTTGGATTATAAAGCTCCGCCTTTTACAAAGCAACTCCACACTTTATTTAATGTTGTCGGACCGCTGCCGCCGGTCCTCATTAGTCGCCACGCCAAAAATCATTCACCGGATGATTTTTGTCTGCGACACTCCACACTTTTTTGTCTGCTTTTCGCAAGGAAATACAGATTGGCTAAATAAAAAATTCTGTTATAGTAATACACTATGTTTTTGGAGGAATTAACTTGAAATACGCAATTACATTTGACATTGGCACAACGGGTGTAAAAACCTGCGTTTTTGAAATTTCCGACACAATCCGTCTTATCGGAAGCGCGTCAAAGGGATATAACCTCTATGTTCTGCCGAACGGCGGAGCAGAGCAGGATCCCGAGGAATGGTGGGAGGCTATGTGCGTTACCGCCAAGGCCGCTGTAAAGGATGCAAAGGTCAAGCCCGAGAAAATTGAGGGTATTTCATTCTGCTCGCAGATGCAGGGACTTGTTCTTGTCGACAAGGACTTAAAGCCTATCCGCAGAGCGTTCAGCTATATGGATCAGCGTGCCCGTGAGGAGCTCAAAAAGGGTATTGCCCATGGTGTACAGGTCGCAGGTGCGAGTGTTCCGATTCTTCTCAAATCGCTTATGATTACGGGTGCGGCGGCTATCTCCGTTAAAGACCCCGTATGGAAATATAACTGGGTTAAGAACAACGAACCCGAAAACTTCAAAAAGATATACAAGTGGCTCGACGTTAAGGATTATCTTATCGCACGCATGACAGGCAGAGCCACAATGACCGAGGATTCCGCCTTCGGTGCGCTTCTCTATGACCTTCGTGACGGCCACAAGTGCTGGAGTGCTTCGCTTTGCAAGACTCTCGGCGTAAACGTTGACCATATGCCCGAGATTATAAAGTCAACCGATATAGTCGGCGGTCTTCGTGAACAGGAGGCTAAGGAGCTCGGACTTAATCCCGGCACTGCGGTATTCGGCGGCGGCGGAGACGCTTCACTTATAGGTGTCGGCGCAGGTTCCGTTGATGTCGGCGACACTCATGTCTATACAGGCACATCCGGCTGGGTATCGACCGTTGTTGACAAGAGCATGGTTGACGCTTCTTCGGGTATTGCGGCTGTTATCGGTGCTGACCCCGGCAAGTTCAACTATTTCGGCGAGCTTGAAACGGCGGGCAAATGCCTTGAGTGGGTCAAGGACCATCTCGCGCTCGACGAGATTAATATATATGTAAAGAAACAGCATGTTGCGGACGGCTACGAGAGACAGTATACAAGCCTTTATGACTATATGACAGAGGTTATTTCTCAGGTTCCCGCAGGCTCGGGCGGAGTCATTTTCACTCCCTGGCTTCACGGCAACCGCTGCCCCTTCGAAGACCCCAACTCCCGTGCGATGTTCTTTAACATAAGCCTCGAGACAGGCAAAAAAGAGCTTATCAGAAGCGTTGTAGAAGGTGTCTGCTATCATCTTCGCTGGTTTGCCGAAACAGAAGAAAAGAAACTTAAGACTTCCGACCCCGTCCGTTTTGTAGGCGGCGGCGCTCTCTCCTATGCGACATGTCAGATTCTCGCCGATGTTCTTAACAAGCGTGTTGAGACTGTCGACAATCCGCAGAATGTCGGTGCTGTCGGTGCGGCTGTTGTTATTGCCGTCGGCCTCGGCGAGATTAAGTCCTTCAGCGAAGCCAAAAAGCTTATCCCCGCTGTTAAGACCTATGAGCCCAACCCCGCAAACCGTGAGGTTTACGACAAAATGTACGAAACATTCAAAAAGCTTTATAAATCAAATAAACAGAATTTCGCCGCCCTTAACGGCTGAGTTCGAAAGGAAACTAACCTATGCTTGAACAGACAGTAATGATGGAAACACTCTGCGCCGGCATTACTCCCACGCTTGAAAAGTGCGGCTTCACAGCCGAAAGACAGCCCGGAGTCGGTGCGAAGGAATCCCCCGTTTATGCTCGCGGCACTTCATCCGTTATAGATTACAAGGGCAACGATATCCGTATCCGCTTTGTCTATAACGACAATCGTGTGCATTATCTTACGGCGGCGCTTGACGCAAACCTGTCCGATGACTCGGCATTCAAGATTGACACAACATATCTTATGATGCTCGAGGAGTATGACGACAGAGATGTAAAGTCGCTTATAAATGAAATTAACGAATATCTGACCGAAAGCTATGCTGCGGAAAATAAAAAGGCGAGCAAAAAAGCTCCCGCGACAGTCAGCAGATCTGCCGCAAAGAGCGGTGCTTTGTGCTATGACCCCGTTACGCTCGCAACAAAAATAGCGGGTGTATATCCGGAGCTTAAGAACGAAATAAGCAGGAATGTCGACAAATACGGTGAGTTCCTGTGTGAGGATTTCTTTGTAAATCACGGCACTCCGCTTATACTCAAGGCGATTAAAGACAACGATACACAGAAGCTCAAACGCATATTCAATGTTCTGTGCGAAGTGTACGAGGACGGCACAAATGAGGTGCAGAGCCTTATCTGCGTAACGATTCTCGGGCCTGTTCAGGATGACCCCGAGCTTATTCAGAGAATTATGCCGTATCTTTCGGATACAATGCTTGAGCCGGTCCTCAGCGTTTCCGAACGCCTTAAAAAGAGCAAATCGGCAAGACTTCGCCTTGAAAATCCGCCGGAATATAAGCCTAAGAAGCAGAAAAAGCCCGGGCTTATGCAGCAGATGATGAGCGGAGGGCTTAACAATTAGCAAATAGTAATTAGCAATGAAGGGGTCGGGGACCGGGAACCGGGGGCCGGGGTCGCAGGCGAAAATCATCCGGTGAATGATTTTTGGCGTAGCGACTAATGAGGACCGGCGGCAG
>CAZTWO010000017.1:3043-19299 GCA_964617965.1 uncultured Ruminococcus sp. | reverse complement strand
GGCGAGCCGGGGGCGGCGAGCAAGGCGAGCCGGGGGCGGCGAGCAAGGCGAGCCGGGGGCGGCGAGCAAGGCGAGCCGCTATCCCGAGCGACGGCATTTTTGCGTATGCCTTGAGGCAGACGCAAAAAAACGGAGCGTAGGGCGTCCGCTCGGCGGCGGTGCCTGTCTGTCCACATTAAGGGCAGGCTTTTGGGAATCGAAGCAACCGGACAGACAGGGGCCCCAACGGGCGGCGAAGCAGCCAAGCCTCAACAAAAGCCCGGCAACGCCGAAAAAGCTCATCGCCCGCGAAGCCATATAATCCAAGACACGCAGTGTCTTCCGAAATTCTTAATTCTTAATTCTTAATTCTTAATTAAAAAAGCAGGCTTAAGCCATTTTACGGCATAAACCTGCATTGCTTTGCTATTGTTATGAATCAATGTCCATATCCTGTGCCATCTGGGTCATAAAGGATATAGCCTTAAGTCCCTTATATTCCGTATAGCCGGACGGGATACCGCTTTTATCGGACGGAACGGTAGCGTAAAGCACATCGAATATCATCGCGGATTCAACCTTGCCGGTGCTTGAATTTATTGTCTGCATTCCTAAAAGGGTTGCACCCGACATATAAATCTCGGTTGACGAACCGCTGCCGCCGAACACATACGCCGTACAGCTCTTGCCGTTGAATGTCGTCTGTTTTGTGCTGTCTGCGTCCGACAAATTGCCGAGGTCGCTGAAATCAGCCGCCGAGCGGTCAAGGAAATCATCACTGTCAAGTCCGAGTCCGGGGATTGACGAAAGTGTGTTCATATTCATATAGCCCTTGATTTTGGGATATATAATGTATGTATCACTGCCTTTCATAAGAAGCCCTACCTGCGCACCGCTCATGGATGTGGAGATATACAGCGAATCGCTTGTAGCCGCCATTTCTGTGGGCGTTGAAGTGCCGTTGGCATCAACCATTGTGCCCTTCCAATAGAAAGTGCCGCTCTTTAACACGTCAAGACCTGTCTTCTGACTTTTGGTTGTCGTGCCGCCGCTGTTTGTATTTGTATTTGTATTTGTATTGGTGTTTGTATTTGTATTGCCGCCTGTCGACGACTGCGTTGTCGTAACCGTTTCGTTTGAAGACTGCGAAGTGTCGGTCGAGTCATCGGATATTACGGGCGCCTGCGTCTGTGCTTCGGTCTGACCGACAGATACAATTGATGTTTCTTCGACAAGAACAAACACGGAGCCGTTTTCATCGGTTACGGTTTCAACCTCGCCCGAATTGTTATATTCGCCGCTGCTGTCGGAATTTTCTTCGGTTGTGGTTTCCGAGTCGTTTTCATAGCTGAGACAAGAGCTGAGCGATAACACCAATGCCGCAGCTGTCACAACAGCCGCAATCTGCCGAATTTTCATAAAGAGAAGCTGCCCCTTTCAAGTTGCAAAAAAATATAATGTTTATATAACCGAGCCGCCGTTTACACCGATAATCTGCCCCGTTATGTATGAACTGCTGTCGGAAGCGAGAAACGCAACCGCATTCGCGACATCCTCGGGGGTCCCGAATTTGCCGACCGGTATATCCTCGGCGATAAGACTTTTGTCTTCATCCGAAAAGCCCGACATCATGGGAGTATCAATTACACCGGGACATATACAGTTTACGGTTATGCCGCTCGGCGCAAGCTCTTTTGCCAGAGCTTTTGTGAGCCCTATTACGCCCGCTTTTGACGCGGAGTACGCGACTTCACACGCACCCCCCGTCTGGCCCCACATAGAGGAGATATTTATTATTCTGCCGTTTTTTGCGGAGAGCATATGTTTAACCGCCGCACGGGAGCAGTTAAACACGCCCGTAAGGTTTATATCGGTGATACGCCGCCACTGCTCGTCCGAAGTCAAATCAAAAAGCGTACGAAGAGATACACCCGCATTGTTGACAAGCAGATCGAGTCGACCGCCGTAAGAAAAGGCGAAATCTATAAGTGCGTCCGCTTCATCCGAGCGGGACACATCCGCACCGAATACAGCGGCGTCATATCCGCACTCGCAAAGTCGAGCCGCATGTTTTTCGGCGTTTTCTTTCGAGTGACAGAAGTTGATTATGACGGAATAGCCCTGTCTGCACAGTGCTTCGCATATCGCCGCACCAATGCCGCCGGCGCCGCCCGTAACAACTGCCGTTTTCATTATTCGTCGCTTATGCCGACTGCCGCCGCAAATCTTGCCGCACCGACAATGCCCTTATAGGCCTTATAGTCGGATGACGGAGCCTGCTTTTCGGAAGCAACGTTCGAAGAGATTGATGTAACCGTAACGGTAGCGGGTGAACTGCCGTCGGAGTTTGCGGAAGTAAAGCCCAGAAGCTTTGTTCCGTTCATATAGAATGTGATTATGCTTGTATCGGATTTGTTGAATTTATATGCGGTGCATGAAGTGCCGTTAAAGTTTTCGGTTGTTGTTGAAACGGCATCCGAGAGTTTGCCCAGATCGCTGAATGAATACTGCGAAGCGTCAACAAGCTCGTCCATGTCCATATCCATAAGCTTTAACATGGAGCTTGTGATTTCAAGATAGCACTTCTTTGAGGGGCAGATCATGTACGTTTTTTCGTCCGCTATAAGTGCGCCCATGCTTACGCCGTCAATACTTGAGAGCATATAGACAGAGGAAGGTGTGCGTGCTATTTCAAGCGGAGTAACACTGCCGTCGGTGTCTTTGACACTGCCCGACAGGTCGAATGTGCCGCTTGTGATAATGTCAAAATCGGTTTTGCCCGTGGTTGTATTTGTGTTCGTATTGCTGTTTGTATTGGTATTTGTATTTGTGTTTGTCTTGCCCGAGTTATTTGTGTTGGCCTTTGTCTCGGTATTTGTGTTTGTCTTGCCCGAATTATTTGTGTTGGCCTTTGTCTCGGTGTTTGTTTTCGAGTTGCTGTTTTTTTTGCCGGACGCACCTGTGGCGTTTTCGGCAGCGGAAGTCGCTTTTTCGGTATTTGTGTTCTGTGCTGTTGTTACTTCTTTTACCACTGTGACCGCCTCGCCGCTTTCATCTGTTACCGCTTCGCCGCTTGCGTCGGTTTCGGTTTCGATAACGGTTTCATATTCGGAAGACGAATTTTCAGCCGCTTCGATGGTGCTCTCGATTTCTTCGAGGGTTGTGTCACCCTTGTCGCCGCTGAACGCCTTGCATCCCGCGAATACGAGCAGTGAAAGAACAACTATAAACAAAAGTGTAATAATGATGGGGTGGGACATTTTCTTCATTTCGAACTCCTTCTTCTCTTACAAGATAAAAAATATAATACAATATTTTTTGGGGCAAATCAATAGAAAATTTCTTTTCGGATTCAACCCTTGCCTCTAATTTTAATTATTCAACTTAAAAGCCGCTTAAAATATAAAAAATTTGAACATTTTGCACCGCACCGGGATTAATATAATTTATTGCAAAAAACCGATTGAAAATATAAAATGTGTTTGCTATAATGTTTTGTGAAAATTTTAACCAACCGGAATGACAGTTAGCAATTAGCAAGGAGCAAGGAGCAGTTAAGCTCCGCCGACTGTGAGCTGCAAAAGAAACAAACAGCTTAAACTTGTGCGTAGCTTTATAAATCCAAGACACGCAGTGTCTTCCGAAATTATGCATTATGCATTCTGCATTCTTCATTTTCACTGCTCCTTGCTCCTTGCTCCTTGCTCACTTCTCTTCCGGGGCGAGTTCACCGGTTTTGCATTAAATAAAATTTGGGGGGTATTTTTTTGACTCACAATCCTAAAATAATCGCCGTGTCCGGCAAGGGCGGCGTCGGAAAGACATCGATTTCCGCCGTTATCGTAAAGCTGCTGACACAGAAATTTCCGAATAAAAAAATTCTGGCAATCGACGCAGACCCCGCTGTGGGGCTGTCGACCGCACTTAACATTGATGTAAGATACACAATCGACGACATAAGAAAAGAAGTCACCGAAGCACTTGACGCGGGCGAGACAAAAACCGCCGTGGAGCTTCTGGGCGACGCAAGATACAAAATCTATGACGCAGTCGTAGAAACGGACGGCTTCGCTTTTATCGCAATCGGCAGACCCGAGAGCGCCGGGTGCTATTGCAAAATAAACTCTTATCTTAAAGCGGTAATAAGTCTTATCTCGCAGGACTTTGACTTTGTGGTCATTGACGGCGAAGCGGGAATAGAACAGATAAACCGCCGTGTAATGGAGAAGGTGACGCATCTCCTTTTAATCAGCGACTCCAGCAAAAAGGGCATTCAGGTCATAAACACCATAAAAGGCGTTGCGGATGAGCTTGTAATGTATGAAAAGCTCGGTGCGATAATCAACAGAATACCCGATAAAAGCGTCATTTCAAAAATAGATACAAACGGCATACCCGTTTTATCGTATATAATGTCCGATTCATCTCTCGCGATTTTTGACATTGAGGGCAAGAACATATTCAACCTTCCCGACGACTGCAACATAGTCAGAGGAACGGATGAAGCACTTGAGAAAATCGGCATATACAGTGAGGAAAATGTATGAAAGACTTAAAGCATTTAATCTATTTCGAAAACCTGCTGCAGGAAGCAAATAACGAGCTTGTTCAGCAGGCAAAACAGGACGGCCGGCTGTGTCTCGGCTACACCTGCTATCATATCCCCGAGGTGCTGTTAAATCTCCCGGGATGCTTCAGCACAAGACTCAGAGCCCCCAGAACCGGATCGCTTGACATTGCGACCTACTATATGAGCTCATATCTGTGCGGATACAGCAAGGCGCTTGTAGAAAGAGGAATTGAGGGCGGCTATAATCACCTTGACGCACTCATAGGTGCGGAGACCTGCTCCGAGATGAACAGAGCGTACGAGCATTTTGAGATTCTTAAGCTTGTTCCGAATGACAAATTCTTTGTGGCAATTCCCGATGTTCCGCTTAAAATCGCTCCGCACACCGTAAAGCACTACAAAACACAGCTTCAGGTCAAGGTGCTTGACAGACTGCATGACGTTTACGGCGTTGACATAAGCGAGGACGCAATGAGACAGGCGGTCAAGGAGCATAACGAGGCCTGCCGCATTCTTACCGAAATCGGCGAATACCGCAAAGAGGAAAATCCGCGTATAACGGGATACGAATATCATGTTCTGTGCCTTGTGTCTTATGTCTGCCCCAAGTATCTTATAGTTGACAAATTAAGAGAGACGGCCGAGGAGCTTAAGACAAGACAGCCCGACGCAAAGAAAAATTTCAGAGCGAAAATCGTTGTTGTCGGCTCGGAGCTTGACGACCCCGATTTTACGAAGCTGTTTGAGGAGGCAGGTGCTCTTGTTGTCGCAGACCGCTTCTGCTTCGGTTCTCTCCCGGGCAGAGAAGAGATTAAGCTTACGGACGACGGCGACGTACTGGAGCAGATTCTGCTTCACTATATGCGCACAAGCCAGTGTCCGAGATATATGAGCCAGGATAAAGTCAACGGCAGAAAAGAGTATGTCAGACAGCTTGTTGAAGAATACCATGCCGACGGCGTTGTCTATGAACAGCTCAAGTTCTGCGAATACTGGGGCTATGAGAGAGCATTGGCATCGCATATTATTACAAACGATTTCGGCATTCCGTCGGTATCCGTTGACAGACAGTACACGGCAAACGCCTCGGGGCAGCTGAGAACCCGTATTCAGGCATTTGTCGAAAGCCTCGAGATAAAGAAAATACAGAAGGCAAAGGGGGAGGCAAAATAATGTCAAAGCTTAAAAATCTCTGGAGAAACGAGCCGCATGATTTAGGCAAGCTCCATCAGGACAAAACAGGTCTTTTAAAGCACAGAGAGTGGCGTGGCGTTGCCGACACGGCGTATGACTATTACCGCTGGCTCATAACATGGAAAGACATTATAAAAATGACGGCGAAGGCTCCCGTTTCAACAGTCAGAGGCATATGGGACTATCGCTGGATGGCAAGCTATCTGTCCGCTCCCGCATGGGTTGACCGTCTGACAGAGGGCATGAGAGGACCGCAGCTTCGAATTACACATCTGCATATGAACGGTCTTGTAAAGCCCACAACGGACATGATTCACTATCTGCTCGCAAATGACAGACATTATCATCCCAATTCAAAGCAGGCAGACAAAACCGTAAACGTCGACGAGATTTTCTCATCCGAAATTATGGCGGGCTTCCCCGATCTTAAAGACAACCATGTTACCACAATTCCGATTTTCCTGACGAGCATGGTTGACCAGAACATTACACCGCCCTATCTTGATATTACCGAGAGCTACGGCGTTCCGGCGGACGTTTGCCCGTTGCCCAGTGCCGAGGCAGGTGTCGCCATCAACGACGACTACCCTCTTGTCGGCAAATGCTCCGTAACGTGCAATATGCCCTGCGACGGCTCGATTATGAACTCCGCGTATATTGACAGACGCTTCAAGCTTCCGACCTATGTTATAAACGTTCCGCTTCGCTACAATGAAGAGCTTGCACAGGAATACGCAGTTGAGGAAGTAAAGGAATGCATTAAGTTCATCGAAAAAGAGATGCACACCAAATTCAACTGGGATGCGTTTTTCGGTGCAATGAAGGAATATAACAAACAGCTTGATTATGAAGTGCAGAAGTGGGAGATAAACAAAACGGATTATCCGCAGATGACAGGCGCAACATTCTGGCTTTATCGACTGTTCTATTTCCACATTTCGGGCGGCATGGATCCGAGATTTCTTAAGATTGACAAAAAGGTCAACCGTCTGATGCTTAATGCCTACGAGAAAAAGACGAAGGTATCAAAAGAAATGCGTCACAGAGCCATTGTGTGGTCATGCCCCGCGAACTACTATACAAACTTCGCAAACTGGCTTGAAAACTGCTGGGGCATCAACGTCATAATGGATATGGAAACCATGATTTCCTATATCAGATACAGCACGACCGACAAGGAGGAGGCACTTGCAACCTTCGCAAAAACTCTTCAGCGTACGACAATGAGAAAACACACAAAGGGCGGCTATGCCAATGTTGTTGACGAGCTCTGGAGAATAGTTGAGGAGTACAATGCCGACACGGTTATAATGTATGACCAGATTTCATGCAAGGGCATGGACGGTCTTGTGGGCATCTTCGACGACCAGGCGAGAGAGAGAAACATAAACTTCATCTGGGTGCCGCAGGATCTTATGGACCCCAGAACTGTTTCAAGACGCGACATGCGTGACCACGTAAACAAGTATATGCAGACGGTTCTGCAGGAAGAGCCCGTTGACCCCACACTTGTTGACTTTGACGATTCATTATCTTGGTAAAAGGAGTAATATAAAATGAAATATTTCGGCGGATGCGATGTAGGCTCAACCTACACAAAATGCGTTATTCTCGATGAAAACGGCAAAATGGTTGCCGATGTAACAAACCGCAGCAAAATAAACCCCGTACAGTCGGCGGAAATAGCTCTTAACGATGCAGTAAGTCAGGTTAAGGATCTGAACTCCCCTTCCGATTTATCTTATCTTATCGGCACGGGCTACGGCAGAAACAAGGTGCCTCAGGCAGATGAAAACATAAGTGAAATCAGCTGTCACGCAATGGGTGTTCATGTAACAAACCCCAATGTAAAGGCGATTATCGATATAGGCGGTCAGGATGTCAAGGGCATAGCAATCGACACCGACGGCACTGTCAAGAACTTCGCAATGAACGACAAGTGTGCCGCAGGTACGGGCAGATTTTTCGAGGCTATGGCTAATGCATTCGAGATGAGCCTTCCCGAGTTTTCGAAGCTCAGCCTTACCGCAAAGAACACCATACCCATCACTGCGCAGTGCACTGTTTTTGCCGAGAGTGAGGTTATTTCACTTGTAGGTGAGGGCAAGCCCATGGACGAAATTGCGGCAGGCATTGAGCTTGCGGTCGCAAAAAGATGCTTTGTCATGGCTAAAAAAGCAGGTGCGACAACGAGCATTACACTTACGGGCGGATGCGCCAAAAATGACGGCCTTAAGCAGGCAATAGAAAAGGTTCTCAAAATCAAGGTTGTCGATCTTGACATTGACCCGCAGCTTATGGGTGCTTTAGGTGCTGCCGAATACGCAAGACAGAAGGGGCTGGCACGATGAAAAAAGCTTGTATTTTGACAGCCGTGATTTCAGTTCTGCTCTTTGCTCTGACTTTTACGGTATATTTTCTCAATCTTGACATGAAGCTTGTCTACAAGGTATATAACGCACTCGGTGTTCACTATGACAAGCAGGAAAAGGACAGACGCCTTTAATGAACTTCTTTGACTCGGTTCTCAGCGAATTTTACGCTCTGACAAAAGACTTCAAAACACTGGAGTTTGTCCCCGAAAAGCCATGGACGGATGTCGGCAGAAATGAATTTATAATGCAGCGTGACTGTGCATATGAACTCTTCGGCACGGGCTTTAACATTGTGACATCAGGCGACATAGGGCAGGACAGAATATGTGTCATAGGTGAAAATCTCGACCGCCTCAAAACCGACACGCCGTTTGTCAGAGTGTCGGTTATCGGCATTGAAGACATAAACGACGAGCAGAAGGCATACGACACAGTTAAAAAGATTGAGTTCGCGAAATATCACTTCTTCCCCGAAGGCTTTATGACACGGTTTGAAGCGGACACATACAAAGAGCGTGTGCGTGTATCGAAAAAGAGCATAAAAAACGGCATGCGTTTTGAAAACACCGGTACACTTCTGATAAAGAAATATAAAGAAAACCCCGCCGTTAAAAATGTCTGCGTATACTATATAACCGCTCCGGATTTTGACGGCACTGCCGCCGAACGCCTCGCAAAAAAATCAAAGAGCATTCTCGATGCTTTAAATCACATTATGAAGGATGTATCTCTCGACTGCTCCGTGTGTGCGTTAAAACCCGTCTGCGATGAAGTGGACGGACTCAGGGAACTGCACTTCGGCAAAAAATAAATCTATCAAAAAAAAACCGCTGCATTTGCCAAATGGGCAGATGCAACGGCTTTTTTCAATTAGCAATTAGCAGTTAGCAATTAGCAATGAATGAAATGGCCGATATTCAGTAACAAATAAAAACACAGAATATCTTGGACTATATAACTTAGCACAACAATTAGCAATGTCGGCACTGTGTGAGCTGAATTGCATAGCTTCGCGGGAAGTGAGCTTTTTTGTGATGCCGGGCTTTGCCGTACCGGCGGGCTGAGCCGCCCGTCGGGGCACCTATCTGCCCGGTCGGTCGGTTTTCCGGAATATGCGACTTAAATGCCGGACAGACAGGTACCGCCTCCGTGCGGGTGCCCCTCGTTCGCCTTCATTTGTTAAGCCGCATAAGACTGCGGCTGAACAAATTCGGCTCTCTCGGGGCCCGTGCCTCGCTCGCAGCTGTCGCTGCTCGCTGCGGCCGTCGCCGCTCCTCAGCGGCAAGCCGCTTCGTCGCGGCTTCGCACTCGTCATTCGCTGTCGCTCATTCCTCGTGCGTGTGCCCTCGCCTTGCTCGGGCTCCCTTGCTCGCTCCCTGCGGTCGCTCGCCCCATCTGTTGTCTATAATCTGCCTTGCGAGATTAACAATATCGGGGGCGTATTTTCTCTTGCCGAACAAAAAAAATTCGCCGGTAAATCGGATAATTGACACCCATAAAAAGCAGTCCCAGAGTTCCGAATAAAATGCCGGCAATAAATTCCGCTGTTGTACCCGAACCGAGCTTTCCCATTGTCATGCACAGTCCCGTGCCGAAAACAAGCGCGGAAAAAATGCCGAACGAAAAGGCGAAAATATTCGCGGGACGTCTGGCCCTCGCGTCAAGCTTGCGAAGCGCTACAACATTTGACTTGCGTTTTACAGAGTATTCGTTAACAATATGCTCCGCATAGATTTTGTCTGTATCCATAAGGATGACCTCCCTTGCTTTGTTGCCTTGATTATACAACATTAACAGGAAAAACCAAACTACACAAATGCCGAAAAGTGTTGCGTTGAATATAAAAAACGCCGAGAAAAATTTATTTCTTTGCTGCCGTCAAAAGCAGTTTTTTCTTTTTAAGAAAGAAATATGCAAATCCGACAATATCCGCAAGAAACCATCCGATTGGCACCGACCACCATATTCCTACGACACCGATTCCCGGTACGGCTGACAGAATATAAGCCAACATAACACGTGTGCCGAGAGAAATGACGGTCAACACAACGCTCATTCCGGGATGCCCCAAGGCACGGTAAAGACCGTATAAAAGGAACAGGCAGCCTATTCCGATATAGAATGCTCCCTCGATTCTCAGATACTTCACGCCCTCGGCAATTATTGATGTCTGCGAAGAATCCACAAATATTTTCATAAGCGACTCGGCGAATACAAACACGGCAAGCGACACAGCACCGCCGAATACTACCGCAATTATAACGGCACTTTTAAGCCCCTTTGCAATACGGTTCTGTTCGCCCGCACCGTAATTCTGAGCGATAAAAGTTGAAAACGCATTGCCGAAATCCTGCACGGGACTGTACGCAAATGCATCGATTTTTACACCTGCCGCAAACGCCGCCATTATAACAGTGCCGAAGCTGTTTACAAGCCCCTGCACCATAAGAATTCCCAGATTCATAACCGACTGCTGAACGCACGTAAGCACCGAAAACGACATAACCTGCCGTATGCATCTTTTTCTTAGACTCTTAAAAGCAAAAGCCGCCCTTGAGAGCGGATATCTTATAAGCGAAAAACCGGAAATGCCGACACCCGACAGATACTGAGCGATTACGGTAGCCTCAGCCGCACCGCCGACTCCCCTGTCAAGTCCGACGACAAACCACAGGTCAAGCACGATATTGACAACCGCCGACACCGCAAGAAACCACAGCGGCACAACGGAATTGCCGACGGAACGCAGATACGACGCAAAAAAGTTATACAGAAATGTAGCCGGAATACCCCAAAATATCACGGCAAGATATGTACGCATTTCACCCCATGCCGCATCGGGCACACGGAGAAAAACACGCAGTTCGTCAAGGCACAAAAAGGCAATAACGGTAAGAATAACAGTCGCAATTGAAATAAAAGAAAATGAAGCGCAGATGCTGTCTTTGAGCCCTTTTTCGTCACGCCGGCCGAAGAAAATCGAGAAAAGCGCACCGCTGCCCATGCAAAGTCCGAGCATTACGGATGTCAGAAATGTCATAAGAGAAAACGCCGAGCCAACAGCTGCCAAAGCATTTTCGCCGAGGAACCGACCGACAATCAGTGTATCGGCTATATTGTAGCACTGCTGTAAAAGATCGCCCAGAATCAGCGGTACGGCGAACAGAAGCATAGATTTTACAACAGGACCTTTTGTTAAATCACGGGTCAAATTTTCATCTCCAATAAGTCAGTGGCCAGTGACCAGTATCCAGTGGCCAGTATCCGGTGGTCAGTTGCCGGCATTCTGTGGTCAGTGGTCAGTTGCCGGTAGCCACTGTTTTGCGAAGCTGTTAAAATTTAAGTCCGAAGGACGAAATAATGCAGAATGCAGAATGAACAATAAAGGACAACACTAAAGCGTTTTGGATTGTATAAGCTCCGCAAGAGATTAAATTATCAAAGAATATAGGACTGAAAATCTGCGAAGCATTTATAATCCAAGTCCGCAGGACTTCCAACATTCTGCATTCTTCATTATACATTATACATTGAACGGTCATTGCTAATTGCTAACTGCTAATTGCTAATTTAATTCTGCAACAAAAAAAAATCAGCCTTCCCTTAAAAAATACCCATCCCCGCCGCACAGCGTTACGGCATCAATTCCGTCGGACGCCGATGTGCCGCCGTCGATTATCAGATAGATTTTATCGTTCGAATCGGTATATGCATCACGGTTGTTTACGGCATATTTTGTTATTTCAGACACATAGACATACGGCATTTTGTTTGCGCCCGTTATCTCTTTTGTGCCGACAGTCTCAACCGACGACGCAAGCGATGAACGTGCCGAAATGCATACGCCGTCTGCGGCAGTGCCGAACATACACCCGTCTGTGCCGCCCTGAGTGTTGTCACCCGAGGAATTTACGGCGTTTAAATCACACATAACGGTGACCTTCGCCTCCCCTGCCGCTTCAACGGCCGAGTCAACAAACGAGCGGAGAATATCGTTTCTGCTTTTCCCGGACGAGCTTTCGCCGTCAAAATACGCCTCCGTCTCCCCGGAATCGGTCGGGAAGCAGACATTCGCGAGAATGATATCCGTAAAGCCGCCGTCCGCCGCCGCTTTTACGATGCCGGTGATATACTCACACGCAGTCGACGAATAAGGGTTAAGCCAGCTGCTGCCGGAATTGTCAAGCCATGCCCCACCCTCGGCCGAGCCGCTTCTTACGGCATAGGTATAGTCCGATGACGGCGCACAGCTGTCCTTAAAACAGCTGATATAGGCGTAAATATCATAACCGGCTTCTTTTACGGCGAGAGCGGTATCAAATGCGGTTGAGATACGCCTGTCCACCGATGAACCGACAAACGAACCTGTATTGAATATACAGTAGCCGTCATCCGTCTTGAATTCGAACACGGCACAGTTTAAGTTGTTCTTTTTAAGCTTTTCGATAATTGCCGCACTGTCGTTCGCTTTTAGCTCGTCATAGGTGACAAACATACCTCTGACAGCCGCCTCTTCTTCATCCTCGGCATTTGCGGGCGATGACGTGTCAAGCGGAATATCGGAAATATACATTGCGGTTTTTGTGGGAATAAACCCTATCACAAAAGCGAGAATGCAGCCGAGCACGGCAAATATAATCGTTCTTGTGCGTCTTTTTCTGCTGTACGGCACATTTTCTCTGAAGCCGTTTTCATCGGTGTTTGACGGAAAATCACGCGAAAAGCGGTAATAGCCCCTCGTTCGTAATGTAACGGGAGCTTTTTTTGAGGAAGCCTTTTCGAGCTTTTTTTCAAAAACTTCACGGGACTCTTTTTCTCTTGCGTCCTCGGCTTTTTTTATGGCTTCCTTGCGTTTGTTTAAGATAAGCGAACGGCGGCTGTCATCCGACACCGGCACTGTTTCGGCGTTCTGTGCCTGTTTTTTCTCGGACTTACGCTTCCGGCGACGTTTTTTGGCCTGTATTAACAGGCTCTTTTTTTCGCTTTTCCGCTTTTTCTTTTTGTCTTTTTTCTTTTCGGGCTTTACAGACTTCATAATGTGTCCTTAAAATTGCAAATTTGTTATAAAAGCTTTATTCTGCGGAGTGTCTCATGGCGTCAACTGCCGCTTTTCTGTCGGACGCACCGAAGAAATAGCTTCCGGCGACAAAAACGTTCGCACCGGCTTCATACGCTACGGGCAAAGTCTTGTCGGTAATACCACCGTCAACCTCAATATCGAGCTTAAGTCCTCTTTTTTCGGCTTCGGCTCTTATTTCACGGATTTTGGGCATCATGTCCGTCATAAAGCTCTGACCGCCGAACCCGGGTTCGACCGTCATAACAAGCACCATTGACAGCTTGTCAAGGTACGGAAAAACCTCGCTTGCCGGTGTTTTGGGCTTTATGGCGACACCCGCCTTTATTCCGGCATCGTTAATCATGTCAACGGCTTCTTCGGTGCTGCCGTCGGACTCCGCATGAACGGTGATTATATCAGACCCCGCCTTTATGAAATCGGGAATGTATTTTATCGGGTCACTTATCATAAGATGCACGTCAAAACACAGGTCGGAGCACTTGCGAAGAGACTTTACAATCGGCGCGCCGAGCGTGATATTCGGGACGAAATGACCGTCCATGACATCTATATGTATCATATCCGCACCGGCGTTTTTGCACACTGCGGCTTCTTCCCCAAGACGGGAAAAATCACTTGAAAGCAAAGAAGGGGAAACAAAAATCATAACAATTACCTCTGTATCAAATTAGTTTTGAGTATAAGCCGGTTCTCTTAAGCAAGCCGTCTATAAAATTAGGAATTAAGAATTAAGAATTAAGAATGTCGGAAGTCCTACGGACTTGATTTATACGGCTTCGCGAATTATAAATTTTCACATAACAAGGTGTAGTTTTATGTTTGCGGAGCTTATACAATTCAAGACACACAGTGTCTTCCGACATTATGCATTATGCATTATGCATTCTGCATTGCACAACGACACACAGAGCCTTTCTGAACACCGGCCACTGACCACTGACCGCTTACTTTACAATTTATCAAAGTGATTTTATCACAATTTTTTCACTTTGTAAAGTATAAGCGGTTGACTAAAAAATCAATATATGGTATTATTGTTTATATTTTAGTACAGGAGGTGCATGTATGGATTTCAAGGAAAGTCCGTTCATGTATGCAATGGCGGCGTTCATAATTCTGTTCGTTGTCGTTGAATCTGTCTTTTTTATGGTAAAGGCCTCAAAGCGCGCAAAAGAGCTCGGCATATCAAAAGAGACAATTAAGGACACAATTATCAGTGCGGCTCTTTTTACAATAGCCCCCGCCATTTCAATTCTGGCTACCGTTCTGGTGCTTGCATCGGCCCTCGGCATAGTTCTGCCGTGGATAAGACTCAGCGTCATAGGAAACCTGGCATATGAAACCGTTGCGGCAAGCACAATGCTCGAGCAGTTCGGTTCAAACATAAACATCGAGGTCACCGACCCCACGCAGTTTGCGGCTGTCATGTGGGTTATGACCGTCGGCACAAGCTTCGCACTTTTTCTCGTCCCCATTTTCTGCAAGCTTATTCAGAAAAAAATCGGCGGACTTGTGTCAAAGAGTGAGAAAAACTCAAAGCTTGCCGACAACGTTTCGGCGGCGGCATTTATCGGAATTATAGCGGCTTTTATCGCCGTATCCATTAACGGAAAATCCTCCGACGGCACTTCCGATGCGGGCTTTATGTCAATCGCCACTCTTGTATCGGCAATGGTAATCATGATTGCACTTGAAGCGATTTGTCACAAATTCAATCTTAAGAAGCTTGAAATGTTCGCTTTGCCCATAAGCATTTTTGCGGCGATGGGTGTATGCATTCTGCTGACCGTCGCACTGCCCGAAAGCGTAACATCCTTTACATGGTGGGGAGGTGCATCCGCATGAGCAAGAAAGAAAGACCCTATCTTGACAAGGTCCACACATGGGGACGCATCTGGACTGTCGGCGCACTGCTTGTGCTGCTGTCTCTGCCCTTCGGCTTCTGCGTTTTCTATGATGTATGGCCCGAGGCAAAAGTTGTTTTCAGCGCACTTACAAAGGTTATTCTGATTTACTGGACAACGGCTATTATAGAAGTTATCACCTACACACCCATGCTCGGTGCAGGCGGCACATACTTAAGCTTTGTAACAGGCAACATTACAAACCTCAAGCTCCCCTGCGGACTTAACGCCATGGAAAAAGCGGGCGTAAAGGCAAACAGCGAAGAGGGCGAAGTTATTTCAACCATCGCAATCGGTTCATCCGCGATAACGACAACAATTATAATTGCAGTCGGCGTGCTTGTTTTCAGCCCCGTTCTGCCCGTTCTCAAAGAGAGCGACACGCTGCGTCCGGCTTTTTCGTATGTCACAAGCGCACTGTTCGGAGCACTGGGCGCAAGTTATTTCAGAAAGCACTGGAAGATTTCGATATTCCCCATTGTTGTGGGTGTTGTTGTTCTTCTTTTTGCCCCGACACTCGGTGTCGGCACACTTATGTTCGTTACGATTGTAGCCGCAATTGTCGGCGCACTCGTTATGATAAAGCTTAACATAGTTAAGTAAATTGGGAAGTGAACGTATATGTCAACAAAAACAGCCAAACGCTTTATATCCCTGCTTCTGGCGGCGGTGCTTACAATAAGCCTTGCCTGCCCCGCATTTGCCGCAATGTCTACACTTGACACCGACAGCGTTAAAATCGTAGACCCGCAGACAGAGCCCGAGGAGTACGCCCGCCTTGTCAACAAATTTACGGATTCCGCAAACACACTCAAGACCAAAAGACCGGCACTGACCATAACAGATGCTTCGGGACTTGAGGAAGACGGTATTACGGTTACCAAAAACGGTGTTGACAGCTCAGTCGCCGAAAAAGCGGAAAAATACCTTATTCCGCTGTTCGACTCCATTTTCAAGAACAAATCCTCAATTTCAAAGGTTCTTCTTCAGACTCTTCTTGGTGAAGACACCGTAAACTTCGACACCGTAACGCTCAAAAGCGGCGAGAGCAGAAAATATTACATTCCGCTCTACGGCAAAAACACCGTGTCGGAATTAACCCCCGAAGACACAGATTTTACGCTTCACGCCTACACAAAGAGCGGTTCCGATGA
>CAZTWO010000017.1:0-2943 GCA_964617965.1 uncultured Ruminococcus sp. | reverse complement strand
TCCGCCGAGGATGTTCTTAAGCAGTTCAAGCTCAATGTAAAATACAGAATTGAGATACACATTGAAAATATAGATTACACTGCGCGTCCGTTCGGCGATGTCGACAATAACCTTAAGGTTACCGTTGCCGATGCGCGTTCAGCTCTTCGTCACGCAATCGCACTTGAGACCATAAAGGCCTCCGACGATCTTATCTATACCGATGTTGATTTCAACGGCAAAATCGATGTTAAGGACGCAAGACTTATTCTTCGTATGGCTGTGCATCTTGACGAGCCGTTCACCGAAGTTCCCGAAGGTGAGGAAATTAAAATTGTAGTTGAAACTCCTCCCGACGACACAGATGACGATACCGATGACACCGATGACAAGGGCGACACCACAGACGATACACCTACGGATCTCGAAAAGCTCCCGGCGGATGTCGCATCTGCGGTATTCGATATAATCGAACTGGTCGGCGGAGAATCAGACAGTTTTGTGTCGTGTATAAAGCAAATTGTCGAAGCTGCGAAAAAGCAGTCTTGACAAAAAGCGAGAAAAAAAATAAAATACAGTTTTGTAATGAATTTTGAAAGGATCTGACAAACATGGCAGACGAATACGTATTACCTTTAAAAGTTATAGAAAAGTATAAGGCAGAGCTTAAGGATCTGCGTTCAAACGGCAGAAACGACATTGCCGAAAAAATCAAGGAAGCAAAGTCCTTCGGCGACCTGTCCGAAAACGCCGAGTACGACGAAGCAAAATCCGACCAGGCAAAACTTGAAGCCCGCATTGCCGAGCTTGAATATATGCTCGCACACGCAACCGTTCTCGATGAGAGCACACTTACAACCGATAAGGTTGAGACCGGACTTTTCGTAAAGGTCGAAGACAAAACATATAAAGAAGTTGACATTTATCAGATAGTCGGCTCACCTCAGGCAAACCCCATCGAAAACAAAATCTCCGACGAGTCCCCCATCGGCAGAGCGCTTCTGGGTCACAAGGTCGGCGAGGATGTTATCGTTGAAGCACCCACAGGCAACATTGACCTTAAGATTCTTGAAATTTCAAAGGAAAGCATCGAATAACGAAAGGATTTCGCTTTTTGCGGATGGTATATAAAAATGGCAGAAGAAAACAACGCACCTCGTCAGTCTGAAAACGAGCTTCGCAAGGTTCGTCTTGACAAGCTTGACGCATTCAAGGCGGCAGGCAGAGATCCGTTTCAGGTGACAACCGCCGAGCAGGAGCTTCACACGGCTGACATTTCAAATAATTTCGACGAGTACGAAGGCAAGGACGTAAGTCTGTGCGGTCGTATCATGTCAAAGCGTCCCATGGGCAAGGCATCGTTTATGAACATTGCCGACCGTGACGGCAGAATGCAAGTTTATGTTCGCCGTGACGATATAGGCGACGAAGAATATGCGTATTTCAAGAAGTACGACATAGGCGATATTGTCGAAGTAAAGGGCTTTGTATTCAAGACACAGACAGGTGAAATTTCCGTTCACGCAAAGTCTGTTCGCCTTCTCACAAAGTCACTTCTCCCCCTCCCCGAAAAATATCACGGTCTCACAAACGTCGATATGCGTTATCGTCAGAGATATGTTGACCTTATAATGAATCCCGATGTCAAGGATACATTTATAAAGCGTTCAAAGATAATAAGCGCCATAAGAAAATATCTCGCGACACAGGACTTCATCGAAGTCGAGACGCCTATGCTTGTTTCAAACGCAGGCGGCGCATCGGCACGTCCTTTTGAAACGCATTTCAACGCTCTTAACGAAGACCTGCGTCTGAGAATTTCACTTGAACTCTATCTTAAGCGTCTTATAGTCGGCGGCATGGAGAGAGTTTTCGAAATAGGCAGAGTTTTCAGAAACGAGGGTGTCGACACACGCCACAACCCCGAGTTTACTCTTATGGAGCTGTACCAGGCCTACACCGACTACCACGGCATGATGGACCTTACCGAAAACCTCTATCGCTATGTTGCACAGGAAGTTCTCGGTACAACAAAAATCGTCTTTAACGGCATCGAAATGGATCTGGGCAAGCCGTTCGAGAGAATTACAATGCTTGACGCCGTCAAAAAATATGCCGGTGTCGACTTTAACGAAATAAAGACAGACGAAGAAGCAAAGGCTCTTGCGAAAGAAAAGGGCATTGCTTACGAAGAACGTCACAAAAAGGGCGATATTCTCAATCTGTTCTTTGAAGAATATGTTGAAGAGCATCTTATTCAGCCGACATTCCTTATGGATCACCCGGTTGAGATTTCTCCCCTTACAAAAAGAAAGCCCGAAAACCCCGATTATGTTGAGCGTTTCGAGTTCTTCATGAACGGCTGGGAGCTTGCAAACGCCTACTCCGAGCTTAACGACCCCATCGATCAGCGTGAACGCTTTAAGGCACAGGACGCACTTTGTGCCGCAGGTGACGAGGAAGCGAACCACACAGACGAAGACTTCCTCACCGCTCTCGAATACGGCATGGCCCCCACAGGCGGCATCGGCTTCGGCATCGACCGTATGGTTATGCTGCTTACAAATTCACAGGCGATAAGAGATGTTCTGCTGTTCCCGACAATGAAGTCACTTGACGCTGACAAAAAGGCGAAAAAGCCTGAAGAAGCGGCAAAAGAGGGTGTTATCGGCAGTGCCGAGACACAGGTTAATATCAATGTCGCCGACGAGCCAATTGATTTTTCAAATGTTCAGATTGAGCCTCTGTTTGCCGATTGCGTTGATTTTGAAACATTCTCAAAGAGCGATTTCAGAGCCGTAAAAGTCAAAGCCTGCGAAGCCGTAAAGAAGTCAAAGAAGCTCTTAAAATTCACACTCGATGACGGCACCGGCACAGACCGCATTATACTTTCCGGCATTCACGCTTACTATGAGCCCGAAGAGCTGGTCGGCAAGACCTGCATCGCCATCACGAATCTTCCTC
>CAZTWO010000016.1:12981-19657 GCA_964617965.1 uncultured Ruminococcus sp. | reverse complement strand
TCGCAGGTGATGTTGACGGCAGCGGCGACATAAGCGTATCCGATGCCAGACTTGCCCTCAGAGCCGCAGTAAAGCTCGACACGCTCATTGGTGCAGACTTTACTTCCGCAGATGTAGACTTCTCCGGTGACATATCCGTCTCCGATGCACGTCTTATCCTTCGTGCCGCCGTTCAGCTCGACGACCCCAAAAAGGCATGGATTAAATAATATTTCACTTTAATTCATACACATAATAAATACGGATATATCGATTGACATTGCGTTTTTCGGTATATCCGTTTTTGACTTTTGTGTAAATTTGCAAAATATTCTATTGCAATATGTCTCAACTTTGTTATAATTATAACAGGCATATATAAAACTAACATATATGAAAGGATGAATATTAATGCCTGAGTATAAAATGGAGCTCACGTCCGATCAGAAGGCAATTCTTGACGGCAGCAAGGGCGCTACAATGGCAAAGGTAATGAAAACTCTCGTTATGTACGGCGAGACTTTCGGCGCCACAAAAATGGTTCCCGTTACAAGCAAAATGGGACACCTTGTAACAAGCTTCGGTCTCGGAGTCATGAAGCCCGTTTATGAGCTTATGGATAAGCTTATTGACGAAAACTGCCTGTCCGGTCAGAAGTTTTCCGTTGACCCCAAGCCCCTCGACCCGAACGTCCCCGCAAATCTTATCGAAAAGCTTGTTTTTAAAAAGTTTATGTACAATTCGCAGGACAGCTACGACATCCAGCTTAAAAAGCTCGGTATCGTAAGCGACAAGGCATACACCTGTGCATGCTATCTTGACGAAGTCGGCAACACTCCCGCTAAGGGTGAAATCCTCTCGTGGGCGGAGTCCAGTGCCGTTGTATACGCAAACTCGGTTCTCGGTGCGAGATGCAACCGCAACTCCGGTATCATTGAGCTTTTCGGTTCAATTGTCGGCTATGTTCCTTATTTCGGACTTCTTACCGATGAAGGCAGAAAGGCAACATGGATTATTGAAGTCAACACAAAGAAAAAGCCCGAAGCACAGGTTTTAGGTTCTGCAATCGGCATGAAGGTTATGGAAGACGTCCCTTATGTAAAGGGACTTGACAAGTGGCTCGGAAATGAATTAAACGACGACGCAAAGGCATATCTTAAGGATTTCGGTGCGGCTACCGCTTCAAACGGTGCTGTCGGACTTTATCACATTGACGGTCTTACTCCCGAAGCCGTTGAAATGGGCGAAAAGCTCATAGCTGACGGTGCAAAGACCTATGTTATAGATGATGCCGAGCTTGAGAGAATAAAGAGAAACTATCCCGTTATCTGGAAGGATGTCAACGCCAAGCCGAAGCTCTGCTTTGTCGGTTGTCCGCATCTTACATATTCTCAGCTTGTCGAGTGGACCGAGAATGTCGAGAAGGGTCTTAAAACCGCCGGCAATTCAAAGGTTCAGATTCCGACTGTATTTACCTCCGCTCCCGCAGTTGTCGAGAAATTCAACAAAACTCCCTATGCGGCACGCCTTAAGGCAACGGGCGTTATACTCAGCTACATTTGTCCGCTTATGTATATGAACAATCCTCTTTGCGGCAAAAAGCCCGTTATAACAAACTCAAATAAGCTCAGAACATATACTTCATCTCGCTATTATACAAGCGCTGAAATTCTTAACTATATCACGAAGGGAGCTGCGAACTGATGAAAACTTTTAAAGGAAGAGTAGTTGTTCCCGGCACATGTGAAGCCGAGGCTCTTGTTACACACGGCGGTTTTAATACGCTTGCAAGCTTCCAGCACAGCCTTATGTTCGGCGATAAGGAAGCAAAATGCGGCGACCAGAACAACACCGATATCTATAATAAACCCATGGCAGGCAAGGCTCTCTGCCTTCCTCAGACTATCGGCTCAACCACAGGCGGCATGGTTCTTTACTGTGCAACCGCTATGGGCAGAAGCCCCGCATGCCTCTGCTTTGCGCATCCCATTGATTCCCTTGCGGCGGCAGGCGCCATACTGTCCGACGTATGGACCGACAGTCCCATGCCCACAGTTGATTCTCTGGGTGAAGAATTTCTTGAAGCCGTTAAAACCGGTGATAAAATTAAAATTGAGGAGGACGGCGTAGTTACCATTCTCTGATAACCCACCGAACCAAACAAAGCTATGAATAAACTCAGCACAGATTACACAGGTATTTTTTCACTTATGCTCACTCCCTACAAAGAGGATATGAGCGTAGACTATGACGCATATGAAAAATATGCCGACTGGCAGGTGTCGCAGGGCGTCGGTCATCTTTTTGCCGTCTGCGGCAGCTCAGAAATGGCGGCACTTACACTCGAAGAGAGACTTAAGCTTGCATCTCTGACTGTAAAGCATAAGGGCAATCTGACGGTTGTTGCAACCGCTAATATGGAGCCTTCATGGTTTGCCCAGGTTGAGGAAGTAAAGCGTATGTCCGACACAGGTGTTGACGGCATTGTGTTTACGACTAAGGGCTACGGCGACGACCCCGAAAGACTTGTTACATATATCGGCGAGCTTAAGCAGTACACCGATTTGCCCATATTTATGTATGAATTCCCGGGCTTTAATCACTGTCACATTTCCGGCGAATGCTACGGCAGACTTGTAAAAGAATGCGGCGTTTTGGGCATTAAAGACACGACCTGCACATATGACGGCATAAAAGATAAAATTGACAACAAGGGCGAGTCCTGTGTCATTCAGGCTAACATGCCCTATCTTTTCGAGGCGTTCAAGCTCGGTGCGAGAGGCGTTATGGCAACCCCGACTTCATGCGGCGGCGCGTTCTTCCAGAGATTTTTTGAGGCGTTTAAAAGCGGCGATATGGCACTTGCCGAACAGCGTTTTAACGAGATTACGCTTCTTGACTGCGCAATAGATTCGGGCTTTAACGCATCCGCAAAATACCTGGTAAATCTTCAGGGTGTCGGCGAAATGTCAACACGCACACGTACAGGCGGAGAACTGTCCCCGGCAAGAATGGAAAGCATTAAGTCGTTCCATAACTGGTGCGTTGCAAACGGGCTCATGAAGTAAAAAGTTAGCAAGGAGCAAGGAGCAAGGAGCAGTGGCTGCTTACGCATAATGCAAATTGACGACTTGAATTCTAAGCTTCGCAAAAAATAAAATTCTTATAAAATTTCCCGTTCGATTCTATGTCGTGCGGGAATTTTTATGGTTGAACATAAAAGTAATCAATTTAAATCGTATGCAATGCAGAGTTTGAAATAATTCCTCAGTTTACTTTAATCAAATTTATGGTTGATTTACATTATAAATAAAGCTATAATAGTAGAGATTGTTTACGACGCAGTGCAATTTTGATTGTTGAATTTCTGCGGAGCTTTATAATTAAAGTTAGCAGATTAACAAAATTGCTAATTGCTAATTGCTAACTGCTGATTCTTGATGGGAGAGTTATGACAAAACAGACTGTCGGTGAACGCAAAAAATTCTGGTTCACGCTTGACAATGCGGCTAAAATATTCCCGGGGCAGAACTCGAAAACATGGTCAAACAGTTTTCGGGTCTGTTATGAGTTAACCGAAAAGGTTGATCCCGATTTGCTCGAGCAGGCACTCAAAGACATAATGTGCCGTTTTCCGTGCTACAATGTCCGTATGCGTCACGGCTTTTTCTGGTATTATCTTGAAGAGAACAAAAATACCCCGGCTGTTATGCCCGATATAAAAAATCCTCTCTATCGTGTCAAATACAACGAAAACGGCAGATTTCTGTTTAAGGTCTATTTCCACAGCTCACGAATTGCCGTTGATTTTTATCATGTACTTACGGACGGCTGCGGCGGCAAACAGTTTATTTCAACCTTGGTAGCACGGTATCTTACGCTTAAATACGGAGTTGATATTCCCGCCGAGAAATCCGTGCTTGACATAAAAACGCAGTGTACCGAAGCGGAGCTTGAGGACTCATTTGACAAAAACGCCAACTCAAAAGCGAAATATAACCGCCGTGACAAATATGTCTATCACGCAAACGGCACTAAGATGCCATATCATACGGTAAATATTATCACGGGTGTTATTCCGTTCGACGAGCTTCATTCTCTTACAAAAAAATACAATGTCACCGTGACCGAATTTCTGTCCGCTCTCATGCTTGACGTGTTGATAAAAAAGCAGAACAGGGAAGTGCGTGAGAAAAAACGGCGTGAGGTCAGCATTCAGATTCCCGTTGATTTAAGGCGTACGTTTAATTCGCAGACTCTTCGCAATTTTACCATATGCATGCGTGTAAAAATCGACCCCAAAAAAGGCGATTATACATTCCCGGAACTTCTTAACAGCGTAAAATTACAGCTGCGTCTTGCAAACGACCCCAAAGAACACAATACGGCGATAACCGCCAATATGGGTATAGAACGCAATCCGTTTATAAGAATCGTGCCGCTGTTTATTAAAACCGCGGGTGTGTCGATTGGGTTTTATTTTACGGCGGAGCAGACGACTTCATCGCTTATAACAAATCTCGGCAATGTTGATATCCCCGACGCAATGAAGCCGTATGTAAACAAATTTATCTTTATGCCCGCTCCCGGCAAGCTTAATGCCGCACGGTGCGGAGTTGCAACCTGCAACAATAATCTCGCTGTTACTTTTTCTAACAGCTACGCCGAAAGCGACATTGAGCGTGAATTTTTTACCTCCCTTGTAAAAATGGGACTTCATGTTAAAATAGAAAGCAACAGGGAGTGATCTGTTTCTTGTCTTACTGTGTAAACTGCGGTGTTGAGCTTGACCCGTCCGCAAAAAAATGCGCTTTATGCTCGACACCTGTAATAAATCCGAATATAATAAAAGAACAGAATGAAGAAAAGCCCTTCTCCGATAAGGTCCTAATTCCAAAAACGCTTCAGCGAAAATTTGTGGCGTATATTCTTACTGTTATTCTTGTTATTCCGAATATAGTTCTGCTTCTTGTCAATATTTTCTTTGTAGGAAAATCATTATGGTCGCTGTATGTGCTCTCATCCTGTGTTCTGGCGTGGATTTTGTTCATTTTCCCGTTTATCACAAAAAAAATACGACCGTATGTCATGTGGGCACTTGACACTTTTTTCGGAATGGTTTATTCTTTGATTATAGTCGTTCTGTCGTCCGGCGGCGTTAACCTGTGGATGTCGATAGCGTCTGTTATACTTCTGGTGTCCGTCGCTTCGATAATCTTTATTATGTGGTCAAGGCAGAAAAAACGCAGGGCGGTATCAAATGTTGTTCACGTTCTTGTCGATGCGATGCTTGTGTCACTGCTGTCGGGTGTGCTTACTTCATATTTTATGGAGTCGACAACATGGTTTATCGTCGGTCTGATATGCTCTTTGTGCTTCGCGGCTTTTCTTGTGTTCGCTGTCTATTGTGAGCGTTCAAGACATATGCAAGAATGGATTAAAAAGATATTCTATATATAAGCTACTTTGGAGGATTGGTTATGAAAAACATTAAAGCCGCTTTGGCTATATTGCTCTGTGTTCTGACGGTTGTCGGAATGAACGGCTGTCTTAAATACACTGATAACATACTGCTTGTTACAACCTCGGATTTGTCGGTTGAAGAGCAGGATGAAACAAGCATTCAGTATTATTACTATACTGTGCCCTACACAGCCGAAAACCAGGGCGGCGATGTTGTAACGGGCGGGGAACAGGAGAATACAACCGCAGCCGAAAACGCCACAAATGATTCTCAGACCGTGACACAGGTTCAGCAGAATGTGACACAGGCTAATAACTCAAACACTGTTACACAGGCTCCCACACAGGCACAGGAAAAAGATCCTTCACAGTGGACTAAGGCCGAAATACTTGCGTATGCAACTACCGCTATAAACAAGTCAAAGGCATATACAGGCAAGCTTGTTGTTGACCATACCGAAAGATATGATGTTAACCTTACGAAAATCCCCGGCGGCGCTGCTCTTAAATCAATCGCCAACAAGATAGTCGAGAGTGCCACAAAGCCCACAACCGAAACTCTGACCTTTACAAACGGAAAGACAACAACTTCCGAGGGTGAGACCGTGCCCATTCTTCTGCCCAAGCGTCAGAATTTCGCCCTGACAATCGACGGTCTTTCAGCCGCAACGGCAAAGAAGACTTCAGCAGGTACTTCAATCACCCTTACAATCGTAAAAGAGTCCTCGGGGCTTAACGAAATCCCAAAACACAATGCGGCTTCGGGCGGTTATCTTGATGTCGCAAGCGTTGACCTGTCAATGGTTACAGTCGAAAGACTTGACACTGTTTACACCGGTTCTACAATTGTTCTGACAGTCAACTCCGACGGTTATGTAAGCGAGGCGACATACACAATTCCCGTTGAGCTCTCAGGCTCCGGCAAAGCTATCGGCATTACAGCCGAGTTTGAATGCACGGCAAAGATTACGGAAGTATGGAAGCTTAAGTGGTAGTCAGCAAGGAGCAGTGATGCTTCTTACAAGTGCGGAGGAACTCTTTCGAGTGTGGAGTTTGGAGTGTGAAGAGTGGAGTTGCTTCGCTGATGAGATGATAAGACCGTTATAAATATTATTGTAGTTAACTTATTGCTGACAATTTCCTATAAATTAAGCAGGGGACAAGTGACTGTCCTCTGCTTATTTTAGTATATATAGCTGAAAATTATCATCGAAAGTGAGCAAGGAGAAAGGAG
>CAZTWO010000016.1:9161-12881 GCA_964617965.1 uncultured Ruminococcus sp. | reverse complement strand
TGAATGTCATTTCAATCATAATTATCATCAGCACAAAGAAGAACAGCAGGAAAAACGGCATAATGGTAAATGATATGCTGTTTCCGAGCAGTCCGAACAGCGGCGGCATAAAGGTTGACCCTATATACGCACTCGCCATCTGTATTCCGATAATAGCACCCGAATTTTGAGCACCGAAATTATACGGCGTTGAGTGAATAATGCACGGATAAATTGGTGCGCACCCAAACCCCAGAACAAGAAATGCGGCAACGGCGGCGGCATATGAATCGGTCGGAATAAGCATAATCGCAATACCGCACATTACAATTGACGTGCCTATAATTATCATTTTTCTGTCGCCCAGCTTTTCGGTAAAAAAGCCGTCTATAAACCGTCCGACGGTTATTCCGATATAAAAAAGTGACGCAAGACCTGCGGCGTGCTCGGCGGACAGGTGCTTTACTTCCGAAAAATACGTGCTTGCCCACTGCATGGTAGTGACTTCCGCAGAGCAGTAGCCGAAAAATCCCAGCAAAAGAAACGGAACACCTTTTATTTTAAGAACCGAGCCGAGCCCCATGCTCTTTGACTGTGCCGTTTCCTGCTTTTCGTTGACTTTCCAGACAGGCAATGTTGCAAGCAGAATAATTGCTATGACAAGCTGAATTATACCTACAATTCTGTATCCGCTGTTCCATGTACGGTTTGAAAGTGCATAGCTCATAACAAACGGGCTTATTATTGCACCCGCACCCCAGAAGCAGTGCAGCCAGCTCATGTGTTTAGCTTTATAATGCAGTGCGACATAGTTGTTGAGTGCCGCATCTATCGCTCCCGCACCGAGCCCGTAGGGTATTGCGAACAGTATAAGCATACAAAACTTCGTTGAAAAAGAAAATCCGAACAGTGCTATAACGGTAAGAAATACGCTTATCACGGTTACAATTCTTGTGCCGAGCTTGTGTGTAAGCTTATCAGAGAACAGACTTGAAATAATTGTGCCGCCCGATATTATCATTGAAATAATTCCCATATATGATATCGGTACATTAAGATCCGTGTGCATCATGGGCCAGCCCGAGCCTAAAAGTGAGTCGGGAAGACCGAGACTTATAAACGCAAGATAAATCAGAGACAGCAAAAACAGATACATATTATTTACCTCAAACCAAATCGTTTTATAAACTATAAATCATAAATTTTAAGTTTGCAAGCAAAATTTTGATTAACTCAATTATCGGAAATATCTTGTTATTACAGAAAAAGTGTACTAAAATAGAGAAAAGTTTTGTTCGGACGGTACTTTACAGATGCTTAAGGTTTTAGTGGTTGACGACGACGAAAATTCAATGAACATAACAAAACGGGCATTGTCGCTTTTTGACAATGTCACGCTTGTCGGGTCTTTTAATTCCGGAATAGAAGCAATAGAATTTATCAGAAAAAATCCCGTAAATCTTGTTTTTCTCGATATTGAAATGGGTGAAATGAATGGCTTTGAGGTCGCGTCGTTTATCCATAACAATTACCCCGATGTGCAGTATGTTTTTGTAACGGGGCACACCGATTTTGCCGTTGAGGGATATAATTATCAGCCGCTGTCTTTTCTTGTAAAGCCAATAAGCATAACACGGCTTGAACAGATTCTTAACCTCGCCGAAGAAAAATCCGGGGAAAAACCGCCCGAAAAGCATACGGACAAACAGATAGGACTTCATGTTGAGTCTCGTCTTGAAATTGTCAGTGTATCGGATGTTGCCTATCTTGAAACCGTCGGCAGAAAAGTTAAGGTTGTGTGTGTCAACGGTCGTGAGCTTATGTCTTCCGAAAGCCTTAAAAAGCTTGCGGCGGTATTTGAGGATTACGGCTTTTTCCGCTGTCACCAGTCTTTTGTTGTAAAAGTATCGCTTATCGAATCTGTAAGCTCCGATATGTTTCACAGGTCGTATATAATTAAGCTTAAGGGTATTGACCGTGAAATTCCTTTGAGCCGAGACAATTCTTCGGCGCTTCGTGAAATTCTTGAGAAAAACGGAATAAACATTATCTAATTAAGAATTAAGAATGCATAATGTATAATGTCGGAAGGCACGATGTGCCTTGGATTATAAAGCTTCGCGGGGCTGAACTTTTGTATAGGCAGGTAATTTGTTTCGATATATTTGTGACAATGCAGAATGCATAATGTATAATGCAGAATGCATAATGCATAATGCATAATGTCGGAAGGCACGATGTGCCTTGGATTTTAAAGCTTCGCGGGGCTGAACTTTTGTATAGACAGGTAATTTGTTTCGATATATTTGTAACAATGCAGAATGCATAATGTATAATGCAGAATGCAGAATGCATAATGCATAATTTCGGAAGTCCTGCGGGCTTGGATTGTAAAGCTTCGCGTTATTTTTAACGGAGTTTATTGTGCTATATTGCAAATAATTTTTTTGGCAGGTGATTATTATTACGGCAGGCGAAAAACTGCAGATTGCAATGTGTGTGTTAATTTCATATTCGTCATTTTTCTCTGCTCTGCTGCTCGCGGGCAGGGACAGAATCAAGTCTGCTTATTTTGCCGTAATACCCACCTTTTTTGCCGTATTGGGCTTTGTTCTCCCTTGGCATGTTTTGGGATACATATGTATTTTTCTGTCTGCCGCGGCTGTTTTCGGAGTAATGCTTTATCTTTCAAAAAAGAATATCTGTGTTTCGTTTGTTGTGGTTTTAATTGCTTTTTCATTCTGTTTGGCGGGGCAGATTATTCTCAGTTCTCCATTTTCCGAAACACTCCGTATTGTTATATCGGTCTGTATTGGCGTAATTCTGCCGACCGTGATTTTTGTTTCAAAGCTTGTTATTTTCCCTGAAAACTATATACTTTCAAAAGAACAGAAGAAAAAGATGATTGGCAGACGGTTTTATCTTTTTGTCGGCATTACCGTTTGTCTTGTGTGGCAGATAATGCTTCTGTACGGTGTATGTGAACTTACATTGCCCATATTCATATTTACGCTGATTCTTCATTTTGCCGCTCTTATTCTTCTAAGACAGCAGGTCAACGGAATGCTCGAAAAGATAGAAAATATAATAGACAAGCAATATCAGTCGGAGCTATTAAGCTTTATGCGTGTTATCCGTTCTCAGCGCCACGATTTTAATTTTCATACGCAGACAATTTACGGAATGATAGAAAACGGGCAGTTTGATGAGTGCAAAGCGTATGTAAAAAGCATGATGGAAACTGTAAAAAGCACAAACGACCTTTTGCCGCTTTTTCACCCCGCCACAAGCGCACTGCTGAATACATTTAAAGAAATGGCAATTCAGAAAGGGCTTTCGATGGACATTGAAATCCACGACAACCTGCAGTTTATTTCTTCTTCCGTCTTTGAAACAAATACGATTATTGGTAACCTTTTGCAAAACGCCATTGATGAACTGGAGCTTCATACCGAAAATAAGAACAGAAATATAAAGGTGCTTATCATAAAACGAGGTTCGAATAATATCATAAAAATCTCTAATCAATGTCATTTGCCGCCTGAAGAAATGAGCCGTATTTTCATGCCCGGCTTTACAACAAAAAATTCGCATGAGGGGCTGGGGCTTGCCAATGCTCTTCATGTTGCCGAAAAATACGACGGCACGGTATATCCCGAATTTGACGGCGACACAGTCCATTTTATCGCAAAAATACCACTCAAAAAATGAAATCGGGGAGAAATCCTCGATTTTTTTCTG
>CAZTWO010000016.1:0-9061 GCA_964617965.1 uncultured Ruminococcus sp. | reverse complement strand
TCATGAAATCCGCCTGAATTTACACCGATTGCAACGAAATACGCACGAGCGATTTATTTTGCGCGATAATTGTGTATAATTATGCTAAATATATACAGTTTATTATTTTAGCAGAGTAAACTGTAATTTCGGAGGCGTAATCAAAATGACTAAAGTAACAAAGCTTTACGATTTTACTCAGTGCGAATTGCCCGACTCGCTGTTTAACATTAAAATTCATCAGAAGGATATTGACAAAGAAGTCATAACGGCAGCCGAGCATTTTCTGACACTTGAAGAGCAGGACGGAGAAATTATCGCCGGCGATATTGTCGCCGTAAGTGTTAAGTCCGCAGACGAGCTTATGAACAGTGACTGCGACAGATTTGTAATAGGCAAGGGCTTTTATTCCGATGAAGTCGAAAACGCTCTTCTGGGCAAGAAAAAAGGCGACACTGTAAGTGTTAAATATAACGATGCCGATGCCGATATTACCGTTTTGAGTGTTGTAAGAAGAATTGTTCCCGAGCTTACCGATGAAATGGCGGCAAAGCTTCAGATTGAGGACGAAGAAATTTCAACCCGTGACGAATATATCGATTATGTTAAATCTCAGCTTGAGAGTGAAGACAAAGAGAAAAAGCAGAACGCCATATGGACTCTTGTCAGCAGAAAACTTCTGTCCGAAAGCGAGTTTGAAATCGATACAGCAGAGATAGACAAAAAGTATGAGACCGATTTTAACTATCTCAAAGAACAGCTTGAGGATGATATCGAAGAATTTATGCAGGCAAAATATCATTGCAAGACCATGGAAGAAAATCTCAAGAAATTCAAGGATGATATAAAGAGATCTTATCTCATTTTCGCCATAGCCGAACCTCAGGCTAAAGAAGAGGGCATAGAGTGGTCAGAGGATGACTATAACGCCACAATTGAAGCCATGGTAAATGACGATTATACCGTTGAAGAGCTCAAAGCGAGCATGTCATACGAAGACTTTACAAAGCAGCAGGCGGAGGATTATCTCAAAGAGAAGGTTCTCGATTATTTTGACGATCGTTTTACGGTTACTCTTGTCGATTAAGGATGAACTGCGATGAAAAAAGATAAAACCGACAAAAAAATAAAACAGGACTGGAAGCCGTTTAAGGCGCTTATAAAGCAGACAAAACTGCCTTACGGCTGGATTCTGCTTTGCATTGCCGCGTCGCTTCTTGTGGCGGAACTGAATGTTCTGTTCCCGGATTACACCGAGCAGATAACATCCGGTGATTTCAGCGCTAAAATTATTATAGTGACTATTGCTGTGCTTCTGGGCGGTGCGTTTGCTGATACTCTCTATCAGACAAGCTGCATGATAGTAAAGGGCATGATTGACAAGCGTTTTCGCAATGTCGTCTGGAAAAAGGTGCTCCGTCTGCCTGTCAGCTATTATCACGATGACGGCACAAGCGAAATTATAAGCCGTGTAACCGAAGACACCACTCTTTTAAGCACATTTTTAACCGATGATGTCGCGGGACTTGTTTCAAATATCTATACTCTTATCGCAACGGCGGTTATGCTTTTCAGCTATGACTGGCATCTTGTTATTGCGGAGCTTATAATAATTCCGATTGTCATTGTAATGGGTATTGTAAAGGGCCGTGTTGATTTTAAGTGGAATAACAGACTGCAGTTTAAGGTAGCCGAGCTTACCGCCGGCATTGCCGAAATACTTACGAATATTCCGCTTATCAAGACATTCGGACAGGAAGAAAAGGCGACAAAGCAGAGTGATGAAAAGACAGGCGAGCTTTTCAAGACAAAAATGAAAATGACCTGGATTGCCAATGCGTTTTCATCTGTTTCAACCGTGCTTACCGTAGTCGAATCGCTTATTGTCATTTTCTTCGGCATCTATCTCATAAGAAGAAATATAATTACCGTCAGCATATGGGTGGCGTTCTATCTTTATTCAACAAACCTTTCGGGCAGTGTCGACTCCATAATGTCGATATGGAACGACCTTAAAACCGCACAGGGTGCCATGCTTCGTATTTCCGAGCTTGCATGTGAAAAAGAAGATCCGTATGACGAGGGTGTGCCCTTTGAAAATCTTAATGCGGATATCCGTTTTGAAAATGTCAAATTTTCTTATGATGACTCTGTTGTATTGAAAAATCTGTCTTTGGACATTCCCGCCGGCAAAACAACCGCAATTGTCGGCATGAGCGGTGCAGGCAAGAGCACGCTAATGAATCTTATCGAGCGTTTTTATACACCGAATGAAGGTTCAATATCATACGGCGGAACCGATATAAAAGATTTTGCGCTTAGTTCATGGAGAAGGTCTATCGGCTATGTCACACAGGACGCTTATCTTATTGACGGCACGGTGCGTGATAATCTTCTCTATTCTTATGACGGCGAAATATCCGACGAAGAGCTTTTGTCAAAGCTTGATTCATTCGGTATGAAAGATCTTATTGACGAGCTTAATAACGGTCTTGACACAGATGTAGGGGAGAGCGGTTCTGCATTGTCGGGCGGTCAGCGTCAGAGAGTTTGTATCGCAAGAATGCTCCTTAATCCCCCCGAGATTGTTCTGCTTGACGAGGTTACATCAAACCTTGACGCAAGTGCTGAAAACAAGGTTGATAAAGCACTTGAAAATCTGCTTAACGGACGTACCGTCATAATGGTTACGCATAAGGTTATGGGTGTAAAGGATGCCGATAATATTATTGTTCTTGAAAACGGCAGTGTAAAAGAGAGCGGAACATTCAGCGAGCTTATGAATAATGACGGGCTGTTCCGCCTTATGTGCCTTAATCAGTCCAAAGCCGGAGGTGAAGAGTAATGAAATCGGATAGTGAAAAAAGAGTAAGCATGAAAAGCTTTCTGCATCTTCTTAAGCTGTCGCACCTGCCGTGGCTGAGAGTTGTGCTGTTCATCCTTGCGGAAATGGGCGTTTCAACTCTTACAGTTGCTCTTCCCGAAGTCGCCGGTGAAATTATGGACGGCAACATTTTCGATAACTCACTCATAATCACATATACATGGGTTACAATAGTATCGGGAATTGCCACAATTCTTATAGCGCTTTTCCAGGGCTGGCTTTCAAACGTCTGCGACAGAAACCTGCAGCAGGCAGTCAGCAAAAAGCTGATACATATTCCGATGAAGATGTATCTTAAAATGTCCCCGTCATCTCTTATCTCGAGAGTTACAATGGACACGTCAATGGTAAGCTATCTTGTGTTCTATCTTATCACGATGTTCACAATGATCTATACGCTTATTATTTCCCTGCTTGAGGTATTCAATATTTCCTCTAAGATGACATTTTCTCTTCTGCTGGTTATACCGTGGTCAATTGCGGTGTGCTTTGTTTCGGGCAGACTTGTCAGCAGAGCAAACGACGGCAGACAGACAGCCTACGCACGCCTTACAAGCTATGTTGCCGACAGACTGTTTAACATTAAGCTTATAAAGAGCTGCGGCACCGAAAACAAGGAGTGCGGCACTAACAAGACAAAAACAGAAGAACTCTATAAAGCCGATAAGAAGCTTGCTTTTGTTCAGATGATAGTTCAGCCTCTGACATATTCCGCTTCTGCTATTTGCAAGGCTCTTATGCTCGTTTACGGCGGTTATCTTGTCGCAAAGGGTGAAATCACCGCAGGTGATCTTGTAACACTTGTAATGTATCTTGAAGTTATTCCTGTTTATATCATTCAGCCCATTATGTGCTATGAAACGATAAAGCAGGTTCAGGGTATGACAACGGAGGCCGGCATTATAACACAGCTGCCCGACGAACAGATGCAGTCAAAAATATCCTTTGCGCTTGCGGATGAAGATATTAAATTTGACAATGTATCTTTCGGTTATGATGAAGACAACATTCTTGACGGTGTTTCGTTCTCTATCCCCAAAGGAAAAACAACCGCAATTGTCGGTGCAAGCGGTGCAGGCAAAACTACGGTGCTTAACCTCTTAGAAAGATTTTATGAGCCGAATGACGGCACAATTTTGTTCGGTGATACGCCGATTGACGATATTCATCTTAATGAGTGGCGTGAGGTTTTCGGCTATATTCAGCAGAGCAGTCCGCTTCTGTCGTGCAGTATAAAAGACAATATCTGCTTCGGTCTTGACAGGGAAGTCAGTGACGAAGAATTATATGCTGCGGCTAAAAAAGCGAATGCCTACGACTTTATTATGGCACTTCCCGACGGATTTGACACTGATGTCGGTGAAGTCGGCGGCAAGCTTTCGGGCGGTGAGCGTCAGAGAATAGCGATAGCCAGAACGCTTATAAAAAATCCCGATTATCTTCTGCTTGATGAAGCCACAAGCAACCTTGACGCGAAAAATACAGCGGATGTTCAGGCGGCTCTTCGCAATGTAATAAAGGGACGCACGGCCGTTGTTGTCACACACAATATGTCCGAAATCCGTCAGGCAGATAATATAGTCGTTATCGACAATGGCAGAGTTTCATCTGTCGGAACACATTCAACGCTCTACGGAAAAGACAGAGTATATACCGAGTTCTGCGATTTGCAGGCAGAAAAGAATTCAAAGGCTGTTTAAAGCCGGAAAGGATATTATCATGAAAAAACATTTTGTATTCAAAACCGCAAAAGAGGTTTGCGCCGATGAAATCAGCTTCGATTATGTTGACGGCTATATCTTCAATGTTGATATAGTTGGCGGATGCGACGGCAACTCACACGCAGTTATGAGCCTTGTTGAAGGCATGAAGGCAGAGGACGTTATAAAGCGTACACAGAATATCACCTGTCACGGTTCAAATTCCTGCCCCAAGGAGCTTTCTAAGGCTGTCAGAGCCTGCGTAGAAGAAGCCAAAAAGCAGATGGAAGCCGAATAATATAAACAAAAACGGCACTTCAAATCTATTGCACGGTTTGGAGTGCCTTTTTCGGAGGAAAATATGAGTGATTCAATCCACGGATTTGTTCTTACAAAACAAAAAGAAATAGCCGAGCTTGACGGCGTTCTTTACAGTTACACGCATGAAAAAACCGGACTTCGTCTTGTCTGGCTTAAGCGTGAAGAAGAAAACAAGACCTTTGCCATAGCATTTGAAACACTTCCCGAGAATGACACGGGCGTATTTCATATTCTCGAGCATTCCACGCTTTGCGGCTCTGAGAAATACCCCGTAAAAGAACCGTTTCTTCAGCTTATGAAAAGCTCAATGAATACTTTTCTCAATGCCATGACATATCCCGACAAAACAGTATATCCTGTGTCAAGCAAAAACAGCAAGGATTTTATGAATCTTGTGTCTGTCTATCTTGACGCGGTATTTCAGCCGGCTATTTATAAGAAGCCCGAAATATTCCGTCAGGAGGGCTGGCATTATGAAATAGATGAAGACGGCTCGGTGTGCTATAACGGTGTTGTATTCAACGAGATGAAGGGTGTTTATTCCGACCCCGACGAGCTTGCAGCAACAGCTGTAATGAAGGCACTGTACCCGGACACGCCCTACGGTTTTTCATCGGGCGGAGATCCTGCGAAAATTCCCGATCTTACTTATGATGATTTTATCGATACGCATGCCCGTTTTTATTCTCCGTCCAATGCTTATGTTCTGCTTGACGGCAGTGTCGATATAGACGCGGTAATGAAGCTTATCGACGAAGAATATCTTTCAAAGGCTTCTGTCGGCAAGCATCTTGACCCGCCCAAAATGCAGTTTCCCGTTAACCCCGGTGTAATCGATACCGAGTTTGAAGTCGCAAGCGAAGAGGAGGAGCAGACCGATTCAAGAGTAATTCTTGCCGGTGTAATTTCAAAAAAGACCGACCGAGAAAAAATTGCCGCAATGAATATTCTGTCGGATGTTCTGTGCGGCGGAAATCATGCTCCGCTTACTAAGGCTATACTTGAAAGCGGTATTGCCGAGGATGTTTCGCTGACAATTGAAGAAGACATAATTCAGCCTTTCTTTAAGCTTGAATTGCGTAATGTTGAGCGTGATAACCTTGAAAACGCATATAATCTCTTAATTGATACTCTTAAAAAGATTCTTGCCGACGGCATTGATAAAACCGCTCTTAATGCCGCAATAGCAAATGCCGAGTTTAAGGCAAGAGAAAGGGATTTTGACGGCTATCCGCAGGGACTTATGCTGTGCATCGGAATGGCGGACTCCATGATTTACGGTGAAGAGCCCGAATTTGATCTTGAAGTCGGCAGTCTTTATGATATGCTTCGTCAGAAAGCGACGCTCGGATATTTTGAAGAGCTTCTCGATAAGATAATTATTAATAACGACCACAGCTGTGTTGTCCGTCTTCTGCCGTCCGTCGAATTCGGTGAAAAACGAAACGAAGCGGAAATGAACAGAATTGCCGCTGAGCTTGAAAACCTTTCAGAGGAAGATGTACAGGCAATTTATGACGAGCAGGACGCACTTCTTTCGTGGCAGATGAGCGAGGACAGTCCCGAGGCACTTGCGACAATGCCCACACTTTCACTCGATGATGTTGACGCAACACCCGAGGATATTCCGACTCGCCAATATGACAAAAACGGTGTTCACTTTCTGGAACACTCGGTATCAAATAACGGCGTAGCTTATTTCAGTCTGTTCTTTGATATTGATGGATTCTCCGAGAAGGAATATTCGGAGCTTTCATTGATGTGTGAGCTCCTCGGAAAGCTCGATACCGATAAATATTCTTCTTCGGACCTTGCAAATGTTATTCGTGAGAACCTGGGCTCACTTGAATTTTCAGTTACGGCGTTCTCCGGTGAAAATGAAACGGATACCTGCAAAGCCAAACTGTCCGTATGCTTCAGCACGCTTAAACAGAATGGCGAAAATGCGTTAAAGCTTGTTCTGCACATAATAAAGCATACCGATTTTTCGGATGCCAATGCTATATCCGATATAATCCGTCAGACCAAAATCGATTTGTATCAGGAAATTTCAATGTCCGGTTCTTCCGCCGCGCTTGTTCGCCTTATGGCACAGAATACCGTTGCCGGCATTATAAAAGAGTGTGCGGACGGCATTGCGTACTATGAATATCTCGATACTCTCGATAATATAACCGATTTTTCGTTCCTTGCGATGCTTAACAAAAATGTTTTTGTCAAGACAAATCTTGTCGTAAGTGTAACGGGTGATATTCCGGAACTGTCATGCGATGAGCTTTTCATTCTCGATGAGCTTAAAGAAAATCGCACCGCTGTAATTACTCCGCGGAAAAAATGCAACGAAGGCTTTGTTGTGCCTTCCGATATCGCTTTTGCGGTATGCGGCGGCAACATTAAATCGTGCGGCGGTGTCTTCTCCGGCAAAATGTCGCTTGCGGCTCATATATTAAGTCTTGATTATCTCTGGAATATCATAAGAGTACAGGGCGGTGCTTACGGCACGGGACTTACAGTAAAAGAAAATGGTTTTGTCGGATGCTATTCTTACCGTGACCCCACAGCCGCCGAGTCAATTGAGGTTTTTGCCGACTGCGCCGAGTATCTTAAAGAGAGCATTGACGATGATACCGATTTGACAGGTGACATTATAGGTACGATTGCGGACGGCTCGCCGCTTCTCTCCGTCAGAAACAAGGGCGTAAGAGCGGATACTCTTTACTTTAACGGCATCACTTATGAAAAGCTGTGCGAAAGAAGAAGACTTCTGCTTGAGACAAAGCCCTCTGACCTTTTGCAAATTGCCGATACATTACACAAAACCCTTTCCGAAAACAGCTGTGTCTGTGTCATAGGCTCAAAAGAACAGATTGAAGCCTGCAAAGAGATAGACAAGGTTGTTGTTCTTTAATTGTAATATGGATAACAGAATTTATAATGCTTACACTCAAATATTAAAAGAAGAGCTTATCCCCGCTATGGGATGCACCGAGCCTATTGCCGTTGCCTATGCCGCGGCAAGGGCAAGGGAAGTGCTTGGGACAGTTCCGCAGCAAATCAAAGTATCGGCAAGCCCTAATATCATAAAAAATGTAAAGAGCGTAATAGTGCCGAATACAGGTTCACTGCACGGAATAGAAGCTGCCGCAGTCGCAGGTGCGGTTGCAGGCAAGCCGGATGTCGGTCTTCAGGTGCTGAGTGAAATCACAGACGATCAGAAACAGGAAATCGCTTCGGCTCTTAACAAAATAAATTGCACCGTAAACGCTTCGGATAACGGTTATATATTCTATATCGGAATATCAATGACCGGCGGAGGACACTCGTCTGCTGTTGAAATTGCAGGCAATCACACCAATGTTATTTCCGTTGAAAAAGACGGCGAATATCTGCTTAAAACGGATTTTACCGAAAATGCCGACAGCAACAAAACAGACAGAAGCGTTCTTAATGTCAGTGATATTGTCGAATTTGCCGACTGCGTAAAAATCGACGATGTTCGTGAGATCTTAAAAAGACAGATTGATTTTAACACTGCAATTGCCGAGGAGGGCTTAAAAAACAACTGGGGTGCCAATATCGGCAGTATCCTTCTGCGGTCATACGGCAACAGTGTTCATAACCGTGCCAAGGCATATGCTGCGGCAGGGTCGGATGCACGTATGAGCGGTTGTGAAATGCCGGTTGTCATAAATTCCGGCAGCGGCAATCAGGGACTTACGGCGTCACTTCCCGTTATAGTATACGCAAAAGAGCTTGATGTCAGTGGAGACACTTTATATCGTGCGCTGGTTGTGTCAAATCTTGTTGCAATTCATCTGAAAACGGGTATAGGACCGCTGTCCGCTTATTGCGGCGCTACAAGTGCCGGATGCGGTGCGGGTGCGGGCATAACCTATCTTTACGGCGGAAAATATCACGAGATCGCACATACGGTTGTTAATGCACTTGCCATAAATTCGGGCATGATTTGCGACGGTGCAAAACCGAGCTGTGCCGCAAAAATTGCGTCTGCGGTTGAAGCCGGACTTCTGGGGCTTCAGATGCAAAGCCATGACAGCGAGTTTGTCGGTGGCGACGGAATTGTCGTTAAGGGCGTGGAAAATACAATAAAAAATGTTTCCGAACTTGCCCATGACGGCATGAAGGAAACAGATAGGGTTATTATTCAGATGATGAC
>CAZTWO010000015.1:0-19695 GCA_964617965.1 uncultured Ruminococcus sp. | reverse complement strand
CAGTTTGCGAAGCTATATAATCCAAGACACGCAGTGTCTTCCGAAATTATGCATTGTGCATTCTACATTCTACATTAGAAAAGAGGTTTTATCATGTCAGACAAAAGAGCAAAAAGATTTGAAATGGTATACTCACAGGGCGGCATGGCGACTGCCGGCACTGAAATATGGGTTGACAAAGAAACAGGCGTAAACTATATGTATCATTACGGCGGCTACACAGGCGGGCTTACCGTGCTTGTCGATAAGGACGGCAAGCCGATTATAACTCCAATCAATAAAGAAGGGTGATTTGACTATGGCTTACCCAAAACCTTTATCCGAAAAAAATCTTGCTAAAATGTATGCCCAGGCAAATATCGACGAGAGAAAAAGCGATTTTCTGCATAAGTTCTTTCTTGCGTGCTCAAATCTTTACGGTGCTGTGGTACTCAGGGATATGTGGGAAGTTCTTAAAAGAATTACGGATCAATATGATATGACCGACATAAAAAGAAAAGATCTTATCGAATTTTCTTCAATCGTTCGCAGAGAAAAACAACCGTATTATGTGTTTGAAACAGACGAACTGTATTGGGGTGAAAACAGAAGCGATCTAAAAAGAGAAATCGTAAATGAAGAGCTTCTTGCACCCGCCGGTTTTGACAGACTGTCTTGGATTTGGAAGCTCGACGAATTACGTGACGACACACCGTTATATATTCCGAATGATATACTTTCATTCGCAAATCCGACTTTATCAAAAGAAGAAAAGGCTCTGCTTGATTTTCTCGGAGATCTCGAAGTAAATGCAGAAGAAGCACAGGACTCTAACGGCATGAAGTTCAAGTGCCGACATTACGGTGAAAAACTGAAGGATTTTTCTTTCAGAAACTATGCCGAAGAGCATGAATTCAGATATTGCGAAAAAGACTCCGAAAAACGTTCCGCACAGAGAGAACAGCTTTATCGTGAACTGATTAAGAGAACATCCGTCCCGGAAAACGAAAAAATAGTTGCAAGGTTTAAGCAGGATTGCAACCTCGGTTTTCAGAATCTTAACCAAAACATGCAATGGGTTTGCAATGAATTGGCTCAAGTCTGTGTTTTGCCAAAAAGGAATCAAAGTAAAGAACTGTTTGAACTGATGGTTGAATTTTACAACAGCTGTCACCAGTGGATCCTTTACGGGTGGACTCCTAACGATCTGTCCGAATATTACCGAAAAAACACAAAGCCCTCAAACGGGCCCACAACATTACAGCTCGGTGACGGTTTCAAAAAAGCTGTTGCCGACGGGTTTATAAATCTTGAAGATCTTGAAAAAGAAATGAAAAAACGCGGAATAAAGCTTGAGTTCTAAAGCCATGTACTGAAAAGGAAGTATTGTTTCAAAACAAAGACAATTAATCAATTTAATGTATAACTAATCAATTATTTATAACAAGTTTATGCTATACATTTTTCTGATTTTTTGTTTTGAAATGCATAGCAGTTTCGTAGCCGAGAAAAATTTTTCATATCGAAGTCCGGGAACGAAGCAAGGCTGTCGCCTTGTGAGGTTTTCGGACAAAGATATGGGAGATTTTTCGGCGAGAAACCAACACTTCGTTGTCAGTTCGTGGCTAAAAAAGAGGAGGATTTTTATGTCAAAGAAAAGATTCAAAAAAGTTTATTCTCAGGGCGGTTACTTTGATCGTACGAAGATTTTGGTTGATACCGAAACCGGAATAAACTATCTGTTCACCTGTGACTGGAGCGGCGGCGGCATGACCGTTCTGCTTGACAAAGACGGCAAGCCTGTTATTACTCCGGTTGAATCAATAAACAAATAAATAAAAAATGCACTGTCGCAGGACAAAATCCCTGTGGCAGTGTTTTTTTGTTTTTGCAATATTCTGGTGTAATAGAAAAAGCGGACTGCCGCTTTGTGGACGGCAGCCCGTTGTCAATTGTTATTTTTCGCTTTGAAAATTACTTCTTGAAGATCTTGAAGAGGTTAGCGAAGAGGTTCTGGAAGAATTCCTTAATTTTGTCGAGGAAGGACTTAGCTTCTTCTTTGCCTACTTCTACGGTAGCGTCAACAACTTCCTTAGCTGTAACTTCCTTCTGCTCGGACTCTACGAATGTGTCGTTGAAGTTAACCTTGTCAACACCTGCGGAGTTCTTCTTTGAGAAGGTGTAGAATGTAGCGTCTGTATCGAATACGATGATGTCGCCCTTTTCTACCTTAACATCTGTGAAGGACCAGTCATTGATTGTGCCGTCATTTGCGAATACGTCAAGTACAAGAGTTACATAACCTTCTGCTGTGCCAGTGAGCTTTACTCTGTAGCTGTCGAACATGAAGGCAACCTTGAGATACTCGCCTGAATAATCTGAGTATACGGATGCGAATGCACCGTAGTCATTAACTGTTGTTGAGGGGAGTCCGTCAGCAATTGTTGTAAGAACGTTATTTGACTTTGTTGTAATATCAACCGTTACGGGGCAATAAATCTTGAGGCCGTTAACAACCTTCTTGTCTGCGGAGATAGCGTCATCGAACATTACACCGGAGATAAGGTCAAGAGCTGCCTGGTTAACTTCTGTATCATTGTAAACTGTGCCGTAAAGCTTATTCTTAATCTTGCCTACAACGCCGTCTGCTTCGCACTGCTTAAGAGCAACGATAGCGTCTTCGGATACGTCACGGGCTGCGATTGCGATTGCGAATGAACGAACTGCCTTGTCTGCGTCGTCGCCGTCAAGAGCTGCCTTGGACCATGCTGCTGCAAGAGCCTGATAGTCATAGGAGCAGAGGAGAGCATCCATGTAGCCGTATCTTTCGCCTGTGTTCCACATGATGTCTGCGAACTTGGAACCGCCCTGATAAATCTTCTTAGCGGCTGCTGTGTAAACGTTGGAATCCATAGCTACGCTTGCAAGTGACTCAACAGCGTCGAAAGCTGTGTCAGCTGCATAATCGTTAACAACTGCAAGGAGCTGATCCTTAAGTTCATCGTTCATTGTTGTAAGGAGCTCATTAGCGGCCGCCTTAAGGTTTTCGTTGGAAGCATTATCGGCAACATACTGAAGGAAATCGTGATAAGCGGCATTAGCCTGACGAACGGAGAGAACCTTTGCATAAGCATCGATAAGCTGATCTCTTACTGTCTGATAAGTTGTGGCAACCTTGCAGACAACTTCAAGAACCTTGCCTACCTTATTGAAAGCCGCAAGCCATTCGGCATCTTCGGCGACCTTAAGATAACCGGCAACCTTCTGAACGAACTCTGTAATGTCCTTAGCACCCTCAACTGCCTTTACGAACTCGTCAACATAACCGTCGTCTATATCGAAGTCGGCCTTGTCGATGATGGCAAGAAGAAGTGTCTTTGCGTTGTTGATGTTGATTTCACGTGTTGCGTAGTTTGACCATGCATTATCATAAAGAGCAAGCACGGTGTACGCTGTCATTTCCTGGTTCATTGCCTTCTTGTTTATGTCAACATAATTGTAGCTTGTATAGTTTGTGTTGTCATAAACGGTGTCGAGCATGAAGCTGTAGTTTGACTTCCAGAGAGCAACTCTCTTTTCGGAAGCGGTCATATCCGCATCTGCGGCAAGAGCCGTAACAGGCAGAACGGAAAGAACCATAAGTATTGCCATGAGAACGGAAAGTAACTTTGCTGTCTTTTTCATAAAATTTTTGCACTCCAAAAAATTTATTGGGTATTTGCGTTTCTGACACGGTCATTGTACACTTTAAAATCGAGTTAGTCAATTATCAAGTTCATACAATCTTCATATCTCCGTTTGTGCAATTTTACCATAAATTTTTTGCCGTTTTAGGAAAATGGGTATAAATTTTTCGTGCGAGTTATAACTTTATGAACATTCTGTGAACGGACACTTAAATCAATCTTTACAGCGGTTAGCAAGGAGAATAACTGCACAATGCAGAATGTAGAATGCAGAATTCAGAATATCGGAAGTCCTACGGACTTGATTTATATAGCTTTGCCAACTTTTCAGTTGATTTTTCACAGTCAGTCTGCTTGTTTGCGTAGCTTTACAATCCAAAACGCTTCAGCGTTTTCCTTCATTATGCATTATGAATTATGCATTCTGCATTGTTTTGCCTTGCTCCATACATTACCGTCGCCGAAAAAAGGTTACACATCACTTATTATTAATTGAGAGTTGTGGAAAGGGTATCTCAATCCCATTCTCATCAAACGCATACTTTACCTGTTTTATAATATCAAAATAAACATCCCAATAATCCGTCGATTTGCACCACGCACGAACGGTGTATTCGAGTGCGCTGTCTTTATGTGCCGAGAGGCGGGCAAAGGGTGCGGGGTCTTTAAGAACAAGCGGATGGTCGGTGCACACTTTCATAAGAACACTCTCTACTTTATTTATATCATCATTATATGAAGCGGTGAAAGTGAGATCCACACGGCGGTTTTTGTTTGCCGTATAATTTGTAAGCGTGGCGTTTGATGCCGTGGAATTGGGCACGATTATAAGCTTGTTGTCAAGCGTTTCAACCTTAATCTGAAAAATGCCGATTTCACGAACCGTACCTTCAACTCCGTCAAGAGAGATATAATCCCCTACTCTGAAGGGCTTGAACACAAGTATTATGAATCCGCCCGCGATATTTGACAGACTGCCCTGCAAAGCGAGACCGATGGCAAGACCGCAGGAGCCGACAACCGCTATAATCGAACTCATGGGTATTCCCATAACGGCAAGTGACGTAACGGCTATAAGGCTTTTGAGCACAACGACAATCACGTCATTTACGACGCTTTTTGCCGAGGGGTCGAGCTTGTCCGACGCTTTTGACTTTACAAGCTTTTTCATCAGAAGATTTACAAGCTTGAAGCCGACTATAAGAATTATAACAGCCGCTATGAATCTGCCGCCGTACTGCACGGCAAAATCCTGCATCTGGTCAATTAACTTTGAAATAAACGTATTTGCCTTTTCCGCGGATTTTTCAATGTTGTCCGCCGCCTCGGCAATGCTGCTTGATAAATTTTCGTCCATTTTTTCACCCTTCTTTTCGTGATTCATTATCGAAGTTTGGAATAGTATGATAGCTTCAATGTAAAATGCGGGATGTAGAATGTAGAATGTAGAATGCATAATGCATAATGTCGGAAGGCACAAAGTGCCTTGAATTATAAAGCTACGCAAATGGTTACACGACCGTTTAACATAGGCTCTTATGTTTGCGAAGCCCATACAAATCCAAGTCCGCAGGACTTCTGACATTCTTAATTCTACGTTATTCTACATTGAAAAAAGTCTCAGGCAAAGCATTCACTCACCATTTAACATAGTCTCTTATGTTTGCGAAGCCTATATAAATCCAAGGCCGCAGGACTTCTTGTTTTAGGTTGTCGGACCGCTGCCGCCGGTCCTCATTAGTCGCTACGCCAAAAATCATTCACCGGATGATTTTTGTCTGCGACATTCTGCATTCTGCATTCTTAATTCTACATTGAAAAAAGTCTCCAAGCAACGCACTTATGCCCGCTCGGAGACCGTTTGATTTATTGTTCCGTGTCGGAAGCAGCCGTTATTTTTTCGGGTTCATCCGTCACGGGCTTTTTGATTATCAGCGGAACATCTCCGTTTTTGACGCAGTCGGCCGTTATTACGATTTTTTCAATCGACGGGTCGGAGGGTGTCGTAAACATAACGGGCAGCAGAAGCTTTTCCATTATGCTTCGAAGTCCTCTGGCGCCTGTTTTGCTCTCGATTGCCTTTTTGGCGATTTCGATAAGTGCATCGTCTTCAAAATCAAGCTCGACGTTGTCAATATCGAATAAAGCACTGTACTGCTTTATGACGGCGTTTTTCGGTTCCTGAAGAATTTTTATAAGAGCCGCTTCGTCAAGATTGTGAAGAGCCGTAAGAACCGGCATTCTGCCGACGATTTCGGGAATAAGTCCGTATTTTACAAGATCCGCCGGAATTACCTTTGTCATCACGGCATCCGCTTCGAACTCGGCCTTGCTCTGAAGCTCACTGCCGAAACCGAGAACCTTGTTTCCGAGACGCTTTTCCACGATTTTTTCTATTCCGTCAAACGCACCGCCGCAGATAAACAGAATATTTGTCGTGTCTATCTGAATAAATTCCTGCTGAGGGTGTTTTCTGCCGCCCTGAGGAGGAACATTTGCAAGCGTGCCTTCGAGAATTTTAAGAAGCGCCTGCTGTACGCCCTCGCCGCTTACATCACGTGTAATAGACGGATTTTCGCTCTTGCGGGCAATCTTGTCGATTTCGTCAACATATATAATGCCTCGCTCCGCCTTGTCTATATCGTAGTCAGCCGCCTGAATAAGACGCAGCAGAATATTTTCGACATCCTCGCCGACATAGCCCGCCTGTGTAAGCGTTGTGGCATCGGCAATGGCAAACGGAACATCGAGCGTTTTGGCGAGCGTCTGCGCAAGAAGCGTCTTGCCGACACCCGTGGGGCCGAGCAGAAGAATATTGCTCTTGAACAGTTCGACATCGACCTTCTGCTTGCGGTATATGCGCTTATAGTGGTTGTATACGGCAACACTGAGGGCGATTTTTGCCTCGTCCTGCCCTATTACGTATTCGTCAAGCTTGGCCTTTATCTCCTGCGGCTTCGGGAGAACTCTCGGAGCCGTCACCTTGGCATGCTGCTTGCCGTGTTTTTTTGTGGGCAGCTCATTTTCTTCTATGATTTCGGCACAGCTTGCCACACATTCATCACAGATACAGACACCCGGTCCGGAAATAAGCAGACTTACTTCATCCTGCAGTCTGCCGCAAAACGAGCAGCGGGGCTGTTTATCGTTTGTTTCGTATTTACTCAATGGAAAATCCTCCTGAGTTTAGTCACGCTTATATATAACCTTATCTATAAGACCGTACTCTGCCGCTTCTTCGGCGGTCATCCAGTTGTCACGGTCGGTGTCACGCTCGATTATCTCAAGCGGCTTGCCTGTGTTCTCGGCAAGAATTTTGTTGAGATTTGTGCGTGTTCTGAGAATATGATCCGCTGCGATTTTGATATCGCTTGCCTGACCCTGAGCACCGCCCAGAACCTGATGAATCATAATTTCGGCATTGGGAAGAGCATAACGCTTGCCCTTTGCACCCGCGGAAAGAAGGAACGCGCCCATGCTTGCCGCCATACCCATGCAGATAGTGGAAACATCGCACTTTATATACTGCATTGTATCATAAATGGCAAAGCCCGCCGAAACGCTTCCGCCGGGGGAATTGATATAGAAAGAAATGTCTTTGTCGGGGTCCTGTCCTTCAAGGAAGAGCAACTGAGCCACAACAAGACTTGCGGTAACGTCATTTACTTCCTCGGACAGAACGATAATTCTGTCATTGAGAAGACGGGAGTAAATATCATACGCTCTCTCGCCTCGATTTGTGTTCTCTATAACTGTGGGAACAAGTGACATTTTGTCGGGGAAAAACACTTTGCATATCTCCTTTCGGATAATCTCGAATTTTATTGTCAGCTGAGATGAAAAACTTCACTTCTCAATTAACAATTAAGAATTAACAATTAACAATTTCGGAAGTCCTTCGGACTTGAATTCATAAAGCTGCGCAGAAATTAAATTTATATTCTTTGAAAGCGTTAATCTTTGCGTCAGCTTATAATCCAAGACACGTAGTGTCTTCCGCCATTATGCATTATGCATTATGCATTCTGCATTACACGGTCACTGGCCACTGGATACTGGCCACCGGATACTGATAACTTATAAAAAATTCGGAGATGTTGACGGGCAACACCTCCGTGGAGTTACCGAATCAGACTATTCGGTTCATTCTTCTGTTGCGTCGGTGCCTTCGGCGGCATCCTCAGCCTTTTTCTTGGAAGTCTTCTTTGCGGGAGCCTTTTTCTTGGGCTTTTCTTCCGCTGCGGGGGCTTCCTCTGCAGCTTCTTCCGCAACGGGAGCGGTTGCAACTGCGCTGTTGATAACAAGATCGGAGGCCTTTCTGGACTTAAGCTCTCTGTTGATTGCGTCGGCTGAAATAGCCTTCTTTACGTCGTCAACTGTGACCTTATATCTCTCTGCCATGTCGGCATATTCCTTTTCGACTTCTTCGTCGGAAACCTCAATATTTTCGAGCTCCATAATCTTTTCGAGAGCAAGCTCGATTTTGACTTCCTCAAGAGCTCTGTCGGCATAGCTCTCTTTGAGCTTGTCTGCGTCCATTCCGATGTACTGCATATACATATCGAAGGGAATACCGCGGCTCTCAATGTTGTACTTGAACTGAGCTACAAGATTGCCGGCTGTTGTGTCAACCATGCACTGGGGAATTTCTTCCTTTACAAGCTCTGCAAGCTTTGAGAGAACTGCGTTTTCAAAGTCAGCCTTTGCTCTGTCTTCTTTTGACTTGAGAATGTTGCTCTTAATGTCGGCTTTGTATTCGTCAAGAGTGTCAAACTCGCTGACATCCTTTGCAAACTCGTCATCAAGCTCGGGAAGCTCCTTTGTCTTGAGCTCCTTAAGAGTAACTTTGAATACGGCTTCCTTGCCTGCGAGATCCTCGGCATACTTCTCGGGGAATGTTACATTGACATCAAAGCTGTCGCCTGCGTTGTGACCGACAATCTGATCTTCAAAGCCGGGAATGAAGCTGCCCGAACCGAGCTCAAGATCGTGATCCTCGCCCTTGCCGCCGTCAAATGCGACACCGTCAACAAAGCCTTCAAAGTCGATAACGGCAATGTCACCGTTCTCGGCGGCTCTGCCTTCAACCGTGATTTCACGGGCGTTGTTCTCGCGTGCCTTTGCAACTTCCTCGTCAACCTCGGCGTCGGTTACTTCAACCTCTGCCTTGGGAGCTTCGATGCCCTTGTAGCCTTCAAGCTCGATAACGGGCTTTACGGTTACCTTGAATGTCATGTCGACACCGTCTTTGTCGATCTTCTTGATATCGAAATCGAACGGCTGACTTACAACGTCAAGCTTTGCTTCGGCAATAGCCTCGTCGTATGCGTCGGGGAATGCAATGTCAAGTGCGGTATCATAGAATACGTTTGCGCCGTACATCTTCTCTATCATTGCACGGGGTGCTTTACCTTTTCTGAAACCGTGAACATTTATTTTGTTCTTTTCCTGAAGATATGCCTTCTGAACTGCCTTCTCGAAATTCTCGGCTGAAATACCGATTGAGACAGTGTAGTCGTTTGTGCCTGTTTTTTCGGCTGAAACTAACATTTGTTGTCCTCCTAAATCCGTAACGGATAGAATTTTACACATAAGTGTACATAAGCCTTGATATTATAGCAGATATAAATTCAAATTTCCACAGTTATTTTTTAAATTTTGGGAGAAAATTTGCGACAAGCTAAAAAGTGAGCAAGGAGCAAGGAGCAAGGAGCAGTGTCGGAAGACACTGTGTGTCTTGGATTATATAGCTCCGCAAAAATCAGTGTTTTTCAAAAAAAACACATTTATGTCTGCGAAGCCTATATAAATCAAGTCCGCAGGACTTCCGACATTCTTAATTCTGCATTCTTAATTATGCATTGAAAAAAACTGCTCCTTGCTCCTTGCTAACTATTCTGTTGCTTGCTCACTGTACAAAGACCTTCTTCGGCATAAACTCCAAAGCGTCCGCAGAGATAAGCGAAAATCTGATTCCGTCAACCTCATAATCGGCAAAACGCCCCGAGCGGTCGCCGTGTATGTGCCCGAAATAGCACCGTTTTATATTGTATTCTTTAAGCACATCCATAATCGGCTCGCATGTCTTGCCGTCAAACGACACGGGATAGTGCATGAACACAACGGGTGTGCCGCCGAGAGAAATGCCCTCCTCAATCGAACGGCGAAGACGCCCCGCCTCCCTGTCGATAACCTTTTTGTTCTGTTCACTGTCAGCCCCTTCCGCATCGAAAAACCATCCCCGTGAACCGCAGACGGATATATCGCCGAAGCGGTAGGCATTGTTGAACAGAAACTTTATCGTGTCAAAATTATTCTCGGCAATAAATTTATTGAGCTTGTTCATTGTCTGCCACCAGTAGTCATGGTTGCCCTTGCCGATGATTTTTGTGCCGGGCAGAGAATTGAGAAATCGAAAATCCTCCGTCGCTTCCTCGGTTGTCATCGCCCACGATATATCCCCGGGTATGACAACAACGTCCTCCGGAGATACCAGAGAACGCCAGTTGTTTTCGAGGCGTGAGACATAATCGTCCCACCCCCTGAAAATATTCATGGGTTTGTCACAGCCGAACGACAGATGCGTGTCGGCGAGAGTAAAAAGGGTCATATTTACAAAAAAACTTGCTTATGAAAGTCTGCAACTGAAAAATATTCGAATTAGCAATTAGCAGTTAGCAATTAGCAATAAAGGAAAACGCTGTGCGTTTTGGATTATACAGCTTCGCGGCAGACAACAAGTCTCGATATCAATAAAACTATGTTGCAGCGTAGCAATATAAATTCAAGGCACGCAGTGTCTTCCGAAATTGCTCATTGCTAATTGCTAATTGCTAATTTTAAAATCCTGTTGCCGATTACTTAATTTTAAGCAGCTCATACACTGCCGATTCCATGTCTTCTTTTTTGACTGTCTTTTTGAAGCGGACTTCGGCACCCTTGAGGGACTTAAGCTGAACGGGAGCGGACACGCCCGTGATTTCTTCGAGCTTGTCAACCATTGCGAAGTCGTCATCGGTCAGTGCGTCCCTGCCGGCGACAGCTTCAAGCACAGCCTTTGAGAACTTGTAGGGTGAAGCTGTGGAAGCGATTACGTTAGGCGTATTGTCGCCCGTCTTTTTAAGGTAATCAAGATATACATTAACCGCAACGGCTGTATGCGTATCGCAGAGATAATTGTTCTCTTTGAAAACATAGGAAATTGTCTCTTTTGTCGCCGTATCATCACAGCATCCGGCACCGAAAAGCTCTTTGATTTTATCGAGGATATCTCTGCCGACTGTAAATTCACCGGTCTTTGCAAGGCACGAATAGAGTGAACGCACAATCTCGCTGTCGTTGCCCGAAAGGTGATAGAGAAGTCTTTCAAGGTTGCTTGAAATGAGAATATCCATCGAGGGGGAAACCGTTGTATAGAACGGACGGTTGCGGTTATAGTGACCGGTCTCAAGGAATTCCGTAAGAACATTGTTGGCGTTTGAAGCGCATATAAGCTTGTTTACCGGGAGTCCCATCTCTTTGGCGTAATATGCCGCTAAGATGTTGCCGAAATTGCCTGTGGGAACGGTAATGTTAATCTTGTCGCCGTTCTTTATCTTGCCGAGCTTAATCATATCGGCGTATGCGGAGAAATAATATACAATCTGAGGAACAAGTCTGCCCCAGTTTATGGAGTTTGCGGAAGAGAATGCCATGTTATTCGCGGCGAGCTTTTCTTTTACGGCGTTGTCGGTAAATATCTTCTTAACGCCCGTCTGAGCGTCGTCGAAGTTGCCGTAAATAGCACAGACACCTACATTCTTGCCGAGCTGAGAAGCCATCTGAAGCTTCTGCATGGGGCTTACGCCGTCCTCGGGATAGAATACGAGAATGCGTGTGCCGTCAACATCCTTAAAGCCCTCAAGCGCCGCCTTGCCGGTGTCGCCCGAAGTCGCAACGAGAATTACGATCTCTTTGCCGCCCGCTGTTCTCTTTGCCGCACCTGTGAGCAGATAGGGCAGAAGCTGAAGCGCCATATCCTTAAAGGCGCATGTCGGGCCGTGCCACAGCTCAAGAATATTAAGCTTGTCGCCGACGGGGACTGTGGGAGCAACGTCTTCCGAAGAAAAGCCCGTGCCGTAAGCACCCTCGGTATATTTTTCGATTTCTTCATTTGAATAATCGGTAAGGAACAGTTTAAGCACCGCACGCGCACGGTGAATATAATCCATGTCGACGAGCGAAGCGGTAAAATCGGCGTCAATATGCGGAATATCGCAGGGGACAAAAAGTCCGCCGTCCGCGGAAATGCCGGACGCTATCGCCACTGAAGAGGAAACACACAGAGAATTGTCTCTTGTAGAAGTATAATTCATAAAAATGCCTCCGAAAAGAATAATCAAAGATATTTTATCAAAAACTTTCGCAGTTGTAAATAGAATAAGAAAATTTGTCTGAAAAAGTACGCTCTTAAAGCCCGAATTCCACAATTGCAGCAAAATCGGCATGTAAATTCCCATAATTGTAGCGGGTTCATTCCCATAATTGCGGTAGATTGCATTCCCATTATTGTGGTATGCTGCACTCCCATAATTGTGGATTCAACAAGAGTCCGACACAAAAAAACAGGGAATATAATGTTTAAAGGTATATTGTGTTTTTACTGTTGAATAAAGGGAAAAATAATGTTATAATACACTTCTATCGGAGGCGACGAAAAATGTCTTATGAATTAAAAGAGCTGCTGTGCGGTGTGCCGTCACATGCGGAACTCCGAATACAGCAGACAAGCCGCAGAAACGTATCCGTATTAAGCGGCAATCTTGTATCAAACGTGTCAAGCATCTCAACGGGTGCATCGGCGAGAGTTTACGATGACGGAGTGTGGGGCTTTGCGTCCTCAAGCGGACTTCGCAGGGGCTTCGCACCGACTTTGCTTAACTCTGCAAAAGAAAACGCCTATCTGCTCTCTTCACGCAGACCAAAAAATCTGGGAGCACTTGACAACGCAAATCCTTTTACATACGAAACCGAGTATATTTACAGAGATGTCGATCAGAAGACGCTTATTGACTTTGCAAAGGCGATTGACGACTATATAGGCGAAAAATATCCGCTTCTCACGTCCCGTACGGTGTCGGCACGCACAATGTGTGCGGATAAGACGCTGTATACTTCCGAAGGCGGATTTACGCATCAGCTGTTCCCGAGAACATATATAATTGTCGCAATGTCGATTGATACTCCCGACGGCTCGACTGCGGAGATTTTTGATATTCTGGGCGGCGGTGCCGGGAGCTTTGACGAATATTATCACTCCCCTGACGATTTTCATGAACAGATAGACACTCTTTACACCGAGCTTATGAAAAAGCGTGAGGGCATATATCCGGATGCAGGCGTATGCACATGCATAATAGATTCTTCAATCTGCGGCATGGTGGCACATGAGGCCGTCGGTCACACAACCGAAGCGGACCTGGTGCTTGCCGGCAGTGTTGCGGCGACAAATCTTGACAACATTGTGGCGTCTCCCCTTATAAGTCTCACGGACTTCGCGAATACCGCATTCGGAGAAAGAGCTCCCCTGCCCGTTTTTGCGGACGATGAGGGCACTAAGGCCGTCGATGCCGTTATAATCAAGGACGGTGTTCTGACGGGCTATATGAACGACCTTATGAGCGCAAAGCATTTCGGCATGACTCCTGCCGGCAACGCCAGAGCTTATGCTTATTCGGATGAGCCGCTTATACGAATGAGAAACACGTGCATTCACCCCGGCAAAGACAAGCTTGAAGATATGATTGCGTCGATTGACAACGGATATTATCTTACACGCACCCAGAACGGCCAGGCGGACACGACCGGTGAATTTATGTTCGGCATTACAATGGGTTATGAGATTAAAAACGGAAAATTAGGAAGAGCGCTTCGTGATACCACAATTTCGGGCATAGCCTTCAATATGCTTAAGACGGTTGACATGGTGTCGGACAGTGTCGCATGGGATTTCGCCGGATACTGCGGCAAAAAGCAGCCCATGGCTGTTTCAATGGGCGGCCCTGCTATCAGATGCAAGGTTAATATCGGCGGAAGATAAGGGGGATACAGAAATGGAAGAGCTTAAAAAAGCGGCGGCTTACGCTATTGACGAACTCCTCAAGGCGGGAGCGGACAAGGCACAGGTCAGCGTTTCAAGCGGCGTCGGCGAGGAATTTAATGTCGACGCAGGCGAATTTTCTCTTATTCGCAGTGTCTATTCATCGGGCATTGCCGTAAAGGCCATAAAAGACAAGAAAAAAGGCACAGCCTCCGTAAACTGCCTTGATAAAGAGAGTGTTGATTCCGCAGTAAAGGAATGCATGATTTCAGCCGAGGCGGGTGTGCCGGATGATGCCGTTACAATCGCCGCACTCGAAGAAAACGAGGATTTTGTCGACGGTGCGTTAAAGCCCGACAAGGCGGCGTTTTTCGATTCGCTCATTCGCTTTACGGATGATATAAAAAGAGAATTTCCTCAGATTATGATAGAACAGCTTATAGCTTCCTACTCTCACGGCAAGCACGTTTTTGCGAACTCAAACGGCGTGCTTTTTACGGAGGAGGACGGCAGCTACTCTGTCGGCGTTATGTATTCCGCACACGACGGCGACACGGCGACATCGTTTAACTCATTCGATATTGATTTTCTTGACCCCAACACGGTTATAATGGACACCGACCTGCCCAGAATAATGTTCAACAGAGCGATAAAGGAGCTTGAAGCCAAATCATATGAGGGCAAATTCCGTTCGACTGCCGTATTTTCACCGAGCTGTCTGTCGGACTTCATTTCGATTATAGAAGGCTCTTTCACGGGCGACTTTGCACTCATAGAAGGCACATCCCCCTGGAAGGACAAATTGGGGCAGAAGGTGGCAAGCGACTGCTTTACGCTTTCGGTTATACCGAACGACAAAAGAATAGTCTGCGGAGAAAAGATAACATCCGACGGCTATAAATCACAGAATTTCGATATAATAAAAAACGGCGTACTCGAAAGCTTCTGTCTTTCGGAATATGCCGCAAACAGAACGGGGCTTACACGTGCCAAAAGCTCATCGGGAGCAATTGAGGTGCTCCCCGGGGACACGGCACTTGAAGATATAATCAAAAACATAGACAAGGGCATTCTGGTCTGCCGCTTCTCGGGCGGTGAACCGTCAAACAACGGCGACTTTTCGGGCGTTGCAAAGAACAGCTTTCTTATCGAAAACGGCAAAATCACGGACGCTCTTACCGAAACGATGATAAGCGGAAACTTTGCCGATATGCTCAACAGCATTGAAGCCATAAGTCGTGAAACAATAACCGACGGCTCCTGCGTACTGCCGTATGTGGCATTTGGGGGAGTTACGGTGTCCGGAAAGTAACCGAGACAGCATAAGCTCGTTATACCCATCAAAACACAACTCATAATTCAAAAAAATGTAGAATGCATAATGTAGAATGCATAATGAAGGAAGGCACAGAGTGCCTTGGATTATAATGCTTCGCAAATTATAAGTATTACCGACCGAAATCAGCTTTAATGTCAGCGAAGCTATATGAATCAAGTCCGCAGGACTTCCGACATTATGCATTATGCATTATGAATTATGCATTATATTATGCATTGTAAATTACGCTTTGTGAATTAGCATTATGGAGAATTATTAATGAATCCAATAAAAACAACAACCATGCCCATTGTGGCGCTCAGAGGTCCGGTGCTTTTTCCGGGTCTTACAATACACGTTGACGCAGGCAGAAAAGCCTCCGTCGCGGCTTTAAGAAAAGCATTCAAGGATGATACGGAAATATTTTTCGTAACACAGCGCAACATAACCGTTGAGAACCCTACACAGAAGGATCTGTACTCGGTGGGTGTTATCGGCGTTGTGCATCAGCTTATGCGTCTGCCCGAAAACGGGAATATTATCCGTGTTGTAATAGAGGGCGAAAGACGCGCCCGTCTTGATGAGATAACATCCGAAAAGCCGTATCTCACGGGTACGGTGACTGAAATTGCGGACGACTACACCGTTACAAGAGATGTTACGGACATAACCGACGCAGACCCCAAAATAGTCTCACGCGCGCTTATAGCGAGAATGTTTTCGCTGTTTGGTGAATACTGCCGACTTGAAGCGGAAAACCCGGCAGACATTCCGGATGAGATATTCAATATCGACAATCCCGGTGAAATGGCGGATATGATTGCGGGCACAGTGCCGCTTCAGACAAACGAAAGAGAGATTATTCTCGAGGAAGCGAACATTTACCGCCGAGCGCTCGGTACCTGCGTGCTGCTTTTAAACAGTATCGAAGTTGCCAAGGCGGCAAACGAGATAGAAGACAAGGTCCAGCAGCAGATGGACAAAAATCAGCGTGAATATTACCTTCGTGAAGAGATGAAGGCCATTTCGGACGAACTGGGCGAAAGTGACTCCGATGATGCCGCCATGCTCATAAAGCAGATAGACAAATCAAAATGGTCGGACGAATGCAAGACAAAGCTCAAGGCGGAAGCGGAGAGATACCGCAGGCTGTCGCCGTCCTCACCCGATGCGGCGGTATTGCGTTCATACATAGAAAAGTGTCTTGAAATTCCCGTCGGCAAGTTTTCTAAAGAAAAGACAAATCTTGAGGCGGCGTCAAGGGTTCTTGAAAAGGATCACTACGGTCTTAAAGAGGTCAAAAAGAGAATTGTTGAGATGATTGCGGCTCTTATCGTGTCGCCCGACATAAAGGGGCAGATTATCTGTCTTGCGGGCCCTCCCGGAGTCGGCAAGACTTCAATCGCGAAGTCAATCGCCAAGGCGACAGGCAGAAACTATGCCCGTATTTCTCTGGGCGGTGTGCATGACGAAGCGGAAATAAGAGGACATCGCCGCACATATATCGGTGCCATGCCCGGCAGAATCGTCAACGCGCTTATAGACGCCGGCACACAGAACGCACTCATTCTTCTTGATGAAGTCGACAAGCTGGGTTCGGACATTAAGGGCGACCCTGCGTCGGCTCTGCTTGAGGTGCTTGACGGCGAGCAGAATTTCGCATTCAAAGACCATTATATCGATCTGCCGCTTGACCTGAGCAAGGTTCTGTTCATAACAACGGCGAACGATAAATATTCCATCCCGGACGCTCTCAGAGACAGAATGGAAGTTATTGACATTCCGGGATATACATTCGAAGAAAAGGTGCAGATTGCGAAAAAGCATCTTATCCCGAAACAGCTTAAGGAGCACGGACTTAAAAAAGAGAACCTGTCAATTTCGGACAAGGCTCTGCGTCTTGTAATCGACGGCTACACAGAAGAAGCCGGTGTGCGTGTGCTTGAGAGAAAAATTGCCGCTCTGTGCCGTGCGGAAACGGTTCGTCTTGCAAGCGAAAACACCGAAAAGCTTGAAATCACCGACAAAAATCTCGCAGAATTTCTGGGCGTACGCAAATTCCGTCCCGAGGATGACGAGCGGGAGGATATGGTGGGCCTTGTAAACGGTCTTGCGTGGACCGCAGTCGGCGGCACACTGCTCCCCGTGGAGGTTGCGGTGCTTCCCGGTACGGGCAAACTGGAGCTTACGGGGTCTCTGGGCGACGTAATAAAAGAGTCGGCAAGAACTGCCGTCAGCTTTGTAAGAAGCAAAGCGGACGAATACGGAATCGATCCGAAGTTCTATACCGACAAGGATATACATATTCATTTTCCGGACGGGGCGACACCTAAGGACGGCCCGAGTGCCGGTATCACAATCACAACGGCGCTTGTATCGGCTCTTACCGGCAAAAAGGTAAGAAGCGATGTCGCAATGACAGGTGAAATCACGCTCAGAGGGCGTGTTACCGCGATAGGCGGACTGCGTGAAAAGAGCATGGCGGCGTACCGCAAGAAAATAAAGCGTGTGTACATTCCCTACTCGAACGAGCCCGACCTTGAAGAGGTTGACGACACGGTAAAAGCACATGTTGAGTTTGTGCCGGTTAAATATGCGGAGGAAGTTATAAGTAAGGTTTTATACTGAAGACAGGCTGAAGGCGAATTAGCAATTAGCAATTAGCAATGAGAAATCAGTGGTCAGTGGCCAGTATCCGGTGAATAAGGAAGTCCTGCGGACTTGGATTATATAGCTTTGCAAGAGGTGGGCTTGTTTCAAAGTGCGGGGCTTTGCCGTACCGGCGGGCGGAGTGTCCTCATTACCCCAATTTAACCGCATGAAAGGATTCATATGAACATAAACAACATACAATTTGAAGCGTCATACGGCAAGTCGTCACAGCTGCCTGCGTCTGACAAACCCGAGATTGTTTTTGCGGGCAAATCGAATGTCGGCAAAAGCTCGCTTATAAACAAGCTGTTCAACAGGAAAAAGCTTGCGAGGGTAAGCTCTGTTCCGGGCAAGACGACGACAATAAACTTTTTTACGCTTGACGGTATCCGCTTTGCGGATCTGCCGGGCTACGGCTACGCCAAACGCTCCGCCGCCGAAATCGAACGCTGGAGCGAGCTCATGGAAGGTTATTTCGCACAGCAGCGTGACATTCGCCTTGTGATACAGCTTCTTGATATGCGTCACGCACCGACAAAGGACGATGAAACCATGCTCGGTTTTCTGTCTGATGCAGGGTACAAATATATCTGCGTGCTGACAAAATGCGACAAGCTTAAAAAGACTGAACGCGAAAAAAAGCGTGCCGAATTTGCCGCAGACAGCAGACTTAAGAGTGCTGCGGCGGTGCTGGAATGCTCGGCGGAGACGGGGGAAGGGATAGCGGACTTATGGGAAGAAATACAATTAGCAATTAGCAATTAGCAATGAGCAGTTGGCAATGAAAAATCAGTGGCCAGTATCCAGTGGCCGGTATCCAGTGGCTAAGGAAGACACTACGTGTCTTGGATTATATAGCTGACGCAAAGGGTGAGATTTTGGAACTGGTCAAGGCTTTTTCCGTTGGCCGGGATGAACCTTTTTCAATGCATACTCATAATGCATAGTCCTGAATTCAAAAAGACCCGATGACCCTATGTGCCTTGGATTATATAAGCTTCGCAGGATGATAGTTTTACTGACATTGTCTGTTTGTCGGAAACAGCAGACAAAAATCATCGTATCCTGGATTATAAGCTGACGCAATAGGTGAGATTTTGAAGCTTGGCAGGGCTTTTACAGCCGGCGGGGCTGTGCCGTCCATCAGCGCACCTGTCTTCCGGTAAGCTTTACAAAACAAGCCCACTGCTATGCGGGAAAGACAGGTGCAGCCTCTGTACGGCAGCCTACGGCTTCATAGCCGCAGGTGCGTGGCTTGCCGTCATGCCGCTTACGCTTCTGACGGCAAAGTGGCAGTCGGCTCGCTATCCGACCCGACTGCGCCGCTCGTCGCTCGCGCCTGCCCGTGGCAGTCGCTCCCTCCTCGCGGCATCTTGCCGTCTTGTGCTATCGCACAATCCGTCAAGTTGCACCGGCTCGCTGTCCGAGCCGGCTGTGCCTCCTCGCCGCTTACGCGGCCTCGTCGGCACCCCACAACACAACAAAGGAGTAAATTATATGCCGCCTGCCGAACATCTTCTCACAGGCAAAAAGGGCGAGGACCTGACAGCGGAATTTCTGCAGTCGCAGGGATATGCCGTTCTTGCGAGAAATTATCGAACTTACGAAGGCGAGACGGATATTATCGCTTTTTCTCCGGATGATATTCTGTGCTTTGTCGAAGTTAAAACCCGTGCGGCGGGCGGTATGTTCCCTCCGTCCGATGCGGTGACACACGATAAACAGGAACGGCTGAAAACCAATGCCGCAGAATATATGAACGAAAATGACCTGTCGCCCGACGACGGCGAATACCGCTTTGACATTGCCGAGGTTACCGTCGAAAAAGACGGCGTAACGGCTCATCTGAACTATATCAAAAACGCTTTTTAAAATAAAAATTTTCGGGAGGCTGTCCGTGTGGGCAGTCTCCTTTTTTTGCATTGGAAAAATGAAAAAGACGCCGATTTGTGTGGCGTCTTTTCAATACAGATCTGTTTAAA
>CAZTWO010000014.1:20425-20589 GCA_964617965.1 uncultured Ruminococcus sp. | reverse complement strand
TTTCTTTTTAATAAACTTAAAAAAGTGTATGCAAGCCCATCAGGACCGCATACACTTTTTTTTAATTAAAAATTAAGAATGCATAATGCATAATTAATGTAGAATGTAGAATGCATAATGCAGAATGGAGGAAAACGCTACGCGTTTTGATTTATATAGCTTCG
>CAZTWO010000014.1:17419-20325 GCA_964617965.1 uncultured Ruminococcus sp. | reverse complement strand
CAGACTTTCAGACTATCCGCAATACGATACTGTTAACAAACAGCGAAGCTTTATAGCTCAAGACACGCAATGCAAAACACAATGCAAAATGCATAATTAATGTAGAATGTAGAATGCATAATGCAGAATGAAGGAAAACGCTACGCGTTTTGATTTATATAGCTTCGCAGACTTTCAGACTATCCGCAATACGATACTGTTAACAAACAGCGAAGCTTTATAAATCCAAGTCCGTAGGACTTCCGACATTGTTAATTGTTAATTGTTAATTATTAATTATTAATTGTTAATTGTCAATTAGCATCACATTGCTAATTGCTAATTGCTAATTGCTAATTGTTATTTCCCGGTCTGTGCAAAAATAAAGATCTCCTGCACCTTCTGCAGAATGAGATAGACAAAATCCCATACCTTCTGCAGGAATTTCGGAAGCCACTTTGAGTAGGCGAAAAGTCCCGAAAGAGTCTTTGTGAAAATGTTCTTTTCGGCCTCGACATCGTCTTTCCAGACTTCGACATCGCAGTTTTCCGCAGTCATCTTTGTATATGTTGACTCATAGTAGCCGTCCCACTGATTTTTGATAAAGTTGCCGTTCTCGTCCTTTGTGGGAATATTGAGCACGTACTGACCGACATCAAAGTCATCAATTGTAAGCTGTGTGTCGGCTGTTGTTACGGTATAGGTAAGATCGCACTCGAAATCCGTCCAGTCGGAATGCGTAGCACCCTTTACGAACCATGTGCAGTCGGGCCAGAAGCAGGTAGAAGCGTCAATCTGCTTATCGGGGGAAATGTATTTATCAAGCCCCGCCTCGGTCTGCTTCTGAATGTATTCATCGGAAAGCGTATCGAGAATTGTGCTTGTGGTAGCGCCGAATGACACTTTATTTACAGAGGCAATCTGATCGCCGACAAGGTTCATTGACTCGCAGGTCGGAATCATCTGCACGCCGTATTTTGCGACAACGCAGACCTTGCATCCGGAATCCTTAATCTGCTGAAGCAGCTCGGGAATACGCTGACGAACTTCTTCATCATATTTGTCAAGCTTTGCGATAAGTCCGGCATACTCAGTGCGAAGCTCACTGCCCTCTTCACCGAAAACATAATTAAGGGCGGCCTGATAGTCTTCGGCCGTTACACAGCCCCAATAGCAGGGGCAGCCATAGAAGGTGGATCTCGCAATGGCGGATACAACGCCCTGTGCGATTTCTTTATAAAGAGTCTCTTTTATGACATCTGTGGCGGCATCGACAACACCGCATTTGACGAGCATGTTAATGGTGTCTTCAAGGAACTCGTCCATATCGCCGAACAGACCGTAATACTGAAGATCCTCAATAAGTCTGAGAGCCGCCTTGCCGTCAACGGTAAACTTGCCGCAGATAGCTTCACTCATAGGCTCTGAGCCCGCAACCGTGCCGCCGTCAAACGCAATGCCGTAAATATCGTCTGTGCCGTACTTGGAGATATAAGCCATGGCAACCTGTGTGCCCAGGCATCTTGTAACAAGTGAAACCTTTTCTGCGCCTGTTACTTTCTTTACCGCCTGAATATGCTGATAAAGCTCGTCGGCTATTTCAAGCGGATCAAGACGCCAGTCATAGGCAAATTTATAATCCTCAAGGCCATAATAGCCCTTGCCTTGTTTTTTGTCGACCTTGAGGTTATTAGCAACGAGATCTCTCTGATATTTCGGAATATCAGTTCCGTTTGTTACATTGCCGTTTTTGTCAAGCTGAACGCCCTCGAACATTTCGGACATCTCATTATATACGACATCATAATAATTTGAGTAATCCCCGGTTTTATAGCCGTCGACAAGAGCCGAAATAATATTCTTTGCCGAACCGCTGACATCGGAATCACTGCTGCCGCCGGAGAAAATTTTTGTTATCTCTTTGAATCTGAAAACATTGTTGCCGTTGGAATCCTGTATGTATTCGCCGTCGCCGGAAATACGTACAATAGGAATCTGACTGCCTGTGGAACTAAGCTCTACCCCCCCCGCGAAACTCGTGACACACATCATCGAGACACACGGAATGAGAAGGCAGATTGAAAGTAAAACGGATATAACCTTTTTCATTTACAATACCCTCCTCGGATTTTTCGAAAAAATACATTGTATATTATAACAAAACCTTAAGCACAAATCAACTATTGAGCATTCTACGTTTATTAAATATCTGTTAATGTTTAATACATATATCACAATATTTTTGCAACAATTGTTCTTAGTTATATTTTTATATCAGAAATTTGTCATTTTTCGTTTTTCACGAAGCTGTCTTCTTTGAGCGAGCATAATGACAATACGCTGTCTGTTATATCTCTGTATCATTACAAATATCAGGTCGAATAATGCCGCCAACACGGACGTCACAATAAACACGGGGAACGCACCGAACGCAAATCCGGCGACAATCGGCAGAAAGCTCAGTACGGCGTTTGTCTCATGCACAACCTCCGCTTTGCACATAACAACGGCAATCTCTTCCCAGCTGTGTTTTCTCGGGTCATATAAAGCGGGATTATATGTGGGCATTTTGCTCTTCAGTTTCTGAAGTCCGATTTTCTTATAAAACATCATTTCACGAGTGCCGGCACGGTATCTTCTCTTATTAAAATCAACCCTGTCACGCATGACCCGATTGACAGCAGCAGACACCAAAAGACGCATAATCAGATGATAGGCAATCGTGCCGAATATTATGGCAAATGTCAGAACAATTTCAATTTTCGTCACGCCGTACAGAACCGCCGCCACAGCCGTCAGCCCAAATGCCGCAAACGCCGCAATATTAAACTTCTTTGCCATAATCCACCTCTTTGCCGTAAAACCGCTCTGATTTTATTGTATCAGACCCCCGCAAAAAATCAATGTATTTTTGTGAAAATCAATTG
>CAZTWO010000014.1:4102-17319 GCA_964617965.1 uncultured Ruminococcus sp. | reverse complement strand
GGTGCGGAGAAAAATTCCTGCGGCGGTGCTTCTTCAAGTATAAGACCGTCATCCATAAACAGCACTCTTGTGCCGACCTCTCGTGCAAATCCCATTTCATGAGTTACGACAACCATTGTCATACCGCTGTCGGCAAGCTCTTTCATAACATCCAGAACCTCACCGACCATCTCGGGGTCAAGTGCGGATGTAGGCTCGTCGAAAAGCATTATTTCGGGGTTCATGGCAAGAGCGCGAACAATGGCGATACGCTGTTTCTGACCGCCCGACAGCTGCTGAGGGAAGGACTGTGCTTTATCCTTGAGTCCGATTCTGTCAAGAAGCTTAAACGCTTCCGCCTCAGCTTCTTCTTTTGTCTTTTTAAGAAGCTTGATAGGAGCGAGGGTTATGTTATCGAGAATATTGAGATTGTTAAACAGATTGAACTGCTGAAAAACCATGCCAATTCTGCGGCGGGCAAGGTTTACATCGATTTTGTTATCGTTATAGAGCTTTTTCATAAGAGCGTTGTACTCACTGCCCTCATGCTTTTTAAGAAGATCCTTTGCCTTAATCTCTTTTATGATTTCAAGCTTTACATCCTCGTCGCTGCCTCGACTGCTGCGTGACACGGCATCCCTATACATACGCTTAAACGTGTCGGACGTCTCGATTATATCAAAGTGCAGATACGGGTCAATCGGCGTTACAAGGTCATTATCAACCCATACTTCACCGTATGTCGGCTCTTCAAGAAGGTTCATACAGCGTAAAAATGTGCTTTTGCCGCTGCCCGAAGGCCCGATGATAACGATTTTTTCGCCTTTCTCAATCTCACATGATACGCCCTTAAGCACACGAAGACTGCCGAAATCCTTATAAATGTTTTTAACGCTTATCACTTGCCCTCAACCTCTTTTCCATCAATTTAATAAGAAGTGAAATAACCGCGACAATCACAATGTATATAAGAGCCATAGCGAGGTACGGCACCATAAATTCATAGTTCGCCGACGCAATGGAGCGGAAAGCCTTGCTCAAATCGGATACGCTGATAAACGAAACAACCGATGTCTCTTTTACAAGTGAAATAAACTCGTTGCCGATTGTGGGCAGAATGTTCTTGACAGCCTGCGGAACGACAATTTTCATCATTGTTGTGCCGTATGTAAAGCCGAGTGCACGACCTGCCTCCATCTGACCGTGGTCAACCGACAGAATGCCCGAACGCATTATTTCCGAAACATAAGCGCCGGAATTGAGTCCGAATATAATTGTACCCGTTACAACGGGGTCAACCTTAATGCCGAGCAGAGGGAACAGCACGAAGTGACCGAGCAGAAGCTGAACAACCATGGGTGACCCACGGAAGAACGCAACATAGACGGTGGCTATCTTGTCGAGCACCCTGAGGATTTTGTTATTTTTCGGAACGACCTTTATGACGGCTATAATTGTGCCTATGATAACGCCGATTATAAGACCGCCGACAGCCAATATCCCGGTATTTTTAAGACCCAGCAGAACATCCTTATATGCGCCCTTGTAAACAAGCGATGTCCAGAAGCCTTCAAATTTAACTTTCCAGTTCATCAGAAAAAATCCTTTCCGGATACTTATATAAAATCAAACAAGGGTCACGGCATTCGTCGCTGAATACCGCAACCCCTAAATTATTTGTTAACGCTAATCAGTTGGCTGCGTTAAATTTCTCTGCAAGTGCGTTTGCGGGAGCTTCATCGGTGATAACATAGTCGATATTGCCGTTGATCATGTCCTGAACTGCAAGAGCCGCACTGTCGTAGCCGGAAGCTGTAACTTTGTAGCCGGCATAATCGTCGCTGCCCTTTGTATAGAACTCACCTGTTGTGCCGTTCTGGAAGCCGATTTTTACAGTGCTGTCGAAGGAATTGAGAACTGCCTCAACATCTTCCTTTGTTTTGCAATCGACAAACTTTGTGTCGTCGGCAAGAGTTATAACCTTCTGAGAAGCGGTATAGAAAGCGTCTGTGAAGTTAACCTGCTTAAGTCTCTCTTCGTTGATTGTAAGAGCGGCTGCGGCGATGTCTGCGTTGCCGGAATCAACTTCGTTGAGAACTGCGTCAAAAGCGCCGTCTTTTATAACAAGCTCTTTGCCGAGGCTCTCTGCGAACTTTGCCATGAACTCCATCTCGATGCCCATGAACTTGTCGCCGTCCTTGTACTCAAAGGGAGCAAATTCCGCATTTGTGGCAACAACAAGCTGATCCTTGCTTGTGTCAAGCTCTGCGGAAATTATGCCTTCGGGTGTGCCGTCGCCGAAATACTTGTTTGTGATTTCGTCAAAAACGCCGTTTTCTTTGCTCTCTTTGATGAAAGCGTTGAGCTTTTCGAGGAGGTCATCCTGGTCCTTGCTTACGGCGATGCCGTACTGTTCTTCTGTAAGAGCGATGTCAACAACGTTGATAACATCCTTTGTTTCAACAACAGCGTTGTCGGTAGCGTTTGCGCCGTCTGTGGTGTCTGTATCTGTGCTGCCGCAAGAAGCGAAGCCGCAGGCAACCATGGAAAGTGCGAGAATAAGTGCGATAACTTTAAGTGCCTTTTTCATTGTGTGTTTCCTTCCTGAATATGAATTTGAATTTGTGAAATGCATTATATACCGTATTTTGCATAAAATCAAGTATTTTTTGAATATTTTTGCAATTTGTATACTGTCACAAAATCTGTCGCCTGTACGCAGCTTCACTTATGCAAAACATACCGAAATATTCGTTTTCTCAGCCGCAACAAACCGTCTTTTATGCCGAATAAGAAAAAAAGAAACAATCCCGCATTTGCCGTTTTCCGTATAAAATGTCATTCCCGAACGAATAAACACTGCATATATGCAAAAAGCATACACAATTTTTGTATAATTTTTCATTTTCCTTACTATTGCAACTTTCACCAAAACAAAATATAATATAAACGGACTTTTTTAGAATTTACATCAAAAGCATACCGACTGTGGAGTGTGAAGTTCAGCTCCGCAAGCGGCGTAGCCTTATAAATCCAAGACACGAAGTGTCTTCCTTTGCCCCCGGCCCCCGGCCCCTGACCCCCGACCCCTATATCCTGCAATACACTCTATCTCACAAATTCCGAAAAAAACTAACATAAACAACACATAGGAAGATTAACATGAAGATTACTCTCTTAGGCTGTGGATACCGTTCCCTTCTTTTCGCAAAAATAATCGCCCAGAATTCATCGGAGCTCGGCATTGACAAGCTGTGCTTTATGGACGCAAACAAGACAAATCTTGCCGTGTTCGGCTCTATGGCGAAAAAGATAACGGAGCTTCTCAACTCGCGAATTAAATTTACGACCACCGACAATTTTGTCGAGGGCTTTATCGGCACGGATTTTATCATATCCGATCTCAACATCTGCGGTGACGAACGCAAGATAAAAGACGAACGCATTGCCCTGACGCACGGTGTCATAGGTCATGACGCACTGCCGCCGATGTCCCTTTGCACCGCCGCACGCACCGTTCCCGTTCTTACAAAATACTGCGAATACGCGAAAAAATACGCCAAGCCCGATTTTAAGATTATAAATATCACCGAGCCTGTGGGGCTTATAACGGAAGCCATGAACCGTCTCGGCTATGACTTTGTATACGGCATTTCGGATGACGCCGTGTCAATGTTCGATTCCGTAACGGAGCTTTTAAGCGTAAAGCCCGGTGAATTGCGTTCGGAGCTTTTCGGACTTTGCCGACTGTCTTTTTTCAAAGATATTTCTCTCTCGGGCAAAAGCATTATGTCACAGCTGACGGATGCGGATATTGTCTATGAACGCAGTGAACTCGGTAGCTTTGACCGCAGACTTGTCAAAGAAAAACAGCTTATCCCCTGCACTTCGTTTGCTTATTATTATGACAGGGACGGCGTTTTTGAGCGAATGTCGGGTGTGTCTGAAACACGTGCGGAAAAGACCTCAAGGCTCAGTCACGAGCTTGTGTCACTGCTGTCAAACGCCGACACCGAGAACGATTTTAACTCCTGCGTAAAAATCTATGATGATTATTTTACGGAGCTCGAAAAAATAAGAGTCTCGGTTGAAACGGGCGGAAATTCAATCGAAATCAGACATTTTTCGCCGTTCGACAAAGACACAAGCGGAATTGCTGTAATGGTGCTTGATTTTATCCGTGCCATAAGCGGCATGGGCGACACGGATATCAATCTATGTATACCGAATAACGGTGCGCTGCCGTTTCTTAAGAGTGATGATTTAACGGAGATAACCTGCACCGTGTCCGAAAACACGGTTATGCCACACAAGTTCGACAGATTCGACTCCGACACGGCTGAAATTATAATGCGTGTAAAGCTATGCGAACGCCGTGCCGTTTCGTTTTTGCTGACAGGCGACAAGCGTGACGCAGTGTCCGCACTTGCACTTCATCCGTTTGTAAATTCGTATACACTTGCGTTGGAATTGGTCGAAGAGCTGTTCTGACAATTCCCGATTAATACATAACGCATAATTAGGGTTAATCAATAATAAAAAAGTGTCTTGTCGAGTGGCAAGGCACTTTTTTAATTAACAATTAAGAATTAAGAATTAACAATTGAGGAAGTCCTGCGGGACTTGGATTTATAAGCTTCGCAGGAAATGGGCTGTTTATGCGTGAAGACTGAATAGAATAAAATCGCCGGTTATAAATAACCATTTCCAGTCCCATAAACTCCACACTCCACTCTCCACACTTGGCAAAGCTCTTCACTGCTCCTTGCTAACTGCCAATTGCTAATTGTTCCATAGACTCCACTCTTCACACTCCACACTTAGCAAAGCTCTTCACTGCTCCTTGCTAACTGCCAATCGCTAATTGTTCCAAAAACTCCACTCTCCACTCTTCACTCTTCACACTCCACACTTAGCAAAGCTCTTCACTGCTCCTTGCTAACTGTCAATCGCTAATTGTTTCAAAAACTCCACTCTCCACTCTTCACACTCCACACTTTTGCAAAAAAGCCAATACCTACATCTAATTAAAAGAGCTCTTTTTCCACCGCCGCACAAAGTGCGTGATACACAGGCAAAGTCATTTCCTGCACTTCAAACGGAGTGTGTGCCGGAAGACGGATTGCAACTTCGCTCAGGTCAGACAGTCTGCTGTCTTTTTCGCCCGTTATCGCTATGCTGTGAATGTTCGCCGCTTTTGACGCAATAACGGCGTTTACAATATTCTGCGAATTGCCGGAGGTGCTTAACGCAATTAAGACATCCTCTTTTTTCTCTGCATAGGCAAAAACCTGCTGTGCAAAAACAAGTGCGGGGTCAACATCGTTTGCGAATGCCGTTATAATTCCCGACTGACTGACAAGAGAAATTGCTCTTATCCCCTGCTGAAGCTTGTCCGATATTTCTTTTCCGCCGGGCAGAGACGCAAACAATTCTTTTTGTTCGGCAGTAAGCGGTCTTTTAAGATTAAAGCCCTTCATAAGCTCGCCGACAATATGCTCACTGTCAGCCGCAGAACCGCCGTTGCCACAGCACAGAACGGTAGCTTTTTTCTTTGCACATTTATAAAGAAGCCTATATGCCTCGTTTATTTCGTTTTTGCATACCTTCAATGCGGGGTATGTCTTATACAGCTGTCTGAATATTTCAGTTGCTTTCACAATTAACATTCCTTTCTGTACGAAAGTTTAATCAAGTCAAGGCAAATATAGTAGGGATCGGGTGTCAGGGACCGGAATCAGGGGTCAGGTGTCAGGGGCCGGGGGCCGGGGAAAATAAGGAAGTCCTGCGGACTTATATTTATAAAGCTGCCGCCTCTTGCGAAGCCTGTATAATCCAAGACACGCAGTGTCTTCCGACATTCTGCATTCTGCATTCTACATTCTGCATTTTTTCGACATTGCTCCTTGCTAACTCTATTTCACGCTACGCTATTCACTATTCAGAACAACAAGGAGAGTGCCGCCACATCCCCGAGATATTCATTAAGCTTACCCGGAAGAATTTCACATGCATCTACTGCACCGGGCAGCGCCTCTTTTTTTATTACATCTTTTATAATGTCATCAAACAATACTCTGTCGCGTGTATAGATACTGCCGATAACAATCGCTTCGGGGTTTAATATGTCGATTAAAACCGCCAGTCCCTGTCCTAAATGAACGGCGCATTCACGGTAAATTTCTTTGGCAACACCGTCGCCGTTTTTTGCGGCAATCGCTATTGATTTGGCGGACAGCTCCTCGCTCGAGTCTCTTAAAACGGAAGGTTCATCGGACTTATTTAATATAATTTTCGCGAGGTTCACAATACCGCCGCCCGAGCAATAGCCTTCAAACGAGCCGTGCTTGCCGTAGCCCTCGGGGCCGTCGTCACTCAGACGAATATGCCCGACTTCACCCGCCAAATCACTTGCGCCGGAATAGAGCCTGCCGTTTAATATAAGCCCCGCGCCCATACCCGTGCCGAAGGTGAGAAAAATGACATTTTCTTTCCCCTGTCCCGAGCCGAATTTCCATTCAGCCACAGCACAGGCGTTTGCGTCATTCTGCAGAACAGTTCTTGCACCGAAATGATTTTCAAAAATCTCGGTTATACGGACATTGTCCCAGTCCGGGAGATTGGGCGGACATTTTATTATGCCGTTTTTGCTGTCGAGAGGACCTCCGCAGCTTATACCGATGCCGAGAATATCACTTTTTGCAATATTATTTTCGGACAAAATTGCGTCCGCCGTAGAGATAAGCTCATCGACAACCTTACGCCAACCTCTTTTTACGTCCGTCGCGAATTTTTTCTTTGCCAGGATAAGCTCCTCGGGGTTTTCGGGGATATAATCCCGACCGAGTGTCACGGCGCATTTTGTGCCGCCAATGTCAATTCCAAGGTTATATTTCATTTTTCTTTTTCTCCTTAAGCGGCAGAATTCCGCCGATATCAATAAGCCGGCCGCCTGTCAGCTCCAGGGCGGTCATATTATATTTTGCGAGAAACGCCTTTATTCTGTCACCGTCACGGTGCGTTGAGAGAGCACCCGTAAAAGCAACCGTGTTTTTTGACAGTTTTCCGGAGCATCCGCCGATAAAGCCGTAATGAGTGTCACTCAGATAAATATCGCCCTTTGAAATAAACAGCGTATCAATTCCGATTCTGCGGCATGCTTCATCAATTGACTTGTCATCGGTGATTATCGCATTCTCATTAACGACACACACGGAGCATTTGGCATAACCCTGCGGAATATCAATCACGGTCAGCCCCTGCTTTTTTGCTTCATTCAGCAGTGCGGCAGACAGATTTTTCTCTTTTCCGAAAAGATATTTTCCGCAGACACAGGCGTTAAATTTTATATCATCGGGGTATTTTCCTTTTGGGGAAGTGTCTTTTATCACATCGAAGCCCTCACGGGTAAGCAAATCCGACAGCTCCGTCTGATTTTCGTCTATTATGATTCTGTCGCCGCCCAAATGACACATTGCCATATCCGCATGAGCCGCGACCTCATTTTGCAAAAGCGGTGAAGGTGCCGACAAGAGCACACCCGCACCGCTTTTATCCGATATTATTTTTGCAAATTCTTTGTTGCCGCAGACGCACAGCGTGACATCGTTTTTTGGCAGATTTGCGTTTTTTATAAAAATATCATTCATCATCTTGCGAAACGCCGCCACGGCCTTATTGAGAACAGACAGCATACAGTGCCCAGAACGGCGATAACAGCCCATGTCACTACGACGGCGTTCCAGCCGAAGCTTTCACTCACCGCACCGAAGCCGTATGTCGCGGCGGCAGAGCCGACATATGTGAGGGCGTTTATTATACCCGACATTGTGGCGGTCTTTCCGTATTTCTCAAATCGTACGGGCACAATGCACACAAGATACAGGTTTACGCCGTTCATCGCCGCAACAGCCAACGCGCTTACAACAAGTGTCACATACTGATTTGAGCTGTAAAAGAACACGAGGAACGCACAGCACACAAGGCAGATAAAGAAAAAATAAAACGCTCCCCTTGCCTCTTCTTTTATAAACTTATTGTTTATTATGCCGATTATTTTAAGCGCTATGACACCTAAAATCGGAATCATTACCGATTTCAGTATCGCACCTGCACTGCCGATATTAAACGTACTGCATATGAATGACGGAATCCAGTTTGTTATGCCGTCACGAAGCGCGCCCTGCAGAATTATGGCAAGGGCAATAAGCACAAAGCCCGACGAAAACAGCATTTTTGCACTGAGCTTTGCATATTCCTTTTCGGTTTTTTCGGTGCTTTTATCGGCAGACACAACAGTGCTCATATTCGTGTCCGCTTTCTTGCATCCGACAATCCACATTATGAGAATTACCGCACACATCACAGCGGAGCACATGAATGTATATTTCCAGTTGAAATATCTTATCCATATAAGTGACGACATAAGATACAGCAGTATTGTACCCGATATGCCTGCGATATTTGTATTGACACACGCACTGTCGTATCCTTTTTTGTCCATAACGGACGCTAAGAGACGCACCATAGGCGGCCAGAGCATTGACTGGGCGAAGCCGTTAAGCATCCATATGACGGTTCTTGCCCCGGGTGACGGACACAGTGCCATGATGACATTGAGAACCGCCGTAGCGGACAGCCCTATGCCTATCATTTTCTGCGGCTTTATCTTGTCGCCGAGAAATCCGCTTATAACCTGCCCCGCACCGTACGCTATTGTTGACATGCTCTCGGCAAGTCCCGCAACGGAGGAGCTTATCTGTTCGCTCTCGATTACCGCTTCAAGCACAACCGAATAGTCTTTTCGTGTGAGATAGCTTGCGAAATAGACAACGGGGCACAGTACGGCGAAAATTTTTGCGGGAGTAAATGCCGAGCTTTTATCTTTTATTCTGTTCATTTTATTTTGTTCCGGTTGAGCCGAAACCGCCGACTCCCCTTACGGTATCCGACAGTGTATCCGTCTCAACAAATTCCGCTTTCACAAACGGCAAAATAACCATCTGCGCCACTCTTTCGCCGTGCTCGACAGTCTGCACTTCGGAGGAATGATTATAGAGTGACACCATAACCTCGCCTCTGTAATCGCTGTCGACAACTCCGACTTTATTTGCCGGAGCAAGCCCCTTCTTTGTGGCAAGACCGCTTCTCGCGAATATAAATCCTGCGCATCCGACGGGAATTTCAAACGACAGAGCGGTGTGGATAAGCTTTGTCTCCCCGGGGTTTATTACAACACAGTCCTCGGCGTTATACAGATCCGCACCTGCACTGAACTCGGTGCCGTAGGTCGGCAAAATCGCATTGTCTGTGAGTTTTTTTATTCTGACTTGTTCGGTCATGATTGTATCTCCGTTTTATTTTACAAATTCGTTGTAAATGGCTTCAATTGTCTTCTGGAAGTCCTTTTCTTCAACGGCGACAATTATGTTAATCTCGCTTGAGCCCTGGTCAATCATTCTGATATTGACGCCGTTATTTGCGAGTGCCGTAAAGAGACGTGCGGCAACACCGATATTTGAGACAAGACCTCTGCCGACAACCGCGACAAGAGCGAGATTTTCAACAATGGTAATGGAATCGGGGTTGACCTTCTTAACCATATCGGCTGTGACGGAGCCTTTGCACTCCTCAAGCGCCTTTGACTCAATCATAACGCTCATGGTGTCAATGCCCGACGGCAGATGCTCGAATGAAATATTGTGGCTTTCGAGAACCTCAAGAACCTTTTTGCCGAAGCCGATTTCGGAATTCATCATGTCTTTTTCAACATGAATTGCGGTGATACCCTTTTTGCCTGCGATGCCGGTTATAACCGTCTCGGGAGATTTTGTCGCCGCCTTCGGAACAATCATTGTGCCGGGGGCCTTGGGGTCGTTTGTGTTTCTTATGTTTATCGGAATGTTCGCCTTGCGTACCGGGAAAATGGCCTCATCATGAAGCACGGTAGCACCCATGTAAGACAGCTCACGAAGCTCACGATATGTAATTTCGGGAATGGGCTTGGGGTTGTCAATAATTCTGGGATCGGTCATAAGCATACCGGAAACATCCGTCCAGTTTTCATAGATATCGGCTCTTATTGCACCTGCGATAATCGAACCTGTAATATCAGATCCGCCGCGGGAGAATGTCTTAATTGTGCCGTCGGGCAGAACACCGTAGAAGCCGGGAATAACGGCGTACTCATGAAGGGAGAGTATTTCGGACAGAGTCTTGTCTGTCTTTTCGGTGTCAAGTCTGCCCTTCTCGTCAAAGAAAATGCAGTCTTCTGCATCAACAAACGGGAAATCAAGATAAGCGGCAAGAAGCTTGGAGTTTAAGAACTCGCCGCGGCTTGCGATATAGTCGCATCCCGCATGGTGTCTGATTGCGAGCTTGATTCCGGCAAGGTCCTCATCAAGAGAGAATGAGAGCTTGAGGTCTCTTATAATTTCACGGTAGCGGTTTGCTATCTTTTCGAATGTTTCGTCAAAATCACGCTTTTCACCCGCAAGACGGAAGCAGCGAAGAAGAAGGTCGGTGACCTTTTCGTCATGCGAATTGCGTTTGCCGGGAGCGGACGCCACAACATAGCGGCGAGCGGGGTCGGCTTTGATTATATTTGCGACTTTTTTGAACTGATTTGCGTCGGCGAGAGAAGAACCGCCGAATTTTACAACCTTTGACATGATAATACACTCCGTATGATTTACTTTTTCACATATAAAAACTTGGTTTACATTATACCTGTATTTAATAAAGATAGCAATATGGATTTTGCTTAAATTTGAGTTATATTTGCGACAAACTTTTTTAAATGGCAGTTGAGGAATGTTCTGTATCCAGTTGCCAGTTGCCAGTGGCCAGTGGCCAGTGACAAAGGAAGACACTTCGTGTCTTAGATTATAGGCTGACGCAAAATTTCAATTTCTTTACATAACGAATTACACAAACAGAATTGTCGGCTTTTTTACGAATGTGCTTTAGTTGCGATTTTTACCGCAACAAATACAATTTATACAGCTCAGTAAATTTTACAATGTACTCTGCAAAGCATTATTACACAAAATCCCACAAAAAAAACACCGCAAACGGATGTCCGCGATGTCTTTTGGAGCTGCTAACCGGAATCGAACCGGTGACCTCATCCTTACCAAGGATGCGCTCTACCGCCTGAGCCATAGCAGCATTGCATGGCGACCCGGAACGGGCTCGAACCGTCGACCTCTAGCGTGACAGGCTAGCGTTCTAACCAACTGAACTACCGGGCCATTTGCAGCAACAGACAATATTATACATAACCCCGCCGCCATTGTCAAGTGCTAAAATAAATTTTTTAAGCACACAGCCGCACAGCCAAAACAATATATAATACAAAACTCAGAAAGCACGAAACCAAAGGCGAAGCTTTATAATCCAAGGCACGCAGTGCCTTCCTCATCAACTGCTCCTTGCTCCCTGCTCCTTGCTCCTTGCTCACTTTTACTCCCGCTTACCTTCCGTAAGCAACCAAACAAAAAGGCTGTCCGAAAATCGAACAGCCAATCATGAACTAAATTCTTAAATTACTTTCTCTTCTTTGTGAAGATGAAAGCCGCGCCTGCGAGAACAACTACGCCTGCTGCGATTGCAAGAGCCATGTTGTCACCTGTGCTCTTGTTGCCGTTTGAAGATGTGCCGGAAGAACCGGGAGTTACGGAATTTGTTGCGGCGGCACTGTCGTTATTTGCGGCAGCCTTGCTTGCGGTCTTTGTCGCAGTCTCGGTAGCAACATCAGCTTTGTCGGCGGCTGTGGGAGGTGTAACACCCTTGTCGCTTGAAGAAGCATTGAACTTTACTGTTGTCTCTACTGTAGCACCTGTTTCGTTGTCTTTATAAGTAACCTTAGCGGACGTAGCGGTTGAATCCTTAACTGTGAACTTTACGGTGCAAAGAGCAAGGTTTGCTGTTGTGATGTTTGTTGTTACATCATTTTCTTCAGCAAGCTTTTTATACTCTGTATCGGGGAGAATCTTGTTTGCGACTGCTATGCCGACATCAATCTTGCCGGCTTCATTTGTGTTGTAAGCAGGCATAACGGATTCGCCGATTTCGCTGTATGCTGTTGAGAACTCACCTGTTGATACGGCGCCCTTGATTTCAAGAACATCTGCATCATAGCTGATTATACCGTCAACGGTTTCAAGCCCCTCGGCATTCTTAGCACTGAGAGTAACAGTGTAAACGCCGTTGCCGTTGTCAGCTGAAGTAAGCACATATGTTGCACCCGAGGCAAATGCCATAGCCGAAAGTGCAAAAACCATAGCGAGAGCCATAACAAGTGCAAGAACTTTCTTTGCAATTTTCATTTTTCAAATACCTTCCTTTTTCTTATTTGTATTCGCGAGATAAAAAGACGCAAAATACAACAACAGTTCGGATAAAAATCTTTACAGTGGGATTATACATTAACTTTTGACATAAGTCAATAGTTTTAAATGTGAATTTTTCCGTTGACAGATACTTTCCGGAAAAGAATTAAAAATAAACGGTTTCGGCATTGTTACGGCACTGACTTCAGGCAAATTTTGCCGTCCCTCGGGCTTTTTATTACATTTTATATTGAAGAAAACGGGCGATTATGATAAAATCTGTCGGCAGAGGTGACTGTTATGACAAAGAGCGAACTCAGAAATTATCGCATAGAAAAATTTGAATTTGTTAACAAAACAACGGGAATAAAGAGAATAGAGCTTACACACAAATATTCATATAATGTAGGCTACGCCGGTGACAACACATGCAGAGGCGAATTTACCGCCAATATATTCGACAAGGAAACGCCCGACAGCTTTCATATCAATATTACCGTTGTCGGCATTTTCAATACCGTTCCGGGCAGAGAGAAAGAATTTCTGCACCTTGAGACATACGACATGCTTTTTCCGTATGTCAAGGCACTTGTGGCTACAATGACAGCCGCATCGGGTGTCGCTCCGGTTAACATTCCGTATATAGACATTTCCGATAAGAACATCTATCGTATGGAAATTCCGCACAAGCCCGACAACAACTGAAGAACGGAAGCGTTTAATGAAAAAGAAAGATATTATATTGACCGTCACAAAAATTGTTGTGGCACTGACACTGTTTGTCATTGCGATAGTAAATTATGACACACTATCAAATATTGACGTTAAAGAAATTCTGTCGTTTACCGACAACAAGATAGTAATGACCGCCGTAATTCTGCTGATTTACGTAGTAAAGGCGCTTGT
>CAZTWO010000014.1:0-4002 GCA_964617965.1 uncultured Ruminococcus sp. | reverse complement strand
CCGATTGATTTTGTAAGCCTGTTTTACGGAGCGTCGGGGTGCAGATATCTTAAATACGCACTGCTGTCGGTCGCGGGAATTTCATGGAGAGTAATACTCTTTACAATTCTGGGCGATGCGGCATTCTCATGGATTCCGATGGACAAGATTATTCTTATCGTAATATGCTGCCTGCCTGTGTTTGCGGTGTATACGGCGGTAAAGAAATTTATTATTGAGCCGAAAAAGCAGAGCAAAACAGCCGAAGCCGGCAAATAATATTTTTATGACGCGGCAAATTAATCCGGAATAATACTTCTGCTTGCGTTTTGCGGATTCTGCAGGTTATATCCGGATTCTGCTCCGCCGTATAGTTTTAGACCAAAGTAAAATTCTAAAACAAAAAAGAACCATGCACACTGATTTATATAGCTTCGTACAGAGATTTTTTCATCCTGTAATACTCAACTTTTATTTCCGAGAAACTTTTCAAATCAAGTCCGCAGGACTTCCGAAATTATGCATTATGCATTATACATTTTACATTAAAAAAGGCGAACGCAAACCGGAGAGAACCGAGTTGCATTCGCCTTTGTTTTTATTACCGGATTATTCCGCTGTGTTGTCGGGAGTCTTGTCTACGGCGTCGTTTTTGACAGCTTTTTTGTGGAAGAGAATTTTGTCAACCGGGAAGTAGATAAAGAACTGAATTGCCGAGCAGCACATTGTGGAAATGTTCGCCGCGCCCTGTGCGCCTATACCCCAAGTTACGAACAGTCCCTGAAGTGTCGGGGAGAGCCATGCGGAGAAGCAGATAAGAAGAAGCGTGAACACAATGTAAATGGGAAGAGTAATCGCCACATTCGCACCGGAATTGAAGGTCTTTTCTTTGTTTACGAAGAAAGCGACAATCTGTGCCAGAATATTCGCGATGTTGAAGGCGATAAAGTAGCCGAGGCCGTTTTCTTCGAGGCCGTCGGAGGCGAAAACCCAGAATGAATAGGGATTTGAAATGATTTCTTTAATCTGAGGGATGAGAAGAAGAATGTTAAGTGTGGCAAACTGAACGAGAGTTGCGAGGAGGCTTACAAAAATAAACTTAACAAACTGCCAGAATGTAACAAGAGCCTTGCCTTTTTCGGCGGCCTTGTTGTCGATGTCACTAAGCTTAGACATAAAAAACACCTCTTTCATTTTTATCGTTAAAAGTTTATCACAACAAATTAAAAAAATCAATAAATTTAAAGCTTTCGGGAGTAAAAAGTTTGGAGCTTCATACGCAAAAAATTGTTGACCGTGACGATAACGGGGAGTATAATTATTGTGTTCAGAACGAACAAATCAACATAAAGGAGTTGAGCTTATGGATACAGGCGACAGTTGCACGAATTCGGGCGCCCGAAGTACGTGCATAAAAAACGCGGATGATGTTCCTTTGTGCCCCTTTGACATAGGCTCACGGAGCATCCTTTAAAACGGCGTCCGTTCGATGTGACTTCCTGTAATTTCGCCGATTTTCGGCATCAAAGAAACGGAGGAACACACGATGGATGAACAGAATGAACAGAGCCTTGTTGAGCAGGCTCTCGCCCTTATCGAAGAGCGAAAATTTGCCGAGCTTCACGATTTGATTCACGAAGAAAACGCCGCAGATATAAACGAAATCATCGACGAGCTGACACCCGAACAGGGCGTTATAGTTTACAGGCTTCTCCCTAAAGAGCTTGCCGCCGAGGTTTTCGTTGAAATGGACCCCGATATGCAGGAGTTCCTTATTAACGCGTTCAGTGATGTTGAGCTCAAAAATGTGCTTGACGAACTTTATTACGACGACACCGCCGATATTATCGAAGAAATGCCGGCAAACGTCGTAAAAAGAATTCTCAAAACCGCCAATCCCGAGATGAGAAAAGCGGTTAACGAGCTTCTTAAGTATCCCGAAGATTCCGCAGGGTCGATTATGACAACGGAATTTGTACGGCTTAAGAAAAACTACACGGTTGAAGATTCACTTGATCTTATCCGCAAGGTCGGTATTGACAAAGAGACTATTTACACCTGCTATGTCACCGACGAAAAAAGCAGGCTTATAGGTCTTGTCACCGCCAAAGATCTTCTTTTGTCCCCTCTTCAGAACACAATCGAAAACATAATGATTGAGCATGTAATTTCCGTCTCGACACTTGACGATCAGGAGCAGATTGCTCTTCTGTTTTCAAAATACGGTTTTATCGCAATGCCGGTTGTCGACAACGAAAACAGACTTGTCGGCATCATAACGGTTGACGACGCCATTGATGTTCTGCAGGAAGAAACCGAAGAGGACTTCGCAAAAATGGCGGCTATCGCACCCACCGAGACAGACTATCTCAAAACAAGTCCCTTTACATTCTATAAAGCACGCATTCCGTGGCTGCTTTTACTGATGGTATCGGCGACTTTTACGGGTATGATAATTTCAAATTACGAAAACGCACTTGCGGCTCTGCCCGTACTTACGGCTTTCATACCCATGGTCATGGGCACGGGCGGAAACTCGGGCAGTCAGACCTCGGTTACGGTTATCCGTGGGCTGTCGTTGGGGCAGGTTGAGTTTAAGGACTTCTTTAAGGTCGTACTCAAGGAATTTCTGACGGCACTGCTGTGCGGAGCGACACTGTTTGTCGCCACAACACTAAAGCTTTTGCTTGTAGACAAGCTGCTTCTCAAAAACACGGGAGTTGACTTTACGGTTGCCGTTACAGTCGGACTTACGGTGTTTGCGACAACGATTTGTGCGAAGGTTATAGCCTCCATGCTGCCTCAGCTTGCGAAGAAAATAGGTCTTGACCCCGCCGTACTGTCAAGCCCGCTTATTACGACAATAGTCGATGCGCTGTCACTGCTTATTTATTTCGGAATGGCGACGATGATACTGCACATTGGAGCGTAGATTCCGACAGATTTGAAGTCTGTTATGCCGAAGTGAGCAAGGAGCAGGGAGCAGTTAGCAATTAGCAATTAGCAATTAGCAATTAGCAATTAGCAATATTGGAAGTCCTGCGGACTTGGATAATAAAGTTTCGCGGAATTTCATTTATTTTCTTCACGGAAGTACAGTGAAGAATTTAAAATCTACAAAATCTGTATGGATTTTTCCGGATTAAAATCCGCTTTTCGCCATACGCCTTCAATGGGGCGTGTGGCGATTTTGTTTTGCCGAATAATAAAAAAAGCCGATATAAATCGGCGGAAAGAGGTACTGTATGAAAAAGAAAATCACCTGCCCGAGCGAGGTCGTCTATTTTGTCGCGATTGCGTTATTGTCGCTTGCTGTTGCGATTCTGACTGCGGCAAATTTCGGTGTGTCGATGATAGTCGCACCGGCGTATCTGTTCAGTCTTAAAACGGGCGTGCTGACATTCGGTCAGTCGGAATACGTCATTCAGGCGGTTCTGTTTATAGTGTTCTGCATTGTTATGAAGGGCTTTAAGCCGATATATCTGTCGTCTTTTGTAACATGCCTTTTATACGGTGCGGTGCTTGACCTATGGCGTAAGATTCCGCTGTTCAACCCCGATGTCACCGCCCCGGGCAGTATGGCAATGTGGCAGAGAATTATAATGTTTGTTGTCGGCGTGCTGATGACTTCCCTCTCGGTAGCGCTGTTTTTCAAGACTTACCTGTATCCGCAGGTCTATGACTTTTTTGTAAAGGGTGTCAGCGGAAAGTATAATATCAAGCTGTCAAAATTCAAAACATGCTTTGATCTGACATGCCTTGCGGTGTCCGTCATAATGACATTCGCATTTTTCGGAAAAATAACCGGCATAGGCTGGGGCACGCTTGTTATGGCACTCATAAACGGCTCGCTTATCGGAATGTTCGACAAGCTCTATGACAGAATTTTTGAATTTAAGCCGATAATCAAGAAGCTGGCAAAGCTGTTTGAACTCAAATAATTTTAGAAAAAGCAATTAAGAATCAACAATGTCGCAGCCAAAAATCATCCGGTGAATGATTTTTGGCGTAGCGACTAATGAG
>CAZTWO010000013.1:20391-22336 GCA_964617965.1 uncultured Ruminococcus sp. | reverse complement strand
CTCGGGCCTTGCGGCTCGCCTTGCTCGCCGCCCATGCCCTCGCCCTTGGCTCGGGCCTTGCGGCTCGCCTTGCTCGCCGCCCCCGGCCCCCGGCCCCTCTTTTTTATTTCAGTCCCAAGTACGGCGCGGGATTTACCCTTCTGCCGTTTATAATAACTTCAAAATGCAGATGCGGGCCTGTTGCATATCCCGTCATGCCTATTCTCGCAATCTGCTGACCTGCGTATACCGTGTCGCCCGCCTTTACCATAAGCGAACCTGCCTGGCAGTGGGCATAGAGTGTCTCGAGTCCGTTGCCGTGGTCTATTCTTACATAATAGCCGTAGCTTGAGTGAACACCCGCAACCGTAACAGTACCTGCCGCCGCCGCGACAACCGCCTTGCCGAGGCTTGTGCCTGTCGACGAGCCAATGTCTATCGCCGCATGAAGCTTGCCCCAGCGGTAGCCGTAGGGTGAATTTATGTTTGTGGCGTTAACAGCGGGCCATACGAATACTCCGCCGTTTATTACCGTTACGGAATAGCTCTCACTTAACGCTCTTGTGCCGACCTGTACACGCTTGTTTACGGGGTCTTTTGTGCGGACGCGTGAAATTTCTTCTCTTGAAACTTCATTTCCGTCGACGTATGTTACAAGGCTTGTGACCTGATCCGTGCCTGTTTTGCCGGCTGTAATCGTCCTTGTAGTGCCGAGATACAGAATATCCGTCTGCATTTCGGTCGTGGTATACGGAACTTCCTCGGTTGAGACTACAGTCTTTGTGACCTTGACCGTCAGTATTCTCTCTTCGTCTGTTATAAGCAGTCTGTCGTCTGTCTTAAGACCGCCTTCAAAATCGTATTCGGGGTTAAGGGATTTAAGCTTATCTTCCGTAATGCCGTATCTTGCCGTTATCGTTTCAATTGTGTCGCCGTCGGTCACCGTATGATAGCGGTTCTCGGTGTCTGACATATTGATTTTCTTCTGCAGTGTGTCACTGTTCCACACAACATCATCACTGTCGGGGTACAGCCCCTCAACAAAGCTTATGCTCTGAACAAAAGACACAATGTCACTGTCGCTTTCTCTGTAATTTTCCAGAAAAGAATTGAAAATCCGTCTTGCGTCTGTTTCGCTTTTGACTGCACAAAGAAATCTGTCGTCAATGTAAATTCCGCAGGCATTTGTGATTTTCGCGTCGGAATTTTTTATCAGACTGTCGCAAAGCTCCTCTTCGCTTGTAAAGCCGTTTACATTTATAAGCTTTACGGAATATGTCACTTCGGGCAAAGATGCCTTTGTCTCACTCTCGGAAGTCAGATTCAGTCTCTCTTTTGCCTTTGTCTTAGCGGAGAAATATTCGCTCTCGCTGTCAACATAGCCTATCACCGTGTCGCCTATGCTCAGACACAGTGCCGGGTGCATATTGCCTAAATTATTGAGGAATATAAGCAGAGTTGACAAGGACAGAAGCGGCAGAATGACATACACGGCAAGTCTTATGGGACTGCGGTAGGAATGCCGCCCTTTGTGAATGTAGTGCTTGAGCATTTCCCCGAAATTTTTTGGGGAGTGGAAGAGCGTATAGACGAGCATTTTTACTGAACGCGCAAAACGCCCTGTAAAATATTTTTCGCCGTTTAACTGCTCGGCAATGCTTCTCTTTATGTATAAATATGCATTTTTCGCAAAACGCCCGGTTTTCTTTATAACAAAGATAATCGGTCTTAAAGTAATGCCGTAGACAAATTTAAGGACAGCCGACACAACGGAAATAACAAACTTTCCGAGCATTTCTATTCTGTCAGCCAACGCTCCCATACCGAAGCCTTTATTTTCCATTGTGTCACATCCTTTCGGGTTAAATTATACTCTGTCGATAAAAAGCGGCAAGCCTTAAGTTAGCAAGGAGCAAGGAGCAAGGAGCAGTGTCGGAAAACGCTGTGCGTTTTGATTTATAAAGCT
>CAZTWO010000013.1:14704-20291 GCA_964617965.1 uncultured Ruminococcus sp. | reverse complement strand
AGCTTAACTGTTCATTGCTCACTTAAAAAATTTTTTGCAAAGCTGAATTACAGAATCGTAAGATTGAAGTTAGCAAGGAGCAAGGAGCAGTGTCGGAAAACGCTGTGCGTTTTGATTTATAAAGCTTCGCTTCTTGCAAAGCTTAACTGTTCATTGCTCACTTAAAAAATTTTTTGCAAAGCTGAATTACAGAAGCATGCAAATTTTTACATGGATTGTTACAATAGTTTGCCTTTTGCGGAGCATAACTGCTCCTTGCTCCTTGCTCCTTGCTCACTGTTTATATTTTTTTAAGCCTGGATTTCGACCTGAACACAACCGTCGAATCCGTATCATCCTTTATTGTCACGACAATCGTGTTGTTCTGTCTTTTAAGCTTTACGTGTCTGAAAATCTGAACGCCGTCCGACAGCTTTTCGCTTGTGCGTCGGCTTTTCTTTTTGCCGTTAACCGTAAGCTCCGCGATAGGGGCGTTGGTGTAACAGCGAATGTCAATATATTTTGATGTAGACGATGTCACATCCGCCGAGCATATTCTTATAAACGGCTCAGCCGAGAACTGCGCCCTATAAAAGCCAAAAACATCTTTAATGTCGGATTTGTCCGCACTGACTAATCCCGTGCGTGTTGATGCTTCTTCGCCGTCTGTTAAGAAGCCCGCAAATGTGGCAAATACACCTTTTTTCAGTGCGAAGGTCTGCCAGAATTTTTCGTGCCAGAGTGAAAAATATTCCTGTGAGCAGTCGGCTCTCTGCGGTGCGGCGGTGTGTCTGTCAAAAATTCCTTCCGGGGCATCGGCAAACACGGCGTATCTGCAGTCTTTGTTCTTGTCAAGAAATTCCGAAAAAGCCAAATCAAGCTCCGAAAAATCCTGCAGTGTCGTGTCATGCGGAACACTTATGAAAAGCACGTCGGGTATTGCTTCCGTTATGCTCTCGTCGTGGCCGAAATGCGACCGGCCCGCTGTAAATATGTTTCGGGAATTGTTTTTTATCACACTGCAGAACGAACGGAGGTTTTCATATTTTTCGCAGTCAGATGAAGCGAAAACAAGGCTCGGATGGCTTGCCAGATGCTGTATAAGGCGAGTTGTCTGCCCTTCGTCAAATTCGGGTGTCGTCATGTCAAGCCACACATGAAGCCCTTTTTCGTCGCACTCCGTTAAAATCTTTTCGGTATCGGGAGTGATTCTGATTGCCGCAATATTCGCACCGAGCTTTGCCGTCAGAGAACTGTCCTCGGTGTCGATTTTGCCGTCACGCATAACAACGCCGTTTAAGGGGAGTTTTATGTTGTTCAGTGTCAGAAATCCGTTTTCAAAATCGGTTCTGTATACGCCGAATGTGACTTCGGTACTGTCAAGACACATGGTGTCACGCATAAGCTCCGCTTTGATTTTGTACATTTCATGACCGAATCCGCCGTTCCAGAAGAATGTTTTATCCGGTATAAATATGCATTCGGGGGATGTCGGTTTGCATATTTTTACAGTTTCTTCCCCTGTCGGTGAAATAAGCGTAAGTCTTATAATATCGTAGTTTGTGGCGTTCGCAACCGTCGCTCTTACTATTATGTTAACGCTGTCATCTGTGATTGACGACACAGCCGTTATGCCGTTGTCGCCCCTGTTTTCTATGTCAAAATAGGTGTCACGGAATGTATGCACGGCGATTTTGCCGAAATAGAATCCGCCGAACGTGCCGTTGTGGATTATCTCTATTTTAAGCGTATGCTCATTTCCGTCGGCGTATTCCGTTATGTTCTGTCTTGTGGGGGCGAGCACAAACGGATACTCGGCGATTTTGTCATCGTCAATATAGATTTTCGTTCTGCCTGTGGAGTAGCTAAGCTCAAAAAAAGCATTCCCGACGGCTTCTTCTGCTGTCACCGTCAGCGGCAAAGTCAGAATTACCGTGTCGCCGTCCTGTACATTCTGTTTTATCGGAAGAGTGCTGTCAAGCTCTCGTTCTTTTTTGTCTTTTGACGAAATAACGGTCGCTTTGCCTGCACTCGTAATATCGTTTTTCAATTCGGTCAACCTCATTTTAAGGATTTGTCATTTAACAAGTTCTTTATAAATATCGCCTTTTTTGCTGCCCGTGTCCTTAGCCGCTTTTTTAGCCGCTTCGTTAACGCTAAACCCCTCGGCTATATATTTTTTTGCCAGCTCCACGGGGTCGGGGGCGTTTTCGAGCTCCTCTTTTTTTAACTCTTCTTCGCTTTTCGCTTCGATTATTATAACAAATTCGCCCTTGATTTTCTGATCGTCATATTTGCCGTCAACTTCGGAAAGAGTAGTAATCTCTACATTTTCATGTATCTTCGTAAGCTCTTTTATAAGCCCTATTCTTCTGTCGCCGAGAGTGACATACAGGTCATGCAGTGTGTCCGCTAATTTGTGAGGAGCTTCATAGAACACCATTGTCTTTTTCTCGGTCTTTATTTCTTCGAGATGCTCACGGCGTTTTGGCTTGTTGACGGACAGAAAGCCTTCAAACGTAAACCTTCCGACGTTCAGTCCCGACATTGCAAGTGCCGTTATAACCGCACTGGGACCGGGAACGGACACGACTTCAACGCTCTGTTCATGGCAGAGCTTTACAAGATCCTGACCGGGGTCGGATATTGCGGGCATGCCGGCATCCGTTACGACGGCACAGCTTTCACCCGCTAAAAGTCGGTCGATAATAAGCTCGCCCTTTTCGGCACGGTTATGCTCGTGATAGCTTATCAGCCTGTTTTTTATTTCAAATCTGTTTAAGAGCTTCATCGTGACGCGTGTATCCTCCGCCGCGATAAAATCGACTTCTCTTAACGTCTTTATCGCTCTCGGGGACATATCGTCCAGATTTCCTATGGGTGTTCCCACGACATAAAGCTTGCCGGACATAAATTTACCTCTTTCTTCAAAATTGAAAGTTGGATTAATAAGGAATACTGCTATGGAATATCAGAGCAATGTAGAATGTAGAATGCATAATGCATAATGCATAATGAATGAAGACACTGCGTGTCTTGGATTATAAAGCTACGCAAAATATGAGATTTACATGTTGAAAAAAACTTATATATCTGCGGAGCTTATAAAATCAAGTCCGCAGGACTTCCGAAATTGCTAATTGCTAACTGCTAATTGCTAATTTTTTTTATATTCTCCTACTATTTTCTCCATCTCTTCACTCTCAATATACAGCGTCTTTTCGACTGTAAGCCCGGGTTTTCGTCCTTTTTTGCCCTCGAGCAGAAAAAGCCATGGTGCTTTGCCGGGACGCTGACTGACAAAACGCAGGCGTTTGGGCTCGATTTTTGCGTCATGCATGGCGTACATCATTTCGGACAGTCGTTCGGGACGCAGACACACGCAGAACGCTCCGCCGAATTTAAGATGTTTTGCCGCCGCCGTGCAAAGAGAGGGGAGCGTGAGACATGTTTCATGCCTTGCTATTCTGTCGGCACTCGTCTCGCTTATAATTCCTCCGCCTAAAGGAGTATACGGCGGATTCATCGTTATAACGTCAAAATATTCCGTCGGCAGTGTGCCCTTAAGCCGGGTCAGATCGCCTTCGGTCAGAATAAAATCATTTTGCAGGTTATTCAGTTCAATGCTTCGTCTTACCTGGTCGCAGGCAAGGGGCTGAATTTCAACCGCCTGCACCTTTTTTACGCCTTCACGAAGCCAGTAAAACGGAATAATTCCGCACCCCGTGCCGAAATCGACACATTTGGCGTTCGGGGCGGGATGTGAAAACGCCGCCAACAGCAGCGCATCCGTACCGAACGTGTGTTGGGGGGATACGATCAGCCGAAGGCGGTCGCTGATATATTCGATATGCTCTGAATTATACACGGCTCTTCTTGAGTATAATGGCCACTACGACAACTGCGGCGGCGGACAGCACAAGAAGAATTATGCCGATAATCATTTTTGCCGTAACGCCGGAGGATGCCGTGTCGTCAATAACTTCATATGTCGTGCTCTCGGTCTCGAGCGGCTGAACGGTAACTCTCTCGGGGGCTGTGTACTCCTCCATTGTGGTTACTTCTTCCGTTGTTGTCTCGACAACGTATGTGTCGGGAGTCGAGCTTACGGGAACATATATGTATGATACGGAATTTGACTGTGTTGCGGGTGTTTCTGTTGCAGCCTCGGTAGGCTTTTCGGTCTCTTCTTCCGTCTCGGCTTCGGTGGTTTCTTCGGTTGTTGATTCGGTTTCACCCTGAAGATATTTCATGATGTCACTCATAATACTGCCCGATGTCAGCTTGCTTAAAGCGGATGACAGCCCGCCCGACAGAATGCTGTTTAAGTCGGTACTGCCGAGTGCATTCTTGAGTGCTGCAATGATTTCATCGACGTTGTAGCTACCGCCGAAACGTGACTGAAGTATCTTTGCTATGGCGTTGAGCGTACCCGAGGTGCCGAGACTTACGCTTGTCTGCCCCTCGCTGTTGTTTGTGTTGTTGATGTTGTTAAAGGCTTTTTCGAATGTGTCGGAGTCGACAACACCGCCGAGAATTTCTTTGTAGTAGTCGGCATTTGTATTGATTGCCAGTGCGGCGGGTGTCATTATAAGTGTGAGCAAGACAACCGACAGCAATATTGATATAACTTTAAGCTTTTTCATTTTCCGTTCCCCTGTTTTTTAGTATACGTGCGAAAACACAGAGTTTTTTATAAACACGAATACAATAATACAGCATACGCCTTAAAAAGTCAATTGCAAAAAAACTATTTTGCACACGTTGCAAAAACAAGAATAAACGGCAAACATTAAAAACGGCTTAAGAATAATTTAAACCGAAGTTGTAAACTTTACAGTAATCCCTCAAACTTGAACCGTTTTCTTGTGTAAAAAAGCGATTTATAATAAATATTTATAACATACTATATTTGCACTTGATTTTTGGGGAACGTTAATATATACTATTTGGGATACTGCGAAAGTATCGCCTTAAATAAGAAGCGGGAGAATATGATGACACCGTCCGAAAAAGCATTATACGCAATTTATGCGTTGAAAAAGGAATATCCGGATGCCGTGTGCTCCCTTAACGAAAAACAGCCGTTTCGACTGCTTGTCGCCGTTCGCCTTTCTGCACAGTGTACCGACAAAAGGGTAAATGAGATAACGCCCGTGCTTTTCGAAAAGTACCCGACTGTCGGGGATATGGCAGACGCCGATGTGTCGGAGGTCGAAAAAATCGTAAAGCCGTGCGGATTTTATCACCAGAAGGCACACGATATAGTTTTTTCGGCAAAGAAAATTCTGTCGGACTTCGACGGAAAAGTCCCCGACACAATCGAAAAGCTTGTCACTCTGCCCGGTGTCGGACGCAAAACGGCAAACCTGATAGTCGGCGATATTTACGGCGGTCACGCTGTTGTATGCGACACGCATTTTATGCGTATTATGACACGCCTGGGCTTTGCCGACAAAAAAGACCCCGAAAAAATCGAAAAAATAATGCGGCCCCTGCTGCCGCCCGACGAAAGCTCCGACTTCTGCCACCGCTGTGTTCTGCACGGCAGAGCGGTATGCAAATCGCAGAACCCCGAATGCGGCAGATGCGTGCTGGCGGAAATATG
>CAZTWO010000013.1:11712-14604 GCA_964617965.1 uncultured Ruminococcus sp. | reverse complement strand
GAAAGGAAGATTTAATTGTCATTACTCAAAAAGCTGTTTGGAGATTATTCCAAAAAAGAAATCAAACGAAATGAGCCTATCGTTAAAAAGGTTCTCGCACTCGAAGACGAAATGTCAAAGCTCACCGATGACGAGCTTAAAGCCAAAACTCCCGAATTTAAGGAAAGACTGAAAAACGGCGAGACAACCGACGATATTCTCCCCGAGGCGTTTGCCGTATGCCGAGAGGCGGCATGGCGTGTTCTTAACATGAAGCACTTCCCGGTGCAGATTGCCGGCGGCATCGTTCTTCATCAGGGCCGTATTGCCGAAATGAAAACAGGTGAAGGCAAAACGCTTGTCGCAACTCTTCCCGCTTACCTTAACGCTTTAACGGGTGAGGGCGTTCATATAGTCACCGTCAACGATTATCTGGCAAAGCGTGACTCCGAATGGATGGGCAAGGTTTACCGTTTCTTAGGACTCAAGGTCGGTCTTATCATTCACGAAAAGACTAACGAAGAGCGTCAGGAAGCGTATGCCGCCGATATTACATACGGCACAAACAACGAGATGGGCTTCGACTATCTTCGTGACAACATGGTAACATACAAAGAAAACCGTGTTCAGCGCGGACATGCCTATGCAATCGTTGACGAGGTCGACTCCATTTTAATCGATGAAGCCAGAACTCCTCTTATCATTTCAGGCCACGGCGACAAGTCCTCCGATTTATATAAAATCGCCGATGAATTCGCCCGCCGCCTGAAGCCCAAAAAGATAACGGAGCTTGACGCAAAGAAGGATATCGAAGAAATAATCGATCCCGATACCGATTATGTCATAGACGAAAAGGCAAAGACTGCGACTCTTACCAAGAAGGGTATTGCCGCCGCCGAGGAATTTTTCGGTGTCGACAACCTTATGGATGCCGAGAACCTTACAATTCAGCATCACATAAACCAGGCTATCAAGGCACGCGGTGTCATGCGCCGTGATATAGACTACGTTGTAAAAGACGGCGAGGTGCTTATTGTTGATGAGTTCACCGGTCGTATAATGCTCGGCAGACGCTATAACGAGGGCCTTCATCAGGCTATTGAAGCAAAGGAAGGCGTAAACGTTCGCCAGGAGTCCAAAACGCTTGCAACAATCACATTCCAGAACTATTTCCGTCTCTATAAAAAGCTGTCCGGTATGACCGGTACGGCAATGACCGAGAGCGAGGAATTCAACGAGATTTACTCCCTTGACGTTGTTGAAATTCCCACAAACAAGCCCATGATCCGTCACGACTGGGACGATGTCATGTACAAGACCGAAAAGGGCAAGTTCGCCGCCATTATCGAGCAGGTCAAAAAGTGCCACGAAAAGGGTCAGCCCGTGCTGGTCGGTACGGTCAGCATCGAAAAGAGCGAACAGCTGTCGGGTGCTCTTAAGCGTGCCGGAATCAAGCACGAGGTCTTGAACGCCAAACAGCATGAGCGTGAAGCCGAAATCGTAGCACAGGCGGGCAAATTGGGTGCCGTTACAATAGCCACCAACATGGCGGGCCGTGGTACTGATATTATTTTAGGCGGCAACTCCGAATATATGGCTAAAGCGGAAATGCGTAAAATGCAGATCCCCGAGGAGCTTATTTCCGAAGCCACCGGATTTTCGGAGACCGATGACGAAGCAATTCTTGAAGCGAGAAAAACATTTGCCGAGCTCGAAAAGAAATATAAAGAGCAGATGGCAGGCGAGGCGGACGCCGTAAGAGAAGCCGGCGGTCTGTTCATTCTCGGCACTGTCCGTCACGAGTCAAGACGAATAGACAACCAGCTGCGCGGCCGTGCGGGTCGTCAGGGTGACCCCGGTGAAAGCCGTTTCTATCTGTCCGCAGAAGACGATATTATGCGTCTGTTTGCAGGCGACAAGTTCTATAAAACGCTTGATATGTTCAAAATCGACGAAACAATGCCGATTGAAGCCGGAATGTTCTCGAAGTCCGTTGAAATGGCTCAGAAGAGAGTTGAGTCCAACAACTTCGCAATCCGTAAGAACGTTCTGCAGTACGACGACGTTATGAACAAACAGCGTGAGATAATATATTCTCAGCGTAATCAGGTGCTTGACGGTGTGGATATGGATGCCACTATCCGCAAGATGATAAAAGAGTCGATAACCGATGCCGTTGAATTTTATTGCCCCGCTTCCCACAACAAGAACGACTGGAACATAGCCGGTCTTGAGGGCAAATATATGTGGCTTATGGGCGACGAAAAGCTGCCCGATGTCGGTTCGACAAAAGAGCTCTCCGAGTTTATGGTAAACAGAGCCATAGGCATTCTTGATGCCAAAACCGAGGAGTACGGCAAAGAGATTATGGTTCAGCTTGAGCACAAGGTGCTTATTCACAACGTTGACGTAAACTGGATGGATCATATCGACGCCATGGATCAGCTAAAGCGTTCAATCGGTCTTCGCGCGTACGCTCAGCAGGACCCCGTAGTCGCATTCCGTCAGGAGGGCTACGATATGTTCGATGAAATGACAATGTCCATACGTGAGGGCACTGTCAAGATGATAATAACAGCCGTTATCCGCTCCGAAGAAGACTTAAAGCGTAAAGAGGCCGCAAAGGTAACATCAACCTCCGGCACGTCCGACGGCTCAACCAAAAAACAGCCCGTACGCAACAAGACAGCCAAGGTCGGCAGAAACGATCCGTGCCCCTGCGGCAGCGGCAAAAAGTATAAGCATTGCTGCGGAAGGTAAATACAATTAGCAATTAGAAATGAGCAATTAGCAATGTAAGTCAGCTGTTGGCAAGGGCAGGAAATATTGAAGCTTTGCAAGAGGCGAAGCTTTATAATCCAAGGCACGCAGTGCCTTCCTCCATTGCTAATTGCTAACTGCTAATTGCTAATT
>CAZTWO010000013.1:0-11612 GCA_964617965.1 uncultured Ruminococcus sp. | reverse complement strand
AAATACGGTGAGGGCTTTGCCATAGCAATGACTTCTGTTGTGTTCGGACTTATGCACGGCAATTTTACACAGGTGCCGTTTGCGATTATCGCCGGTGTCGCACTCGGGTTTGTGAGAGTAAAGACAGGCTCAATGTGGCCGTCGATGATACTGCATTTTCTTAATAACTTCATTTCCGTATGGTATTCATATGTCACGGCGAACATGGAGCACGGTGCGATGATAGTATCGGTTCTTGTTACATACGGCACAATATTTATCGGTGTCGTGGCACTTGCAGTTTATCTCATACGCAACAAAAACGGTCTGCGTCTTAAACCGAACAGCCTGCGTTTTGTGAATTATAAATGGCTTGCGTTTATTCTGTCGCCCACATTCCTGGTCGGTGCGGCGTATCTTATAAATCTGATGGCGGAAGATATTGTGCAGAGCGGGAAAATGTAGACAAGTGAGCAAGGAGCAAGGAGCAAGGAGCAGTGAAGCTTCGCTCTTTGCAAGTGTGGAGCTGCTCTGCAAGAGGCGAAGCTCTATAAATCCAAGTCCGTAGGACTTCCGACATTATGCATTATGAATTATGCATTCTGCATTGTAAGGGGCGGCTCAGCCCGCCGGTACGGCAAAAGCCCGGCAACCCCGAAAAAGCCCACAATTCGCGAAGCCTATATAATCCAAGACACGCAGTGTCTTCCGAAATTATGCATTATGAATTATGCATTCTGCATTGTAAGGGGCGGCTCAGCCCGCCGGTACGGCAAAAGCCCGGCAACCCCAAAAAAGCCCACAATTCGCGAAGCCTTATAAATCAAGTCCGAAGGACTTCCGACATTATGCATTCTTAATTCTTAATTCTTAATTGTACAATGTTCTTTCCTTGTTGATTGTCTGTATATTTTTTGAACAAGTTAAAATGATGAATAAAAGTTTAATGAAGATAACTTCCCGTGCAAACGGAAAAATAAAATCCGCTTCGCTGCTGTTAAAGGCAAGCGAGCGAAAAAAGACAGACCGTTTTCTGCTTGAGGGTGCAAGGCTTTGCGGCGATGCCGTACGAAGCGGCACACCGATAGAAGAATTTTTCGCAACCGAAGAGGCGGCAGAAAAGTATTCCGACATTTTTTCGGAGTGCGTGGCGGCTTCGGAATCGGCATATTACATAACTCCCGACATAGCCGAAAAGCTGTCGGACACCTCTACAACGCAGCAGATGTTCTGTGTCTGCCGAGAAAACGGCGATAATGAAAAAATCGAGAATATAGACACAAACGGCTTCTACGTATTTACCGAAAACCTGCAAAATCCCGATAATCTCGGTGCGGTCGTCAGAAGTGCCGAAGCACTCGGTGCCGACGGGCTTATAGTATATTCCGGCTGTGACATAAGAAGTCCCAAGGCACTCAGAGCCTCAATGGGCGGCCTGCTTCGTTTCCCTGTTTACCGTATAACCGACACCGCCGAATTTCTTAGTTTCGCAAAAAGCAAAGGCATGAAGGTCTTTGCCACGGTAGCGTCGGGCGACGCCGAAAACATAATATCCGCAGACAAAACCGGCGGCATAATCTGTATAATCGGCAACGAAGGCAACGGCATAACGGACGAAACTCTCGCCCTTTGCACAAACATGGTAACCATTCCCATGAAGGGCAAGGCCGAGTCTCTTAACGCCGCTGCGGCAGCCGCCATAACGGTGTGGGAGTTTATGAAAGAAAGAGGGGAATGACGGATGTCACGAACCGAAGCGGAGAACTGGCTCCGTCTTCACATTGCGGCACGTGATACCGTAGCCGTAAGACAGCTTATAAATATCTTCGGTTCACCGGGTACACTTTTAGAAAAGGACCCTAATGTTCTGTATCCGTACCCCGAGGATGAAAAAATCAGAAACAGGCTTATTTTCGCACGTTCGGATGAAATGAACGAGCGTATGAATAAAGTAATCGCCGTGTGCAAGAAAAATTCATGGCGAATAATTACCCCCGAAAGCGAATATTACCCTAAGGAGCTTAAAGAACTGAAAAAATTCCCGTTTGCGCTTTTTGCGTCGGGCAATCTCGGGCTTCTCAATTCTCCGATGAAAATATCATGTGTCGGCACACGAAACGCCACACAGAACGCACGTGCGGCATCGTACATTTTCGCCTACGGTCTCGCACAAAACGATGTAACAGTCGTAAGCGGCGGCGCTTTGGGCATAGACAGTGCCGTGCATATGGGCGCAGTTAACGCCGGCGGAAACACAATAGCAGTTCTTGGCGCGGGGCTCGGCAGTGATTATCTGTCGCAGAATGAAGAGCTGAGGAGTACGATAGCCGAAAAAGGACTTCTGCTGTCGGAACTGCTCCCTTTTGAAGCTCCGTCAAAATACACCTTCCCCGAACGAAATCGCATAATAGCGGCATTGGGAAAAGCGTGCTTTGTGGCGCAGTCGGGCGACACAGGCGGCTCGATGATAACCGCAAAACGTGCCTGTGAACTCAGACGACGGATTCTTGTACCCGCCCCTGAAATTCTGCAGAGCGACGGCTGTACGGCACTTCTGAAAAACGGTGCAAGTGAAATAAAATGTGCCGCCGATGCGATAATCGATACATTTTCGGGATGTCTCGACGTACTGACACCGGAAGCGTATATCTCACTTAAGCCCGATTTTGACAGCTCCGTAAAGATTTTCGGTCTGGCGGATTTCATCTACGGCAAAGGCACAATAACACAGCAGAAACCGACCGCGCCGAAGAAGCCGAAAAAGCCCAAAACGGAGAAAACAAAAAAAGAGCAGACCCCGCCGGAACAGACTGTCGAACAGAGTTCAGCCGAGCTGCAAAAAAAAGAATATGACCTTGAGTCCCTCTCGGAACCCGAAAGAAAGGTCTTTTCCGTACTGTCTGAAAACCCGATTTCACTTGACACAATTTCGGACCTTACCGAAATGAGCACCGACGACATTTCATCCGCGCTTATAATGCTTGAAATAAAAGAAATGGTCAGAAGCTACTATGGCGATTTGTATTCGGCAATATAGAGAGCAAGGAGAGTTAGCAAGGAGCAAGGAGCAAGGAGCAGTTAAGCTTCGCAAGTGGCGTAGCTATATAATCCAAGTCCGCAGGACTTCTTGTTTTCGGTTTATCGGACCGCTGCCGTCGGTCCTCATTAGTCGCTACGCCAAAAATTATTCACCGGATAATTTTTGTCTGCGACATTATGCATTGAGCATTGTGAATTGTGCATTATGCATTATAAAACGAGCAAAAAGCAAGGACAGTTAGCAATTAGCAATGGAGCTTCGCAAGTGGCGTAGCTATATAATCCAAGTCCGCAGGACTTCCGACATTATGCATTATACATTATGAATTATGCATTGTTTCGCAATTTTCGATTGCTTACCCGAATAATAAAACTATAAGCAAAGAAATAAACTAACAACAGGAGATCAAAAATGTCATCACTTGTAATCGTAGAGTCGCCTGCAAAGGCGAAGACAATAAAGAAATATTTAGGCCCCGGCTATGAAGTAAAGGCCTCAATGGGTCACGTGAGAGACTTATACTCATCAAAGCTCTCCGTTGACGTAAAGCACGACTTCAAGCCCGACTATACAATAATAAAAGGAAAGGAAAAGCTTATCGCCGAATTAAAGGACCTTGCGTCCAAGAGCGATAATGTTATTCTCGCAACCGACCCCGACCGCGAAGGAGAGGCCATATCCTGGCACCTTGCGGCCATTCTGGGACTTGATCTTAACCGTGAAATGCGTGTCAAGTTCAACGAAATAAACAAACGAAGTGTTTTAGCGGGCATTGCGTCGCCGTCAAAAATCGACATTGACCTTGTAAACGCCCAGCAGGCAAGAAGAATACTCGACCGCCTTGTCGGTTACCGTCTGTCGCCGTTTATCTCGCAGAAAATCCGCAGAGGACTCTCAGCCGGCCGTGTTCAGAGCGTCGCACTTCGTCTTATCGTTGACAGAGAAGAAGAGATAAAAAAGTTTGTTCCCGAGGAATACTGGACAGCGGACGCATTTTTAACCGCCCCTCCCTCAAAAAAGCAGTTTAAGGCTTCATTCGCGGGGGATGAAAACGGCAAGATTAAACTCTTAAACGCCGAGGATGCCGAAAAGATAAGCCGCCGCCTTGACAATGCGGTCTATACCGTCGATTCCGTCAAAAAGGGCATACGCAAAAAACAGCCGTCGCCCCCGTTTATCACCTCCACTTTACAGCAGGAGGCGTCCCGCCGTCTCGGCTTCCCTGCAAAGCGTACAATGAAAATCGCGCAGGAGCTCTATGAAGGCGTTGACGTTGCGGATAAAGGCCCCGTAGGTCTTATCACATATATGCGTACCGACTCTTTAAGAATTTCCGAAGAAGCCAGAGCCGAGGGCAACAAGTTCATCACCGAAAGCTACGGCGAAAAATATCTGCCCGAAAAGCCGAGATATTTCAAAACCCGTGAGGGCGCGCAGGATGGCCACGAGGCCATACGCCCCACAATTCCGTCACTTACCCCCGCAGAAGTAAAATCCTCGCTCACATCCGAGCAGTATAAGCTCTATAATCTTATCTGGAGCCGCTTTACCGCGTCCCTTATGGCAAACTGCATTCACGACACCGTGCGTGCCGAAATCCACGCGGGACAGGAGGGCGACACCGAGCACTACTGCGTATTTAACGCCTCGGGCTACACCGTTCGTTTTGACGGTTATACCGTGCTTTACGATAATTCATCCGATGAAGACGAAGCCGAGAGCGCACTCCCCGAGATGGTTGCGGGCAAGGTGTTAAAGCTTAAGGAGCTCAAGACCGAACAGCATTTCACGCAGCCCCCGATGAGATATACAGAAGCGTCCCTTATCAAGATGCTCGAAGAAACCGGTGTCGGCAGACCCAGCACATACGCATCCATCCTGTCAATTATTCTTGACCGTGACTACTGCGTCAGAGAGTCCAAAAAAACCCTTGCCCCGACAGAACTCGGCACGGCGATAACGGGACTGCTCAAAGATAAATTCCCCAAAATCGTAAACACCAAATTTACAGCCGCCATGGAGTCGGATCTCGATAAAATCGAAGCCGGCGGATATGACTACATAAAAATGCTCCATGAATTTTACGATGAATTTGAAGATACGCTCAAAAAGGCGAAGGCTTCAATGGAAGGCGTAAAAATAAGCCTTGAAGAAGACAAGACCGATGTTCCGTGCGAAAAGTGCGGTGCGATGATGGTTGTAAAGGTCGGCCGTTTCGGCAAGTTCCTGGCCTGCCCCAACTACCCCGAGTGCAAATGCACAAAGCCTTATGTCGTCGAAACAAAGGGCGTGTGCCCGGTGTGCGGCGGCACGGTGATAAGCAAGAAGTCCAAAAAGGGTCACACCTTCTTCGGCTGCTCCAATTACCCCGAATGCACATTCATGACATGGGACACTCCGACAGAAGAAAAATGCCCCAGGTGCGGCAAGACGCTGTTTAAGTCAAGAGGAAACATATATAAATGCCTTGACGAAAAATGCGGCTACGAAGAAAAAGGAAAAAAGAAAGCGAAAAAAGACGATGAATGATTTCGTTACCGTAATCGGCGGCGGCTTCGCAGGAACAGAGGCGGCAAAGCAGCTTACAAAACGGGGAATAAAAGTAAAGCTCTACGAGATGAAGCCCAAAAAGTTCTCGCCGGCACACAAGAGCGAAAACCTGTGCGAGGTTGTCTGCTCCAATTCGTTTAAGTCCTCGCTTTACGCGTCCGCATCGGGGCTTCTCAAAAACGAGATGTCGCTTCTCGATTCAATCTGCGTAAAGTACGCCAAAGTAAATGCCGTTCCCGCAGGCGGTGCACTTGCGGTTGACCGTGACGGCTTTTCAAAGAGCGTAACCGATGATATTGAGGGCGATCCGCTTATTGAAGTCATACACGAGGAAGTGACCGATATCCCCACCGACGGCATTGTCATAATCGCAGCAGGGCCGCTGGCAAGTGAAGGACTGTCCGAAAAAATCCGCACTCTTACGGGCGGAGGGCTGTCGTTTTTCGATGCCGCCGCACCGATTGTCACAGCCGAGAGCATAGATATGGATAATGCATTCACGGCGTCACGCTATGACAAGGGCGGTGATGACGATTACATAAACTGCCCCATGAACAAAGCGGAATATGAGGAATTCTATAACGCCCTCATAACAGCCGAAAGCGTTGTTCTGCACGATTTCGAAAAGAAAAACGGTGTCTATGAAGGGTGTATGCCCATTGAGATTATGGCAAAACGGGGCGAGAATACAATCCGCTTCGGCCCTATGAAGCCTGTGGGACTTATAAATCCCAAAACAGGCCACCGTCCGTGGGCTGTATTGCAACTTCGAAAAGAGAACGCCGACGGCACAATGTATAATCTGGTCGGCTTTCAGACTAATCTTAAATTCCCGGAGCAGAAGCGTGTGTTCGGTCTTATCCCGGCACTTAAGAATGCCGAATATGTCCGCTACGGCGTTATGCACCGCAATTCATTCATAAACGCCCCCACGGTGCTGACTTCGTCATTTAATATGAAGAACAATCCGAACATATTTTTCGCAGGGCAGATAACGGGTGTCGAGGGCTATATGGAGTCCGCCGCATCCGGAATAATCGCCGGCATAAACGCCGCACGTCTTTTTAAGGGCAAAAACGAATTTGTGCCGCCCGCAGACACTCTGCTCGGTGCGTTCTGCAGATATGTGTCCGACAGCACCGTAAAGGACTATCAGCCGATGGGTGCGGCAATAGGACTTCTGCCGCCGCTTGATACCCGGATTCGTGACAAGCGGGAGCGTTACGGCAAAATCGCCGACAGGGCACTTGATTCATTAAAATCATATATAGAACAACAGCAAACGGAAGAATAACAAAATGAACACAGAGTCTCTTGAAAAAAAGATAGGTTATAAATTTAAGAATAAGGACTTGTTAAAGCTCGCGCTCACGCACTCATCCTATAACGGTGAAAAAAGCCACCTTCACAACTATGAGCGGCTTGAGTTTCTTGGGGATTCAATTCTGGGCTTTACGGCGGCTGAATATTTCTATAAGACGCTGTCCGACCGTCCCGAAGGGGAGCTTACAAAAATCCGCGCGAACGCCGTGTGCGAAAAGAGCCTCGCAAAGTTCGCCCGTTCCATTGACCTCGGCAGTTATCTGTATATAAGCCGTGGCGAAGAACAGCAGGGCGGCAGACAGAGGGCCTCTATTATTGCGGATGTTGTCGAAGCGATTATAGCCGCCGTGTATCTTGACGGCGGAATCGAAGCGGCAAAAAAGGTCGCACTTATTCCGGTAAAGCAGGCCGACACCGATATAATAGCCGTCACCGACTACAAGACGCTTCTGCAGGAGGTCATACAGAAAAACCCCGACGAGCATCTGCGTTATGAACTGGCGGCAGAGAGCGGACCGCCCCATATGAAGGAGTTCACGGTTGAAGTGTACTTAAACTCCAACTGTATCGGCACGGGTGTCGGGCCGAGCAAGAAAAAAGCCGAGATGGCGGCGGCGAAGGAAGCGTTAAAGCTTATGGGGATAGAGCATTGAAGCATATAAACGTTGCGCTGTTTGTGCCGCATCTGGGTTGTCCGCACAACTGCATTTTCTGCGATCAGCGGGCAATTTCGGGCACACGCAGTCCCATTACCAAAGAGGAGATAGAAAAGGCGTGCCGCACGGCATCCAAAACCCCTCACGATATAAAAAACAGCGAGGTCGCTTTTTTCGGCGGCTCGTTTACGGCGGTCGATATCGAAACGCAGAAAATGTGCCTTGATGCCGCCGCACCGTTTGTGGGTACGCAGTTCGGCGGTATACGTATTTCCACACGCCCCGACTGCATAGATGAAAAAGAGCTTGAATTTCTGAAAAATCACGGTGTCACTTCAATTGAACTCGGTGCGCAGAGTATGTTTGACGATGTCCTGGCACTCAACGAGCGTGGACATACGGCCGCAAAAACGGTTGAAGCTTGCCGGCTTATAAAAGCATACGGCTTTTCATTGGGGCTTCAGATGATGACGGGGCTTTACGGCTCCGATGACGAAAAGGACATTATTACCGCAAAAAAGTTTGTGGAGCTGAACCCCGATACGGTTCGCATCTATCCGACCGTGGTGCTTAAAAACACCAAGCTCTGTATGTTGTATGAACAGAAAAAATACACTCCGCCGACACTTGAAAGCAGTGCAGAGCTTTGTGCGAAGCTGTTGTGCATTTTCAGGGATGCCGATATAAAGGTAATCCGCCTGGGGCTTCACTCCGGCGGCAATGTGGATGACGGCTATGTCGCGGGCGTATATCATCCGGCGTTCGGTGAAATATGTGAGAGTATTATTTTCCGTGAAAAAGCCGAAAAAGAATTAAAAGACAGGCCCGCAGGTTTTTATACCGTGCTTGTCAACACAAAGGACATATCGAAAATGACAGGGCAGGCAAAGGCGAATATACGTTATTTTGCCGCCAAGGGATATATTTTAACAGTAAAGGCGAGTGACGAAATGCCGAGAAACGGTGTCTCGGTCACAGCCGAAAGGAAATGAACACATGTATTTAAAAGCATTGGAAATGCAGGGCTTCAAGTCGTTCCCCGATAAAACCGTGCTGACATTCGGAAACGGTGTCACTGCGGTTGTCGGCCCTAACGGCTCGGGCAAGAGCAATATTTCCGACGCCGTAAGATGGGTGCTCGGCGAACAGTCGACAAAGAGCCTTCGAGGTTCAAAGATGGAGGATGTCATATTCTCCGGCACGGGTGAACGCCGTCCGCAGGGCTTTGCGGAGGTTACGCTTCGTCTTGACAACACCGACGGTTCACTCAATTCCCCCGAACCCGAGGTCGCCGTTACAAGACGCTATTACCGTTCGGGCGACAGCTCATATATCATAAACGGAAAAACAGTCCGTCTTAAAGACGTCAACGAGCTTTTTATGGACACCGGACTCGGCCGTGACGGCTATTCAATGGTCGGTCAGGGCAAGATTGAAGAGATGGTGTCAAACAAGAGCGAAAACAGGCGTGATATGTTTGAAGAGGCGGCGGGTATCTCACACTACCGTTACCGCCGTGCGGACGCAATAAAACGCCTTGAACAGACAGAAGAAAATCTTGTCCGCCTTCGTGACATTGTGACGGAGCTTGAGGGGCGTATAGGGCCGCTCGAACGACAGTCAAAAAAGGCACAGCAGTTTCTTGTATACGCCGCCGAGCGAAAGGACATAGAAATAGGTCTGTGGCTGGAGCTTATGAAAAAGGGTGCGGAGCAGATAAGAGAGCTTCGCGGAAAGCTGGGTGTCGCTCAGAGCCAATATGACACGGCTGGGCAGGAGATAGAAAAATATTCGGCACAGATTGAGAGTGCCGCCGAGACTACAAGAAGCATAAATATCCGCACAGAGGAGCTTCGAAACGAGAACACACGCCTTGAAGAGCAGGCGTCCGCTCTCGAATCGCAGGCGGCTGTTTTCGAAAACAGCATCGTTCACAACAACGAAACCGCCGAACGTATAAAGCGTGATATGAACATGCAGACGGATGCCGGCACCGAGCTTGACAAAGAGGATGCCGAGTGTGACCGCAAAATAAAAGAGCTTGAAGAAACAATAAACGAAGCACAGCAGAAGATAAACGCCCTTGCCGAGCGTCTGACAGGGCTTGACAGCCAAAACAGCGAATATTCGGATGAATATAATGCCGTCAACGCCGTAATTTCCGCTCTGACATTAAAAATAACTCAGCTTGATATAATGATAAGCTCGTCGACCTCCTCCGCAAAAGAGCTTGCCGAAAGAGCCGAAGCCGTCGGAAATCAGATAGCCGAAAAGCAGACCGAAATCGAAAGCTTAAAAGCCGAAAAAGAAAAGGCACAAAAGATTTTCGAAGAAGCCGAAGAAGAATTAAACGCCAAAAACAATATGGCGGCAGGCGTAAATCTGCGTCTTAAAAAGGCGGAGACACGAACCGAGGAACGCAAGAGCGAGTACGAAAACGAAAAGCTCAACTTAATGCGCATAAATTCCCGTCTTAAGTTTCTGCAGGATACCGAAAAGAGCATGGACGGCTATCAGGGCAGTGTAAAGGCTGTCATGCGAGAAAAAGAGCGGGGAACGCTCACAGGCATAAGAGGCACCGTTTTTCAGCTTATAAGCGTTGAAGAACAGTACCGCACGGCGATAGAAACCGCCCTCGGAAACGCCATTCAGGACATAGTGACCGAGACCGAAAACGACGCCAAACGAGCCATAAACCACTTAAAGCAGACAGGCGGCGGACGAGCGACATTCATGCCGATTTCTTCCGTCAGGGGCAGAGTGCTCGAAGAAAAGGGGCTTGACGACTGCTACGGCTTTGTCTCGGTCGCGCATGAGCTTGTAAAATGCGACGGCGATTATACCGAGATTATCCGCTCCCTTCTGGGCAGAATAGCCGTATGTGAGGATCTCGATACCGCAATTTCAATAGCGAAGAAATATACATACAAATTTAAAATAGTAACACTTGACGGGCAGGTCATAAACGCCGGCGGTTCAATGACGGGCGGTTCGAAAATAAACAGCTCGGGCTTTTTAGCCAGAAAAACCGAGAGCGAAAAGCTTGCTTTGGATGCAAAAAAGAGCGAAGAAAAAATCGAACAGTTACGCATTATGCTCAAAGAAGCGTCCGAAAATTACGCCAAAGAAAAGGCAGACAGCGACGGGCTTTCGGGTGACATTATGCGGGCGTCCGAAAACCGTTCGACAGCGTATTCAAATCTCAATCTGTGCATTCAGCGTCTTAGCGATGCCGAAAACGCTTTGCGTACACTTAACAAAGAGTCGGAGCAGTCGGCGGAAAAGACGGCATATTATAATGAAAACGTCAGCATTGCCGAAAAGGAGCGTGCCTCACTTCTTAAAGAAAAGCAGGAAAAAGAAGCGAAGGCAGACGAGCTTTCGGGCGGACGTGATTCCTTAAGCACCGTTCGTGAGCAGATAAATTCCGAAATGAGTGAATATAACCTGAGTGTTGTGTCCGCATTAAAGGATGTCAGTGCGCAGAAGGACAAAAAAGAGTCCGTAAAAATACGCCGTGAATCGCTTGTCTATCGCCGTGAGGAGCTTCAGAACGAGCTTAACGAAATCGAGACGAAAAACGACGAGCTTAAAGACAGCGCCGACCGCACACACGGCAGTGCCGCACTGTTAAGAGAGAGCGTCAAGAAAAACTCCGACGAAATGCAGTCGCTTTTCAAAAAGCGTGACGAGTGCGAAAAATCGACCTCGGATGCCCGAATCGCCGAAAAAGAGAAAAACGACGAGCGTGAAAAGCTCAGCGGAGAAATTGTCCGCCTTGACGAACGCCGCCGCTTCCTCGAAAAGGAGCAGGAGGACACCGAGAAAAAGCTGTATGACGAATACGCCCTGACCCGAAAAGAGGCCGCCGAACAGGCAAAGCCGATTGAAAGCATCAAAAACGCGCAGAAGCGTCTGAGTGAACTCAAGAGCCTTATAAAGGGTCTCGGCAGTGTCAACGTTGCGGCGATTGAGGAGTATAAAGAGGTCTCTTCAAGATATGAATTTCTGTCGGGACAGGTAAACGATGTCGAAACGTCCAAAAAAGAGCTGCTCAAGATGAT
>CAZTWO010000012.1:0-23221 GCA_964617965.1 uncultured Ruminococcus sp. | reverse complement strand
ACAAAAAATTTACAATTTCGTGACCACCTTGCACAAACTTCCCCTCCCGTATTCTTCCGTTTGTGCAAAAATAACATAAATTTAAGGTTGGATTTAGTAATCTATTTCCGTCCTTTTTGTTGACAGTTCGCCTTATAATATAATATAATAATGACGATAGACTATACCCGAAGTGCCCCTTTTCGAGGCATCCGACCGTATACGATATCAGATTTCCACTGAAAATCGAGTGATGGGACCCAAACCCCACCGGCAGGAGGATTTATTCTCCGACACAATCCATGCGGCAAGACATAAAGCGTTTTTGCTTTGTGAGTCAGATGCCGAACCGCAAACAGGGGTGCCGAACGAGTAAACCGCGTTCCTTGTCGAGGGGGCATAAGTCCTGATGGGGCTTGGCTCCCCTCACTCAAAAAAATACTTAAAAGGAGTGTTTTCATGGAAACAAAGTTTAAGCTTCCGACGAAGATATTAAGCACGTTTCTCGCTGTATTGATGGCTGTATCCTGCTTCAGTATTGCAATGCCTAACCTTGCCACAAAGGCAAATGCGGCAGCAACAAGTGTGGATTACAAAAATCTTCAGACAGCGTTCGAAGCCGCCTCAACAGACGGTCAGATCGCAAGCGGCAGTTACGATGTTTCGACGGAAGACGACGGCACCGTTCTTATCAAAGACAATACGTCCGACGGTAAGATCTATGCGCTTGCCGATGCTCTGTTTACAGTCATAAGCAAGGAAGGGGAACAGGCTGAATACAACCACAATACCCTTATTCGTGACCGTATAGAGACAATCTACAAGAAGAACAATGATGACGCTTATCCCGACAATCTCAGGGATCTGGTTGAAATCTGTCTTCCCGTTGACGGCAACTACGCATACACAAAGGACGCGCCCATAGCGGGTACAGCCGTTTCCGCAAAAGCGGGCGATCCCGAAACACAGTTCTCTTCTCAGATGAAGAGCGTCATCAAGGTTCAGCGTTCCGTTAAGAGCATTGTTCTTACCTATGACCTTGACGCCGTTCCCGATAAGGTACAGACAACTGTTGTTCTTACAACCACAGCCGATCCTCAGAGCGAAATCACAACCGCTAAGGATAAAGCGGGTCTTGAGTGGAAAACCCGCACGGAGTGGTACACAAACAGCAGCGTAGCCGTTACCTATGAAGAAGAGGAAACCCCCGACTTCTCGGTTCTCAAGAACTTCATAACATACACAAAGAGCAAGTCATTCGCTCCTTATTATGAAAAGTATCTTGAGGACGAAAACAACATCTATATGTTCGAGGAGTCCTTCGCAAAGGATTTCGACGCCAACTTCAAAAAAGAGTACTACAACAAGATAAGCGAGCTCGATGACGAGTACATCGAAAAGTATCTTGCCACAGATGACGAAGCGTCCGGTCTTACAAACCTGTCCGCCTACAACTCATTTGCCAATAAGGTTGCTAACAAATATGAAACAATCTTCAACAGACAGTATGTTGAGTGGGCAATGAACGGCACATCAATCAGTGATGCGGTTGACCGTGACTATTACATTGACGGCACAGATGAAGAGACGCTCACAAAGCTTATCGCACAGGCTCAGGAGTACGCCGACATACTCAACGGTACATACAATAATATATATACCGAAAAGTACGGCTACGAAAACGGCAAAATCGAAAAGATAATCCGCAATGCTCAGAACGCAAAGCAGGTTCTTAAAGCCGGCGATGTCGCAAAGTCGATTATCTATCGTATGAAGACCGATGAGAATACGTATTATAATGATACAACAACTCTGTTCGGTCTTAAGAACTACCAGAGCAATAACTACACAGCCGGTAATGTTCTTATTTCTGATGACGAGCTTGACGCCGCTATCGATTGGGTAGAGAGTCAGCTTGAGACATTCGATCTCACAGATGCCGACGGCAATGCCATTTATGATGACGAAGGCAGAGACGCAGTTGTAAAGGCGGCGTCCGAAGCACTCGCCAAAGAGTATCCCGACATTGATTTCTCCGACATCACAAAATTCTCTCAGCTCAAGGACTTCCTCGCGAATCTTGAGACAGAGCGTTCAAGCACAACACGCGGTGAGACAACATCGGCAAACGAGAACTATCTCGACTACTTCAAAAAGTTCATCAACGAGTCCGATACTCTTGATACGGCTTATCTTGCCGACGCATACGACACCGAGCTTGCCGCAAAGAAAACCGAGAGCGACACAGCCTATAATGAAGCTGTCAAGAATCTCGGCGCAACTACCGCAAACAGAATTTACGGTACTGACTCATACAGAAGCGGTCTTGTAACACAGGCCAAAGCCGCAATCCTTGCGACACTTAAAGCCCGTGTTGAAGCACAGTGCAAGCTTATGGTTAACAGCGCCGGCACAGGTGTTACAACCACAAACTTCTCACTTGTCAAGGCTTACAAGAACTCTATCGACAACAAGATAATAACCATAAACGAAGGCACGGATAACGAAACAACCGTAAGCTTCTATACATGGGCTACATCTCATAATATTGCTTCCACGGCAAAGACATATTATGACAAGTATGACAATAGCTACAAGGCACAGATTGAGAGTGTTATGTCAAATGCTTGGAACAACTCCAAGCTCAGCCTTGACACTAACGGCACATACATTACACGTAACCCCGTTGCCCACGATATGGTTCGCTATGTCAAAGGCGAGAACGGTTATACCAAAAACGCTTATGACTATGTTGTAACCGACACAAAGGTTGATGCCGTTATCGATAAGCTCGATACATTCATCACATCCGAGAGCTTTACACAGCTTTTGGGCGTTGACGGTGTTTCGGAGTATACAGGCAAAAACATAACCAATCTTTCGGAGTATATCGAAGACGTTCTTGTCGCAAATGTTTTCAGCGATAAGCTTGTCAACACTATTATCTCGGCACTGTTCCCGATGATAAGCGACACACTGTACGGTCTTCTTAAGAACCTTAATGATTTGCTTCCGGCTAACATGACAACGAATACAAACCCTGCTACCGGTGCGGATGCCTGCATTAATATGGGGCAGCTTATATCTGGAAACATAAGTATTATGGACGGCCTTGCCCTCAAAGAGATTTGGGGTAACCTTAACATTTACCTTGACGGAAATTCATACGATAAAAATGCTACCGTTTCTCTTGCTTCCGCGTTCAATACATTGGGACTTGCAATTTTCCCGCAGTATTTTGCGGAGGCGATAGGCAGCACTAAATGCCCCGCCCTTTACAAAGATCTTAAATCTGCAGGCAATGACTGGACCTGGTTCGACAAGGTAGCAAACGGCGGCAACGGCGACGGCAAGGTTGATTCAAAGGACTTTGTTATCAATAAGAACGGTGAAGCCGTGCTTGACGCCAAGGGCAGAGAACAGGCAAAGTATGTCTGGGGTGTTACAGATTATAACTCCTTCTGCGAAGTATTAGGCACAGTGTTAAATTCAATGCTTCCCATACTTAAGTGCCTGCTATGTAACTACACATATCAGACAGGGACAATAAATAATCTCCTTGCAATTAACGCAACAGGAGCCGGTGTTACATTAGACAGAAAAAGTATTATTGGTAAGCATTATGATATTACTGCAAATTTTGATAGCATCACAGGACATGCAAGCGGTTCTGTAAAGCTTAACGGTATGCAGGGCTACAACAACCTTTGGGGTCCCATATTCGAAGGTCTCGGAATCGGTCTTACAAGTGACCTTTATACTTCAAACAAAACAGTTTCCGATTCTCAGCCGTTCTCAACATCGGTTGGCACAGCAGGCAATGATATTTCATCTGCTCAGCTTGTTAAGGCATTGTTCCAGCCGCTTATGTATCTTATCAATCAGCTTTCCGCAAAGCCTATTGATACGGTTATGAAGATGCTGCCCAATGTTGCTCAGTATGTTTCATACGGTCTTATTGAACCGTTGCTCAGCAATCTTGAAACGAAGGTTTCCATTAGCGCAAGTGTTAATGATCTTGATGTTGATGGCTCCGGTTTTTTAGGTACAGTAGTTAGTTGGTTTGAAGGAACAATCGAGGATGCAATTAATGATAACCTGAATCTCAGTGATATTATTACGCTTAATATCGGCGACATGATCAACCTCTCCGATATCCTCGGATGTGACATAACCGACCTTAACTCCATTGCAAACATGGCTCTTTCAAGCCTTGCAAGCTCCGACAACAACGAGAAAAAGGTTGACATTCCGGCTATCAACGCAGGCAAGCTTGCTCGTCTCGGTACAGTTGTAACACAATACAACGGCAAGACTTTGCCCACCGTAAGAACCACAGGCACAAGACACTATATTATTGCCGACCGTGCCGACGTTCTGTATGATTTGCTTTCATGGCTTCTGAACTTCATCTCCACCGAAGGCAATCTCTCCGGTCTTATGGCGACACTCGGTCAGAGCGGTCTCGGCGATGAAATCGAGTCCATTCTCGGCGCTGTTAACGCAGACGGTGCTCTGGCGGCTCTTGTTGAGCTGTTCCTGCCTCGCGGCGTAAACGGCTCAGGCTCCGATACGGGCTATGACTTTGCCGACTATGACTGGTATCAGAATGCCGATTCAACCGACGGCTGGACGACACAAAGCCCCGCAGTTGAATTCGTATATACAAAATACGGCAACTACTGGACTAAGGCAAAGGCCGAATATACCTACAACAACCTCGAAACGGTTGCGGACGATGTCATCAAGCAGTATGCACCCGACCTGTTCCTTAAAGAGGACGGCACATACTATGCGGGCATCAGCGACTGGCTCTCCTCACTTATCAACAATATGTTCGATAATGAGGGCATACACAATGTTACAAAGCTCTTCTCGAAGATAGGCAGCGCTGTTGCCGGCAATCAGACGATTGTTGACCTTGTAAAGGAGCAGTTAAACGGCGGCAAGGGTATTGACCTTACCACATGGTACAACTCCTTCGGTTATCTCGATTATGACTACACCGCATACGATAAGGCTCTCTCGACCTACAATTCAATCTCCGCCGACGAAACCGACGAAGACAAGATTGCCAAGAGAAACGCGGCATTTGAAACAATTTCAACCGCACCGCTTTATCCCGGTGAAACAAGAACCTACACCGACCTCGAAGGCGAAACCGTAACAAAGACCTATAAGAGTGACTTTGATAAGCTCACCGTAAAGGTAATGAGCAGCGGCGGCACCGAGCTTGGTGTTAAGGAAATCGGTCAGTACACTCAGACCGACGAAGACGCAAAGACACTTAAATGGAGCTGGACATATGACGGCAAGACCCTCGTTGACAACGGCACGGCAGACGCTCGTGAGCTGTTCACCGAGATGTTCACCTATCTGTTTACTCCCGCCGCTCTTGTAACAAACCTTCTGCTTACAGGCGACGACCTCACACTCTTCAACAACGCAATCACAATCAAGGGTTATGACACATATTCAAACGCTATCATTCCGCTTCTTGAAATGCTCGGCATTACCGGTGTCAAAGACAGAGACGGCAATGAAATCAAGCTTCTCACTTCCGCCGAATTTAAGGCAATGGAAGAAAAAGAGACAATGTCAGGCTTCAACTATCTTGTTGACATTCTGTTTGACTATGTAACATATCTTCTTACTCCCGATGAAAACGGCACAATCGTTCAGAAGGTTATAAATCTTCTTCCGAGACTGTTCTATTTCATCCAGAGCGACGGTATCACAACGCTCCTTAAGAACATGCTTCAGCCTGTCTGGGTTCTTATTGATACCATTCGCCCCATCGCCGATGTCGATCTTGACGGCTTTGTACATCAGTTCCTTTGCGATTATCTCGGCCTTGCATATGACAAGACAGCCGAAAATTACAAAGTAGGTCCTGTTGTTGAGCTTGTTATGAACCTCATAAGCGGCGACAAGGTCGAAAAGACCTACACAGCAGCCGAAATAGCCGAAGACAAGACAATGGTCGACGCTATATACGCTGTTTCAATCGAAAACCTGTCACTTACCGAAATCATAAAGATCGTTGACCTTATGTTCGGTATCGACATGACACCCGCTGTTTACGCCTTTGAAGGTATGTGCATGCCTTACAGCGAAGATGGCGTTAAGTACGGTGCGGTTGCGTTTAACTCCGCAAGAGGCAAAACAGACTACACCCTCAACTATAAGGGTGAAGACACAATTACGGTTACACTCTCCGTTCTTCTTGACATCCTCCGCTACGGCGACAACGCCAAGGGTATAGACAAGCTTTTAGGCTTCGTTAAAGAAGAAACCGGCAGAGAAGGCTCCGAGGTAACAGCCGCAGGCCTTCTTGAGTGCGTCGAAATCCTTATCAAGGGCAAGACGGACGAAGAAAAGGCAACGTATAAGCAGCCCAACTGGGACTACTTCCTCGAAGGCAAAACAATCGAAGGCTATGCATGGGTTGATATAACCGATGACAATGACGGCAGTAAGATGAATGCCGCTTATAACAACATCTCCGGTGTTGATATGTCCGGTTATCATTCAATCGAAAACCTCAAGTATGCAACAGACTGGACAGAGGACACTGCCGAAAAGTCGGCGACAATGCTCTCCGAGATTCTCGACTATGTAGGCACAATGCTCACAAAGAGCGACGGCACAAAGGCGACATCATTCAAGGATTTCATTGTTGATCTTCTTAATGACAAGCTTCTTAACGGCAATACCCTTAAGTCACTTGCCGGACTTATAGCGCAGCTTTACAACGCTCTTCCCGCTTCGGCATGTGAACTGTTAAGCATCGTTCTCAGCACAAATCCGCAGTATGACGCCGACGGCAACATAATCGAAAGCTCCCTTGACGTTAACTTCAACGACTGGAAGAACAGCGGTTATGTAGTCTATGATTACACATACACCGAAAAGACGGACGCCGAAGGCAACGTTATCAAGGACGACAACGGCGACCCCGTAAAAGAGCAGTCCGAAGAAAAGACATGGCAGGCGAACCCCGATTACGCCGGTTGGGCAGATCCCGAATCCGACGACTATGTAATCGGCAAGGAAGCATTCATCAATGAAATGCATAAGCTCCTTAATTCCGCCGCTCCCATCTTCGCGTGGGTATTCCTTCAGGAAGACATTGATATCTTCTATACCTACGGTGAAGGCGTTCTTTCGGAGACCTACGGCGATGATGCGATAGTTCTTGACGGTCTCGGAATTTACAACAAGCTTCTTGTTCCCGTTCTCGAGGCTCACGGCTACAACAACCTTAAAGAATTTGAGTTTGTTGACGGTTCTATCCATGATGTAAGACCCGTTGCATATCAGTCTGTTGATGATGACGGCAAGCTGGTTATAGACTCCGCTCAGTTTACAAACGACATTGTCGAAATCGTATCAAAGATAGTTACCGATATAGTTGACGACCCCATCAACTGGGTTCTTGACAGACTTCCCGGTATCGTATACTTCGTAAATGCCAACGGCTTCACAACGATTGTTGAAAACGTATTCAGCAACCTTAAAGAAGTTCTTGACATTATAAACAGCGTACTTGATAAGGACTCGCAGATTGACCTTAACTATCTTGCAAAGATAATCAACAAGGCAGTCGGCACAGAGACCACAGACGTTACAGGCGAGCTCGGCGGCAAGTTCAAGATCGACTTCGACACGATTATTGCTCTTATCAAGAAGTTTACCGGCATCACCGTAAGCGATGAGCTTGTAAGCTACATGAAGGGTCTGTATATCGGCAAGATTGTTCCGTTTGAATCCGCAAACGGCTATCAGTCATTCACAATGCAGTACTCCGACAGCGAAGACAAGGGCGACATGGTAACAATCCTTATCGCGCTTCTCCTCGAAATCATCGAAGACAAGGGCACAGATGCCGACGGCAACGAATACGACAACCCCGCCGCTATTGACGCTCTTATCGCAGGTGACAAGGGTGAAAACACCGGCATCGTATCAAAGATTGTCAACGCTCTCAGAAATCCCGATGATATAATCATCAAGGATATGGATTGGGACTACTTCGACAAGGATATCACCGTTGCCGAAGATACCGAAACAGGCACAAAGAAAGTTACAATCCCCGCATACGAGTACATTTATCTTAACTACACAACATCCTGGACACAGGATAAGTCAAAGACCGTAGCCGACAACCTCGACGAGCTTGTTCTCGCAGTTGTAAAGATGGTCGGCGGTGACGAATATAAGGATTACACGGATGTAGGCGAAGCGGTAAAGCAGCTGCTCAACCTCGACAACTTCTACACCTCCGACAACCTTAATAAGATTCTTAACCTCCTTGCGACCAACCTCTACGGCGACAACGCGATTATCCCCTCCGCAATATCCAACTTTGCGGGTGCTCTTCTCGGCGCAGACCTTACTCAGTGGAACTACACTTATCAGTTTGAGTCCGAAGAAAAGGCCGGTGAGACCTATGTTCTCGACGCCGAAACGGGTCTTAAGTACAGAGAAGGCACAATCGAAACCGGACGCACGGTTACCACTAAGGATGCAAACGGCGATGAAGTTGAAACACCCGAAGTCGTAACAGGCAAATATTATGTTGTAAACGACAGAGAAAGCTTCATCGACGGCGTAACGCTTCTGGTTAAGCCCGCATACTCACTCCTCGCATGGCTTATGTTCGGTGATGACTATGAGTTCTTCAATGCCGAAACTGTTGCAAAGAACGAAGACGGCACCGTTAAGCTTGATGAATTAGGCAATGAAGTTCACGAGACGCTCATTACAATTAAGGGCTCCGAAGGCTACGCAAACGCTCTCGGTCTTCTTATGGAAGCTCTCGGCTGCGTTGGCGGTGACGTTCAGCTTAAGAAAGCAAGCACATACGAAAATTCTGACGGCACATATGACGTTCAGACATTCTTCAACGATATTCTCACCGTATTCTGCAACAGAATCGATCAGATTATCGACAACCCCGTTGACGAAATCACGGGCATGATTCCCGAGCTTCTCTACTTCATCAACGCCGGCGGTATCGGTGTTGTGGTACAGAATCTCCTCTCAGGTGTTGTTGGTCTGCTTGACGCTGTCGGCGAAATCAACGGCACAAGCCTCAACGTAAACGATCTTGTTACAAACATTCTTCAGAATGTTGAGATCGGCGGCAAGAAGGTATTCAAGGGTCTGACATTCGATATCGACAATATCAACCTTCAGTACATTATCACCGTAGTTGAGCAGGTAACAGGCCTTCTTATCAATGACGCGGTCGGCACGGATCTCTCCAAGTTCTACATGGGCGATCTTGAGGCTTATGACTCAGTCAGCGAGAAGATTGCTTACAGAGTAAAATTCAGCGATGAATCCTATAACGCCGTTAACCCCGAACAGGGCGGCAACGGTCAGCTCTCTGATTTCATCACAATTCTTCTCTCACTCGTAATTGACGTGCTTGAGTACAAGCAGAACGCCGCAACGGTAGTTGAACTCGCTAACATTAATATTAGCGTTGAAATTATCGAAGCTGTTGTTGACTTCCTGCACTCAAATCTCACAGTGGAAAACAAGCCCTTCGACTGGTTCTACTTTGATGATAACTACACTCTCTACGAGACAGACGCAGACGGCAAACTTGTTGTTAAGGATCCCGCTCCCGAAACTCCCGGCACGGACGAGGCAACACTTGCCAAGTTTACAAACTCCATTAACTATCTCACCTATGCTTCCGACTGGACAGAAGAGACAAGCGAGTACATTTATCAGAACAGAAACACAATAGTTTCCGATGTACTTAAGCTTATGAACGCTGACGAGACGGATCTCGGCAAGATTATTTCCGAAAAGCTTCAGTTCAAGTCAAAGCTTTATACCGGTGAAAATCTCAACAAGATTCTCGACCTTGTACAGCCTCTGCTTTCAAGCATAGACGACTCACTTCTCAGCCTTCTTAACATTGTTCTTGATATTGACCTTTCGAATCTTAAGAACATGGAGCACTTCGCCGACGGAGCTATGGACAGAACGACATTCGTAAGCAAGCTTACCGAAATGCTTCAGCCCGTATTCCCGATTCTCGACTGGCTGCTCTTCGGCAAGGATATCAAGTACTTTGACAAGAAGCAGGAGGACGGCTCAATCGAAGCTCTCATCAGCATCGGCGGTGCCAACGGCTACGAAAACGGCCTTGTACCTCTTCTTGAGGCTCTGGGCGTAACACTTCCCGAAATCAAGGAAGGCTCCACGACAGCGGACATCTTCTATGTTCTTGTCAACAACGTACTTGCGAGAGTTGAAGGCATTCTCGAGAACCCCGTTGACGAAGTAATCGCTCTTCTTCCCGAGCTTCTCTACTTCATCAATGCAAACGGTCTTGCAACATGCATCAACAACCTCCTTGCAGGCCCCGTTGCTCTCCTTGAAAAGATTAACCCCGCACTCGGCGACAACGCTATCGACCTCGATACACTCCTCAACAAGGTTATCGAAGGCGCTGATATGGAAATCGACCTCGATCTTGACAAGCTCGATCTCCTTTCAATAGCAACTGTCATCGAGCAGGCAACAGGCATTGAGCTTACCGACATCTTCACCGAGAAAAAGATAGACAAGTTCTATTTCGGTCAGATGGTATACTATGATTCGGCTGCTTCCGGCGCTCACTTCAAGATGAGCTACTCAAGCGAGCAGGGTCCCGCGGATATGCTCACATTCATCGTTAACCTCGCTATTGAAATCCTTATGTATAAGGACGAAGCAAACGGCAAGGATAACGCAAAGGCAATCGACATTCTCATAAGCGGCAAAGACCCGACAACAGGCGAGCCTCTTAACGAGACAGTATCCTCCATCGTTGACATTCTTAAGGGACTTAAGGACGCAAGCGAAGTAACAGCCGATATGAACTGGAATTACTTCGACGAGACAGTTGATCTCTCCGAAAACGAAATCACCGTTCCCGCAAATGCGTTCGTATACCTCAACTACTCCAACGACTGGACATACAAGAAGGCAAACGAAATTGATTCCTCCATCGAAGGCCTCGTACTTGACATTATCAACATGAACAAGTCCGACGACGAAAAGGTAACATCCTTCGCCGACTTCCTTAAGGACATTCAGCTTGACACCTTCCTTACAGCCGAAAACCTCAACAAGATCTATGATATGATAGCCGGTCTTATCGGCGGCGACGATGCGGCAATCCCCGCTTCACTCCTTACTCTCGCGGGTATGGTTCTCAACGCCGACCTTACGACATTCAACTATCAGTATCACTTCGAAACAAAGCAGGACGGCGAAACATACGTAACCGATAAGGCTACCGGACTTCTTTACAGAGAAGGCACATTCACCGCCAACGACTCCGAGCACACCGGCAAGATTTACGCTATCAGCTCTTCCGATGAATTCGCAAAGGGTCTCGCACTCATCATTTCTCCCGCAGAGCAGCTTTTAGGCTGGCTTCTCCTCGGCAACAGCTTCGGCTTCTTCGTATCAAGCGCTGACGGCAACGTTGACGCTGACGGTGTTCGTCAGAACGGCGAGCTTATCAGATTCGCAGGCTCCGACGGCTACGGCAACGGTCTTGTACTTCTTCTTGAAGCACTCGGCTGCGAAGGTCTTAAGAAGTCCTCCGAATACGCAAACTGCGGCGAACTCATTGAGGACGTTATCTCATCCGTACTCGCAAGAGCGGACGAAATCCTCAAGAACCCCGTAGAAGAACTTACGGCTCTTATTCCCGAAATTCTCTACTTCATCAACGCGGGCGGTCTTAACGTTGTAGTTACAAAGCTTGCCGCTCCCGTAATCAACGCCCTTGACAAGGTTGAGCCTCTCACCGGCAAGGCAGTTGATATTGATACACTCCTTACGGATGTTCTTAAGAACGTTCTCGGCGACAAGGCTCCCGAAGACTTCAAGTTCACTCTTGCAGGTGTAAACCTTCAGTGGGTAATCGACTTCGTTGAGCTGTTCACCGGCATCGAAATCAGCGACGCTATCGGCTACGGCCTCGAGAAGTTCGCTCTCGGTGTTGTCAAGGAGTACAATACAGCTTCTAACTACGAGCATGCTTACAAGATGGTATACTCAGACGATGACAACGGCGACGATAACGCACGTGACAGAGCAGACCTCATCACAATCATTCTCAGCCTTGTTCTTGACGTACTCGAGTATGACCCGAACGGCGACTACACTTATCCCAATGCAGACGCCATAGCAAAGCTCATCAACAGCGATTCCGTTTCCGCAGACATGATTAAGGGTATCATTACCATAATCAACGGCTACGGTGTCACAGGCACAAAGCCCATCGACTGGTTCTACTTCGATTCCGAGAAATCGGTTTACAACGAAGACGGCACAGTTAAGGATCCGGCTCCCACCTATGACGAAAACAGTGTAACGGGCGTTCCCGAAAGCACAATCAACTATCTCACATACGCATCCGACTGGAACAGAGAAACGGCAACATATCTCGACAACAACCTTGAAGCCATCATCGGCGAGGTTCTCAACCTTACCGGCAAATCAGGCACAAACGTTGCAGAGATTATCGCCGACACCTTCAGCGTATCCGACCTCTATACTGCGGACAACCTCAACAAGATTGTCAAGGCTGTAACCGGTCTTACAAGCAAGGTTTCCGGTTCTATCATTAAGGTTGCGGGCATAGTTCTCGGTGCGGACCTTACCGCATACGACACCATGACCTTCACAGACGAGCAGATCGTTGACAAGGCAACATTCGTTGAAGGCCTTGTTGAAGTTCTCACTCCTCTCACTCCGCTCCTTGACTGGCTCCTCTTCGGCGATGATATCGCATACTTCAGCGCCAAGGATTATCCGGATCAGGATGTAAGCGAAGTTCCCGCAAAGGATCTTATCAAGCTCAGCGGCTACAACGGCTACGCAAGCGGTCTTGTACCGATACTTGAGGCTCTCGGCATTACACTTCCCGACTGCACAACAGTTGAGTCAAGCTCCGAAATCCTCGGTGACGTAGTAACGGCAGTACTCGACAGAGTTGAAGGCATCCTCGCAAATCCCGTTGACGAAGTTCTCGGACTTCTTCCCAACATTCTCTACTTCATCAATGCCAACGGTATCTCCGCTTCTGTTCAGAACCTCCTCGGCGCAGGTCTTTCCCTCGTTGACGCGGTTAACAACAGCGGTCTCCTTGGCAAGAACGATGACGGCACATTCAAGACAATCGACCTCAACGCCATTATCAACGATGCTCTCGCAGGCCTCGAGATTAACGGCAACAAGGTCAATGTCACAATCGATATCAATAACCTTGACCTTCTCGCAATCGTAAAGGTTATCGAAGGCATCACAGGTCTTAACATCACCGACATAGTTGCCGAAGACAAGCTCGACAACTTCCGTGTAGGACAGATTTCTTACTTCAAGTCCTCCAACGGTCAGGCGGCGTTCAAGATGAGCTACTCCGATACTCAGGGCAGAATCGATATGCTCACAATCCTCATCAACTTCGTACTTGAAGTTCTCATGAACGAAGAAAATGCGGCGGCTATCGAAAAGCTCATGAACCTCGAAGAGGGCACAGTCGTTAAGATCGTCAATGTTCTCGGCGGCACAGACGTTGAGTTCAACGCCAAGACATTCAACTGGAACTACTTCGACAAGAGCGTAACTCTCGGCGAAAACATCACAGTTCCCGCATACTCATTTGTATATCTCAACTATGCAAATGACTGGACCTATGAAAAGGCAGCATACCTTGACAGCGGTCTTACAGAGCTTGTAAACAGCATCATCAAGATGACTGCTAAGGATGGCGACCCCGTAACGGTCGAAGAGCTTATCGCAAAGAACGTTGACCTCAACGAACTTGTATTTAAGCCCGAAACCCTTAACAAGCTTCTTGAAACAGTCTCCGGCCTGTTCTACGGCGAAAACGCTGTAATAGGTCAGCACCTCGGTGAGGTTGCCGGTCTTATACTCGGCGGTGAGCTTGCTCAGTGGAATGAAAACTACTCATTCGAAGCGAAGGATTCCGCTAAGACATATGACTTCGTCGACGAAGCATCGGGTCTTGAGTACTATGTTGTTGACGGCAAGGCAATCTTCGCTATCGAAGATTCCGAAGACTTCATTGCAGGTCTCATTAAGATTCTTAAGCCCCTTGAGAAGGTTCTCTCCTGGCTGCTCCTCGGTGACAGCTATGAGTTCTTCGTAGCAAACACCATCAACACAGACTCCACTCAGGATACCCTCATCAAGATTAAGGGTCAGAACGGCTACAAGAACGGTCTTGTTTACCTTCTTGAAGCACTCGGCATAGAAGGACTCAAGTCCGACTATGACAACGCAAGCGATATGCTTAAGGATGTACTTACAGGTCTTGTAAACAGAGTTGAAGACATCCTCGCAAATCCGATTGACGAAGTACTCGCTCTTATTCCCGAGATTATCTACTTCATCAATGCAAACGGTCTCGGCGTAACGGTTTACAATATGCTCGGCTCCGTAATCAATATCTATGACGCAGTTGCAGGTGCAGGCCTCCTCGACAGCATCGATGCTATCAAGGATTACAATAACGGCACAGAGCTTGCAAACGGCCTTCTTACAAAGGTTCTTCAGGGTCTTGAAATCAACGGCGAAAAGGCATTTGCGGACGTAACGTTCGATATCGACAACATCAACCTCGGTTGGGCTATTGACCTTGTTGAAAAGGCAACAGGCCTTGACCTCACAACAAACATCAACTCCCTGTCAACATTCGCTATCGGCGAAGTTTACAAGTACGACTCGGCTTCCGGCAAGGATGCATACAAGATGCGCTTTGCAGCAACCGGCGACGGCACAGACGCAGCACGCGACAGAGCCGACATGATCACAATCGTACTCAGCTATCTTATCGACCTTCTCGGCATCGAGCAGAATCAGGCTAAGATAGAAGAGCTCGTTGGTCTCAACTCCGGCACAATCGCTTCCGTACTCGCACTCCTCAAGGATTACGAAATCAATGTTGACGCAAAGCTTGACTGGTTCTACTTCACCGATACAGAAGTAAATGTTGAGGATATCGATTCCACAACAGACCTTTCAAATTACACACCTTCAATCAACTATCTGACATATGCCTCAATGTGGACCGAGGATATAGCCGATTATCTCGACAACAACCTTAACGATGTTATCGCAACGGTTCTTGCGATGGTTGCATCCGACTCCGACAAGGGCAAGACTGTAGCAGAGCTTGTAAAGGGCATGTTCGATCCCGAAGAAGACCTCTACACAGGCGAAATGCTTCAGAAGATAGCCGATGCGGTTGTAAATCTCACATCCAAGATTGACGCAAACGTTCTCAATACTGTAGGTCTTGTACTTGACGTTGACCTTGCCGCATACTCCAAGATGGACTTCGGCACGGGCAAGATAGGTAAGGACGACTTCATCGACGGTATCTGCGAGATAATCAAGCCCTTAAGCGGTGTTCTTGACTGGCTCCTCTTCGGCGATGACTACGGCTTCTTCTCAAATGACAAGACTAAGGTTCAGAACCTCATCGTCATCAACGGCTATCAGGGTTATGCATACGGCCTTGTACCTCTCCTTGAGGCTATCGGCGTAGACGTTCCCACTGTAACAGCCGACGCAAATACCGAAAACACGGTAAACGGTCTTGTAACCGCTATCGTAAACAGAATGAACGAGATTCTCGCAGATCCTGTTGAAGAAGTTCTCGCACTCATTCCGAACATTCTCTACTTCATCAACGCCAACGGTCTTGCGGTTGCCGTAAATCACCTTCTCGGTGCGGCTCTCGGACTTGTCGATAAGGTAAACGAAGAACAGCTCATCACAAAGCTCGGACTTTCACTTGACCTTGACGGCGACGGCGTAAACGATGAAAAGATTGACCTTAACGGACTTGTCAACAAGCTCCTTAAGGACAATAACATCAACGTAACAATCGATATTTCCAATATCACTCTTATTACGATAATCAAGGTTGTTGAAGCCCTCACAGGCCTTGACCTCGAGACATTCGTAAAAGAAAACGGCATCGAAAACTTCTATCTCGGTCAGATTACATATGACAAGTCCGCGAACGGCTCAGCCGCATTCAAGATGGAATATGTATCCGGCGCAGAAGCCAAGAGCAGAGGCGACCTTATAACGGTTGTTGTCAACTATCTCATTGAAGCTGTTCTCTACGGCGACAATGCGACAGCTATCGACAAGCTTATAAACGGCACCAATGAAGACGGCACACCCAAGAAGCAGACAGTCGCAGCTATAATCAACATGCTTGACAAGCTCGGCACAGAAGCTCTTCCCGGTGACTTCCACTGGAACTACATGAACGAAGACAGTGACGATGCAACACCCGAGGCAGAGTATAATCTCATTACTCTTCCCGCAACTCCGTTTAACAACCACCTGACATACTGCACAGACTGGACTCAGAATACAGCGGATTACCTCTATGACAACCTCGGCACACTTGTTGACGCCATCATCAAGATGACAGGCAAGGGCGAAAAGCTCACCGACCTCATCGGCGACATGGGCAGCAAGATTTACACAGCCGACAACCTCAACAAGATCCTTGACCTCACAAAGAAGCTCTATGATCTTGCCGACACTAAGGTAATCAACCTTATCGGTCTTGTTCTCAGCTGCGACCTTTCAAGCTGGGAGAGCATGCACTTCGAAGACAGCGAAATCACCGATTCCGCATCCTTCGCCGCAGGCCTTGTACAGATAGTCAAACCCATCTATCCGCTCCTTAACTGGCTGCTCTTCGGTTCAACCTATGGCTTCTTCGTAAGCGATAAGTACACCGAGGCAACAGGCAAGCAGGAAACACTCATCAACATAGCAGGCGCTGACGGTTACATTAACGGTATCGCTCCTCTGCTTATAGCTCTGGGTGTTGAGCTTCCCGAATACTCCGAAGGCTACGAGTGCGCTACATCCGTAAAGGTTAACGGCGTAGAGACCGACTTCTTCAGTGCGGTTATCAACTCCGTAGTAACAAGAGTAAACGACATTCTCGCCGATCCCGTAAATGAAGCACTTGATCTCCTTCCCGGACTTCTCTACTTCATCAACGCAAACGGCGTATCCACAGCGGCATACAACCTCCTTGGCGGCGTACTCAACGCGGTTAACGTTCTTGTTGAAGAAGGCGTTATCTCACTTGACGGCAGCACCATCGAAGAGTATGTAGAAAACACATTAGGCCTCAATGTTAAGAACCTTGACCTTGAAGGCATAATCACCTTCCTTGAAAATAAGGAAATTACCAAGGGCATTAAGATCAACGAAGTATTCAAGGGTACATACGAAGTTGACGCAGACGGCAACGTTAAGTTTACAGCTGATGCCGAAGGCGGCGACAACATCCTCGAAAAGTTCTACTGCGGTGATGTGGTAAGCTACACCTACGGCGGCAAGAACGGCTGGAAGATGATAACCAAGAACGGCGAAGGCCGCGGCGACATGATCACCACTCTGCTTTCAATCGTACTTGACGTACTCTTCTATGATGGCAACGAAGACGCAATCGCAGAGCTTATCGGCTCGTTCGTTGACGGCTTCACAGTCGAGAACTTCCAGATCCTCAAGGCTCTGCTCACAACGGGCGTTGACCTTGAAGGCGCACTCAAGAACATCGACTGGGTATACTTCAACGAGTATGCAACCGATGAAGAACGCACAGCGGCTATTGAAGCTGTACTTCTTAATCCCGAAACCAATGTACTTCCCGCAACCAAACCCGAGCGTACTACTCACTATCTTGAGTATGACAACAACTGGAACGCGGAAACGGCGAATTACATTGACGCAAACGTAAACGAAATCGCAGATCTTGTAATAACCAAGTTCACGGATTACACAAGCCTTAACGACATCCTCGATAAGGAAGTTGCATCCAAGCTCTACACAGCGGATACCGTAAACTGGCTCCTCGGCAAGATAAGCGGTGCTCTCGAGAAACTCGATGATTCTCTTATAGACACCATCGGTGTTGCTCTCGATGTTGACCTCAAGGCTCTCTGCAAGACAGTTGAAGCAAGCGAGGTAACAGACAAGGCGTCGTTTGTGGCTGTTCTCAGCGACAGACTCGCAAATATCGGCAACGTACTTGATTGGATACTCTTCAATCAGCAGATGACATTCTTCACCGACCTTGCAACAGGTGCCGACGCTATGATTACTCTTAATGGCGGCGAAGGCTACAAGTACGGACTTGCTCCGATACTCGGTGCTCTCGGTGTTGACACATTCATCAACGTTCCCGAAACGGTTGAAAGCGGCTCTATTACAGAGGCGATTCTTCCCGAACTTCTTACAAATGTATGCGACAGAATTGATGCAATTCTCGCAAATCCGATAGATGAAGTTCTTGCTCTTCTTCCCGAGCTTATCTACTTCATCAACGCTGACGGTGTGGTTGTATCCGCACAGAACCTTGTGGCTCCCATTGATGTTCTTCTTGCGACAGTCGGTGAGCAGATCGGCAAGGATGACCTTACGTTCTCAAGTCTCATCAAGTTCGACCTCGGCTCACTCAACTTCAAGGAAGGCGGCATACTTGACCTTGTAAAGGACAAGACCGGCATTGATGTTTACAGCCCGATAGGCACATACCTGCAGAAGTTCTACTTCGGCAAGCTTGAGTCCTACACCACATACGGTGATATCGGCGGATTCAAGATGGTTTACTCCGATGAAGATACACGCATCGACTTTGTAACGGTTCTTCTTACACTTGTACTTGATGTTGCAACCTACAGCGACAACAAGGCAGCTATAATCAAGCTCCTCGGCGACAATGACAAGGCAAACAACATCTATTCAACGGTAATGGCATTCATGAGCGGCGCAGGCTATCAGGAAGTTCAGGTATCCATGAAGTACTTCGATTGGAAACTTACCGACAAGGCCGGCACCGGTGAGGTTCTCTCACCCATCACCCTGGGCAGCATTTACAGCTACGTATACGGACCTCTCTACACCAGAGAGATGGGCGAATACATTACAAAGTATCTGCCTTCGTTCATCGACACGATGATCACACTTCTCGGTGTTGAGATTAAGGGTGTAAACCTCAAGAGCCTTGAGGACCTCATTAAGTCCCTTGTTGGTGAATCGATTTACACAACCGATCTCCTCAACAAGCTCCTGTCACTCATCCAGGGTCTTGTACCTAAGCTTAAAGAGCTCCTCGGCGATGAGCTGTTCAAACACCTCGCAGCAATCGTTAACGACTCCATCGGCGTTGACCTGACATATTGGGATAACTACAAGGTTAACTCGATTAACACAGGCGACCAGACGGCGTTCGTAAATGAAGTTGTCAGAATGCTTCGTCCCGCTTACCCGATTCTCAAGTGGCTCCTTTGCGACGAAGACCTCGCATTCTTCAATAACCAGGTCGGCGACGATTACATCGTAATCGAATCCGCAAGAGGTTATGCTTACGGTATCATCCCGATACTCGAGGCTCTCGGATGCGACAACATTATGTCCGAAGAAGCTTACATCGCGGCGGCTGATGCAAATGCGGATAACATCCTCACCAACATCCTCAACCCGCTGCTTACGAAGGTTAACGCAATCTTCGCTAACCCCGTAGACGAAATCCTCGCAATTCTTCCTCCCGTTATCTACTTCCTCAACTCCGAAGGTCTTGACGTTGTAGTAAGAAATACTCTCAACGCCGTAGCTAAGGTACTTGAAACGGTAGAGCCCACGGTAGGCAAGGATCTTGACCTCGCAACTCTGTTCGGATTTAACTTCTCGGTTGATATTGAAGGTCTCCTCGATCAGGCTCTTAAGAGCATTGAAGAGAAGTACGGCTTCAAGCTTGCAACTGTTGCATTTGAAGCAGTTAAGGAGCTTACAGTCGGCACAGTTGAGAAATTCGATTCACTCAGCGGTCAGGCTCAGGACGGCAAGCAGGCGTACACAATGAAGTACGCAAGCGGTTCATCGGATCAGGTTGATATGGTAACAATCATCCTGAGACTTGTTCTCCGCTTCATCTCCGACCCGTCGAACGTAAAGGCAATCGAGGCACTCCTCGTTGACAAGCTCAGCGAAGAAGGCTACAAGTTCCTTTGCTCACTGCTTGAGAACTTCAGCCAGATGTGCGGCACAGCAGACGGCATGGATAAGATCATGTACACAGTTTACTACATCTTCTATTCCGCTAACGTCGCTGCTCACTCCACAAAGAACTTCCTTGCAGAGTTCAACGGCAACTACTCATTCCTCAACCAGCTGTTCGCTACAAGCGACCTCGCATTTATGAGACAGCTTGAAAAGTCACTCGGCGACCTGCTTAATGACTACACCGGCGATATAGTTGACGACGATGAAGTAGTACCCAACGGTTTCGTCAAGTTCTTCCAGTCACTCAAGAACTTCTTCCAGAAGATACTTAACTTCTTCAAAAAGCTCTTTGGCGGCAAATAAGAATAAATAAGGCATAAGCCGAAATAAACCCGCCCCCGACATTCGAAAGAGTGCCGGGGGCGGGGTTTATTTGTAATGAGCAATTAGGAATTAGCAATTAGCAATGTGCTCGCGATAGCGAGGGCAGGTGGGTGGGGACGCTCGCTATTGCATTATGACCCATGCAAAAAACTCATTTCTAATTGCTAACTGCTAATTGCTAATTGAATACGCCCTGCAGCACACAAAAATGCCCACCTCTTGCGAAGCTATACAATCCAAGACACGCAGTGTCTTCCGAAATTCTGCATTCTGCATTATGCATTCTACATTTTTCGCTTCAATTCATTGAGCTTCAAACACTATATGCATTTATAACTAATGCAAAAATTGCCCTATTAGAATAACAAATGTTAATATTGACATTTTACCTTGAATATGATAATATTATTTTGTACAGTTTGTTGCTTCGCACAAGCTTAACTAACCTCTTGCGAAGCTTTATAAAATCAAGACACGCAGGGTCTTCCTTAGCCCCGGCCCCCAACCCCTGACCCCTATCTTTTTGGAGGAATAATTATGAAAAAAACAAAATCCGCACTATCCCTTCTCCTCGCAGTCCTCATGCTTTTCTCATCATTTGTAATCGGTGTATCCGCCGAAGACACGCCGAAGTACATTATCAACAACCCCTACAAGGATGTTGACTTTGACAACTGGCAGGGCTATAAGGTTCAGCTTCACTGTCAGACGAATGCGTCCGACGGCTATCAGACCATTCACGAAATGGTTCAGGAATGCTACGATTTAGGCTATAACGCTGTCGCACTGACCGACCACGGCACAATCAACCGCGGCTGGACAGAACAGCCTCAGCTTGTCCCCATTATCCGTTATGTCAAAAAAGAACGTACCAAAATGGCAGATATTATTCCGCTTACCGACGAAGAGTACGAGGCATATGCCAACGGCACAGCCAAGACCACAAACGGTGAAGAGCGTACAGGCGGTCTTATCGATATCCCCATGGGCATCGAGCTTAATGCCGCAACACCCATCTGCGACTGTCATCTTACAGGCTATTACTGCGATTACGGTCAGGGATTTATCGGTGTATACGGCGACTATGAGACTCCTTCGGCAGGCGTTAAGGCGGCAGGCGGCATATCGATGCTCTCTCATGTCGGCGAGTATGTCTATCCCGATAAGGACTCCGAGGATCATGTCGGTCAGCTTGTTGACGAATATTATGTAAATAAGTTTGCCCGCATCTTTATCGACAATAAGGGTTCATCCGTCGGCATGGGCATTAACTCCGCAACGGACGCACACACACGCTGTGACCGTATCCTCTATGACCAGATTCTTAAAAAGACTATTCCGAACGGCGTTGTTCCGTGGGCGTTCACATTCTCAGACGCACATAACGAAGAAGCTGTAAACGACGCTTATACAATTCACTATATGCCCGAGCTTACAACCGACGCTATACGCACAAGCATGGAAAACGGCACCCTGTTCGCCGTATCACACTATTCAAACGGCGTTGAGCTTAACGGCATGCAGGAAATCCCCGGCTACAAGGACGAGGACTGCGACACCGTTAACTGGCGTGGAAATGACACTCCGCTTGTTACACGTGTTACCGTAGATGACGAAAAGGGCACAATCTCCGTTGAAGGTACAAACTTCAACCGCATCACATGGATTGTTGACGGCAACGTTGCAGTCAGAGGCGGCAAGGATGAAGCCGTATCCCTTGAGGAAGCCACAACATTCAATCTTTATGATTATGACGGCGATATCGAGTATTTTGTACGCTTTTATATCACAGGCGACAACGGCATATGCTACTCTCAGCCGTTCGTTATCGACAAAGAAGGCGTTGTCCGTGAAGTTGTCGAAGTCCCCGAGACAAACGACACCTCCACAAAGCTCAGAAAGCTTGTTACCGTTATCGATAAGCTCTTCTTCAAGTACAACATATTCATCAAACTGTTCAAATACTTTGTCCTCGGTTACTGGGACAGCTTTTGCTGAAATTAGCAATTAGCAATGGAAGAGTTGCCAGTATCCGGTTGCCAGTGGCCAGTGGCTTGGCAAGAGGAAATTTGATGTAAAAAACCGAGCAAAGCGTGGTTAGTGCCCGGTTTGCCGGAGTCTTCGCAAGAGAAAATCTCACTGCTCCTTGCTCCTTGCTCACTTTTTTACAGGAGATTATAAATGCAAAGTTCGTTTTTTGCCCTGTTTTCAAGAATGAAATATATTTCCCGCTGGGCTTTGATGAAAAACACAGAACGGGAGACCTTAAGCCACCATTCGCTTGAAACCGCCGCTGTGGCACATGCCCTGGCTGTTATCGGCAACAAGCGGCTCGGCAAGAATTATAACGCCGACAGGCTGTGTGTAATGGGTGTCTATCACGATATGCCCGAAATTATAACGGGTGACATGCCGACACCGGTCAAGTATTACAGCCCCGAAATCCGTTCCGCTTATGCCGAGATAGAAAAAAACACCGAGCGTTCTTTGCTCGATGCTCTGCCCGAAGATATGCGTGACGAATACGAGGAGCTTATCTGCCCCGAAAAGGTTGACGCCGAGCTTCACAAGCTCCTGAAAGCCGCCGACAAAATCAGCGCACTAATAAAGTGCATTGAAGAGACCCGCAGCGGCAATAAAGAGTTTGAAGCTGCATACGCCTCCACTCTTGACAGCATCAAAAAAATGAACTGCCCCGAAGCGGACATTTTCCTCTCCGAATTTATCGCCGCTTACAGTGAGCCTCTTGACAGCCTGACAAAATAAA
>CAZTWO010000011.1:7790-23432 GCA_964617965.1 uncultured Ruminococcus sp. | reverse complement strand
TCAAATATGGCAAAGCATGACAACGAGCTTGTTGAGACGCTTACCGAAAGCATAAAACAAATTGATGAGTTAACCGCATCTCACAAAGAGATGATTGCTCAGCTTGAGTCAAAAAAAGATGAACAGCAGGCTCAGATTGACGCTCTTGAAGTCAAGAAGAGCGAAAAGGTTGAAGCTAAAAACACGCTTTCAACATCTCAGTCCGAAGTCCGAGCACTTCAGGTTGAAGCTACAAATCTTCTTAACAGTCTTGATGAGCAGAGTGCCGCTTATAAATCAATGGTAGCGAAGTATGAAAGCGATATAGACGCATTCGATAAAAAGATTGACTCAATTATAGCAGAAGCTACTGCCAAGGCAAATGCCGCGAAGTCATCAACTTCATCCGGTTCATCAAGTACAACTTCAAACTTTACACCAAAATCCGGATTTATATGGCCGCTTCAGCAGTCCGATGCTTATATTTCATCGGGCTATGGCTACCGTGGTGACCCCGGAACGGGAACATATAAGCTCCACGGCGGCGTTGATACTTGCTGTTATAGTGGAACATCGGGCAAGGCTGTTTCCGCATCCGCTGACGGCACCGTTATTATAGCAACATGGCATTCGTCGTACGGCTATTATGTCGGTATTGACCACGGAAATGGTTATGTTACAATTTACGCCCACAACTCTTCTCTTGCGGTTTCCGCAGGTCAGACAGTAAAACAGGGTCAGACGATTGCCTATGCAGGTGAAACCGGATATGCTTTCGGAGCACACTGCCACTTTGAAATCCGTGTAAACGGAACAAAAGTAAATCCGACGTCCTACACAAGTCCCGGCAGATAAAATTCAGTTTAATCCGACAAATACCCGAAGGCAGGGGAGAGGTTAATTTCTCAATCCTGCATTCGGGCATATTGCTTTATTTTGGAGTGATTTTTCTTGTCTAAAAAAATCCCTTTGGGAATTGTCATTGCAATATTTTTTCTTACTGTGGCTGTAACGGTTGCGGTCACCGTTGCCGTATTTTTAAATAAGTATAATGATGTCGTTGAGGATGTGCCGAAGCGTGCACAAGTCTACTCGAATCTGTCTGATATTGATGAGCTTATTCGTTCAAATTATTATGCCGATGTAGACACAGATACTCTTGACGATAACATAGCAAAAGGGTATGTTGAAGGCTTAAACGATAAATACAGCTATTATATGACTGCCGATGAGTATGCAGAATTTAATAAGCAAACGGATGACAGCCTGACTTATGCCAAGCTTGGCACAGTCGGTTATATGAGAATTTACGCGTTTTACGATAACACAATTGACAAATTCAATGAAGCAATTACATTTTTTAACGATAACAGTATATCGGATCTTATTATTGATGTCAGAGATAACAACAGTATAAATCTTTCATCCGCAATAAAAGTAATTGACGCAATTGTTCCTATTGCGACGGAAGGGACAAAAGCTATTGCAACTATAAAGGATGCAAATGGCAATGTAAAAGAATATTTCAGCTCCGACGCCAACAGCATTAACATGAGTATAGTCGTTATAACAAACAAGAACACAAACGGCGTTGCAGAGCTTCTGGCGTGTGATTTGCGTGATTTCGGCAAAGCGGTTGTTTACGGTGAAATGACAGCAGGTCACGGAACAACACAAAATGTTTTTACGCTTGATAACGGCGATGTGATAGTTTTAAGTGTCGGTGAAATTTATCCGTATATCAGCGACTGCTATAACGTTACGGGAGTTATACCGGATACTGAAGTATTTACGGCAAATACAGTTGACGCAGGCAAAGAGGACTATTCCGAAGACGCACAGATAACTGCCGCAATCGCTTATTTTTCGGAATGAGACCGGCAGAGAAGTCAAAAAATCAGAGAAATAATCGACCGTAAAAAATATATGCAATTATACAAAATAAATATTTTGTATAATTCAGGGGAGCATTTTTCCGTATTATTAAGGATTTTAAGGTATGAAATATAAGTTTTATTATACAATGCCTCAGCGAGCCAAGGAATTTCTGAATTATCAATCCGTTGTAAAGAACCGTTCCGATGCTACCGTTGAACAATATTGTTTTGATTTGCGTCTGTTTCTGCTTTTTCTGCATTGCAAACGAAATAATATTGATACAGACAAAATTGAAATTGATTCCGAAGAAATTGATATTACCGGTATTGACGATAAATTTTTATCCGACATTACTTTAGCGGATGCTCACCGGTTTTTAATGTATTGCAAAACCGAACGTGATAACAAAGAACGTGCACGCGCCAGAAAAGTTTCTTCTATTCGTGCATTCTTCAAATATCTTAAAATGAATAATATTATTTCCGATAATCCGATGATAAATCTTGATTCGCCGAAAATCGGAAAATCTCTGCCGAAATATCTTACAATCGAGCAATCAAAAAAGCTTTTATCTGTAATTGACGGCGATAACAAAGCACGGGACTATTGTATTATAACATTATTACTGAACTGCGGAATGCGGTTATCGGAGCTTGTGTCGCTCGATTATAACAAGATTATTTTTGACGATGACAATGCGTATATCATAATTACCGGTAAAGGTAACAAACAGCGAACGGTTTATCTGAATCACGCCTGTGTATCCGCTGTGACGGCATATATGCGTGTTCGTGCAAAAGACGGTGTTGTAGACAAAAACGCATTGTTTTTATCGAACAGGTTAACAAGAATAAGTCCAAAAACAGTACAGCATTTGGTTGAAATGTATCTTGAGAAGGCAGGGCTCGGAGGAATGGGCTTTTCCGTTCATAAGCTTCGTCACACTGCCGCTACGCTTATGTATCAGACCGGCAAGGTTGATGTACTTGCACTTAAAGAAATACTCGGGCACGAGAATCTTAACACTACTCAGATTTACACCCACCTTCTTGACGAACAGCTTAAAAATGCCGTCAATGCCAATCCGTTGTCGGATATTGATGCAAACGATAACAAGTTAGCAAGGAGCAAGGAGCAGTTAGAAATTTGATATATGATATAAATGATTCATTATTAGACACGTGCACGTATTTTTATTATAATCAAAAGCTCTCATCAGTAGTTTTATTTTACCGATGAGAGCTTTATTTATTATATGGTCCTGATTTTGTTGTCAGAGATAAAGTAACAAAACAGTTAACTGCTCCTTGCTCCTTGCTAACTTAATCGCTTATTGTTTCGGGCTCGTATGTCTCGCCGTATGTTGCGACTCTGACATACTTCATAATCTGATCTGTTAAAGGCTTGTCGGATGAATCCGTTTCCTGTGCGACGATTTTATCTGCAACCTCTATGCCTTCAAGAACACTGCCGAAGGATGCGTAATTTCCGTCGAGGTATGTGCTGTCGGCAACGCAGATAAAGAACTGTGAGCCTGCAGTGTCATAACCTGTCGAAGTGCGTCCCATTGAGATAACTCCGCGTTTATGCGAGATGCTGTTCTCGACACCGTTTGCGGAAAATTCACCTTTTATAGTGTATCCGGGGCCGCCCATACCTGAGCCGAGCGGATCGCCGCCCTGAATCATAAAGTCCTTAATACAGCGATGGAATATAAGTCCGTCATAGAAGCCTTTATTTGCCAAAGAAATAAAGTTCGCCACCGTAATGGGTGCAATGTCTTCATACAGTTCAAAAACCATTGTGCCTTGGTTTGTTATAATAACGGCAATAGGATGTCCGTTGTCCTTGTATTTTTCGGAAAGCTCGTTAAACTTTGCTTCGTATTCAGCTGCATCTGCTGACGTTTCGGCTATGCTGTTGTCTGTTGTGTTCATAGTCTCGGTATCTGAACCGCAGGAACAGAAAGCGAAAAGCATAGCAAACAGACATATAAAAACTGTAATTCTCTTTACGGATTTTTTCATTTTACGACTCCCCTTCCGTTGCGGTTACGACATTTTCGGGATTTGCAGAACCGACATAACCGTTTCTCATAAGGCTGTCAAAGTCTGTGCCGTTAATCTTTTCGTTAACTATCAGATACTGAGCAAGCAGTTCAAGTCTGTCGGAATGCTCTTTAAGGAGCTTTTCGCAGTTCTTGTAAGCGGTTGTAATTATACGGTTAACCTCTTCGTCAATTTCCTTTGCAATTTCTTCGGAATAGTTGCGAACAGTTCCGTAGTCCTTGCCGAGGAATACTTCATCATGACCCGAGCCGAATGTTATCGGACCGAGCGTGTCGCTCATGCCGTATTTTGTGACCATTTTTCTTGCAATTTCGGATGCACGTTCAATGTCATTTGAAGCACCGGTTGAAATATCGCCGAATACAATATGCTCTGCAACACGACCGCCGAGAAGAATGATAAGCTCTTCTTCCATCTTCTTCTTGGACATATACATTTTATCTTCAAGCGGCATATGCATTGTATAACCGCCTGCGGAACCTCTGGGAACAATAGATACCTGATGAACGGGATCCTGTCCTTCGATAAAGAAGGTTGAAACCGCGTGACCTGCCTCGTGGTATGCCGTAAGGCGTTTCTCTGCATCTGAAATCTTATGTGATTTCTTCTCCGTTCCGACAACAACCTTTATAGCGGCTTCTTCAATTTCACTGCGTGTAATCGATTTGAGTCCGCGTCTTGCGGCAAGAAGCGCCGCTTCATTAAGAAGATTTTCAAGATCCGCACCGGTAAATCCGACGGTTGTTCTTGCGACATCTTCAAGGTTAACATCGGGGGAAAGGCTCTTGTTGCGTGAGTGAACCTTAAGTATCTCAACTCTGCCCTTGATATCGGGAAGACCGACTGTTACCTGTCTGTCAAAACGACCGGGACGAAGCAGAGCGGGGTCAAGTATATCGGGGCGGTTTGTAGCCGCTAAGACTATTACGCCTTCATTTTCGACAAAGCCGTCCATTTCAACAAGCATCTGGTTAAGGGTCTGCTCTCTTTCATCATGACCGCCGCCCATGCCGGCACCTCTGTGTCTGCCGACAGCGTCAATTTCATCGATGAATATAATAGCGGGTGCATTTTTCTTTGCCTGGTCAAACAGGTCTCTTACACGGGATGCACCGACACCGACATACATTTCGAGGAAGTCAGAGCCCGAAATAGAGAGAAACGGAACATTTGCCTCCCCTGCTACCGCTTTTGCAAGCAGAGTTTTACCTGTACCGGGAGGGCCCACAAGCAGAACGCCCTTGGGTATTCTTGCACCTATATCATTATATTTTGCGGGATTTTTAAGGAACTCAACGATCTCGGACAGCTCTTCTTTTTCTTCGTCACAGCCTGCGACATCGTTAAATGTTGTGCGGTGCTTGCCGTCTTTAATTGTCTTAACACGTGCCTTGCCGAAGCTCATTGTGCGGCTTGACTCGCCCAGAATGCTCTGGTTCATCTTGCGCATCATGATAAACATTATAACGGCGAGCAGAACAATGCTGCCTAATGACGGCAAAAGGCTTATAAGCCACGAATTTGACGAACCGGCCTTGTAGTCGTATATAATACGGTCATTGGGATATTTTTCATTGTGTTCGAGCACGGCTTCATGAATATCGTCATAGAACATATTAACACTGGGCACTGTGTATTTATAGGCTCTGTTTGTTTCGCCGCGTTTTGTGTAGGTCAGCTGTCCGCTGCTGAGATTAAGCGAATATGACGCAATTTCGTCATTGTTGAACATCTCAACAATCTCATAATATGTTGTCTGTTTGCTTGACATACTGTCAGTGTCAATGAACAGCGACAGCATCAGAATCATAAGAATGGGCACTAACAGCCAGGGGATTATTTGCGAAAAACGTCTGTTTTTGTTGTTCACAGGTTCTTCCTCCGATTTTTTTATTCGTAAATTTCTTTCTTAAGTACTCCGACAAACGGAAGATTACGATATTTCTCGGCGAAGTCAAGACCGTAACCGACAATAAACTCATCGGGAACGGAAATTCCCTTGTAGTCGGCGGAAATATCAACCTCTCTGCGTTCGGGCTTATCGAAAAGAGTGCAAATGCGTATGCTTGCAGGGTCTCTGGCGTACAGAAGATCCATAAGATAATTAAGTGTTTTGCCGCTGTCGAGAATATCCTCAACAAGCAGAATATCATAACCTCTGATATCCTTGTCAAGATCCTTGATAATGCGAACCGTACCGCTTGTCTTTGTCTTGTCGCCGTAGCTCGATGTCGCCATGAAGTCTATCTGGCAAGGAACGGTAATGTGGCGCATAAGATCCGCCATAAAGACAACGGAGCCTTTGAGTATGCTGACCATAAGGAGGTTTCTGTCTTTGTAATCCTCGCTTATCTGTCTGCCGAGCTCCGCTACTGTCTCTTCAAGCTTTTCTTTTGAATAGAGAACGTGGTCAATGTCATTCATCATTTTCATTCACACTCCATTTTATTTTCAAAAAATTTTTTGTGTTTTTATCTGCCGTGTATTTTGCCGATGTGCCTATACCCGCAACGCAGATTATATTTTCGCTGTCGCAGATGACGGGGATAAAATTGCGTTTTTCGGGTGGAATTTTGCTTTCGGTAAATAACTGCTTAAGCTTTTTGTTGCAGTGATAACGGGACAGAAAAATTTTATCTCCCGCACTTCTGCTGCGAATAATAAGATTACCTTTTATTTTGTCATTGTTGATAACGGTTTCGTTTTCTGAAATTTCACCGTTATTTACAGAAGATATTTCTATATTTGTATCACCGAATCGGCAACTGAAATTATTGTAATTGTCAACTGTTATGCTTTCGGGACTGTCAAATATAAGACAAATTTCTTTTCTTTTTAAGATTCCGCCTGTACACTGAACCTCGATATTACCGGGCAGTGTCAGACTGAAATCGGAATTTATATTTTCAAATATCGTATTTATGTGCTCTGCGTCAAATTCTGTATGGAGAACATCATCAAGATAGCGTCTTATAACACGTGTTACAATAGGTTTAGGGTTGTCTTTCAGAAAAACAGTATAAAGAGCTTTCTTTTCGGGAATAAATGCCTTGTTAAAAAGAATATCGGACTTCCCTTCCAGATATTCTTCATCATCTCTTATACCGGCAAGACATCTCAATGCATTTTGCTCAAATGATACATTTATATTCTTAAGTAAAGCTAAAACCGAGAGACGATATTTGTTTCTTGTATAATCTTCGGTAAGATTTGTGCTGTCAATTACATATTTTATATTGTTCTGTTCACAATATTTCTCGGTATCGCTTCTTGTAAACAGAATAAGCGGACGGATAATATTTCCTCTGACAGGCGGAATAGAGCAAAGTCCTTTGAGTGACGCTCCCCTTGACAGGTTCATAAGCATAGTTTCTATACAGTCACTGCCTGTGTGTGCGGTTGCGATTTTGTCAAACTCAAACGAATTGAAATACCTGTATCTTTCATTTCTCGCACAAAGCTCTGTGCCGAGATTTTGCTCCCGGGCAAGTTTGGGAATATCTATCCTTGTACAGTAAAACGGAATATCAAGCTCTTTGCAGAACTGTCTTACCGTCTCTTCATCTCGGTCGGCTTCCGCTCCCCTTATCATGTGATTGACATGAGCCGCACCGACGGTAATTTCAAGTTCATCTTTAAGTGAATACAGAATATGAAGAAGGCACATTGAATCAGCACCGCCAGACACGCCGACAAGAATACGGTCGCCGGGTGAAATCATATTGTATTTTCTTAAAGCGTCATAAAACTTACTGATCATTATTCTGATTTTTCTCAACACATGTATACAGAGTAAACTGAGCGTTCCATGCAAGCTGTATAGGACCTGTCGGACCGTGTCTGTTTTTCTGAACAAGAAGCTGAGCCGTATTTACGTTCTCTTCTTCAACCTTTTCTTTGTCATCCTTATAATATGACTCTCTGTAAAGCATGGCAACGATATCGGCATCCTGCTCGATTGAACCGGATTCACGAAGGTCAGACAGCTGCGGCTTATGCGATTTGCCTCGCTCTTCCGTTCCACGGGTAAGCTGTGCACAGACAACGACCGGGATTTGCAAATCCTTTGCCATAAGCTTCAGGTTTCGGGTAATATCGGCAACTTCGGTCGCACGGTTTTCGGTACGCTTGTCGGATTTCATCAACTGCAGATAGTCGATAAACACAGCTCCGACATCCTTAAGCCGTCTTATTCTCGCCTTCATTTCGGACACGGTAATATTTGAAGTGTCGTCAAAATACAGCGGAACATCCGCAAGAAAAAGACAGGCGGCACTGAGGTCCTCCCACTCTTTGGGTGTTAAATCACCTGTTCTCATTTTCTGTGAAGGAATGCGCGCTTCGGTTGAGACAATACGCTGTGCGAGCTGTTCTTTGCCCATTTCGAGGGAGAAGAAAACAACCTTTTTCTTGGTTTTAACTGCGACATTTCTTGCCATGTTAAGACAGAACGACGTTTTGCCCATGGCGGGACGGGCACCGATAATAACAAGATCGGAGCGGTTAAGTCCCGTGCACATTCTGTCAAAATCCGGGAAGCCCGTCGGCAGTCCTTTATAAAGATAGCTCTCTTCGGAATTTAATTTATAAAGAGTATCATAAACATCTGTAATAACTTCGCTGAGCTTTTCGGGACCCGAAACCGTTCTGCCGCGGCGGATATCGTATATTTTCTGCTCCGCCTGATCTAACAGCACATCGGCTTCTTCGCCCGATTCCTCCGCCAGTTCGATTATCTCCGAAGAAGCGTTAATAAGAGTTCTTACATAATATTTATCTCTGATTATGTTGCAATATGACTCGACATTCGAGACGGCGGGCACGGTTTCGGTAAGCTTGAACAGATATTCTTTTGCATTGTCGTCACCGTTAAAAAGCTCGTCGTTTCTAAGAATTTCGAGTGCCATAAGCAGATCGATTTTTCCGCTTGTGGCATCGAGCTGCTGCATGACAGTGAATATCGCCTTATTCTGAGGCAGATAGAAATAATCGGGTCTTATGAGCATCGAAACGGATGAAAAGCACTCGGGATTTATAAGAATACTGCCGAGCACCGCCTGTTCCGCTTCAATTGAATAAGCCGCTATTTTTGTGCTTCTGCTGAAATTTCTGTCGTTGGTTTCCATTGAAAACTCCGAAAATTATTCTTCGCTAACCATTACGAAAATTTTTGCGGAAATGCCGGTATATACTTTGACCGAGCATTCGAAAGTGCCGCATGAACGGATGTCATCCGATAAAGTGAGGCACTTTTTGTCTATTGCGACACCATACTGTGCATTGAGCTTTTCGGCAATTTCCTTTGTTGTAACAGAACCGAAAAGTCTGCCGTTTGTTCCGGCTTTGGCTGTGATTTTAACTGTTTTTCCGTCGATTGTCTCGGCCGCCTTTTTGGCTTCCGCTTTTTCGACTTCAAGCTTGTGAGCCTTGGAGGACTCACGATTTTTAAGCTCGTTCATTGCGCCTGCGTCGGCAACAGATGCGATTTTGCGGGGAATGAGATAATTCTTTGCATAGCCGTCGGAAACATTGACAAGCTCGCCTTTTTTGCCTAATTCCTTAACATCCTGATTTAAGATAACTTTCATTTTATTTCCTCCGTTTTTTCGGTGTTTTTACCTGTATCGATAAAGCTTTCGTTTATTGCGTTTATAAGTTTGATTTTTGCTTCTTCTTTTGTGCATTTAAGCTGAACAGCCGCCATGCTCAGATGTCCGCCGCCGCCAAGACGCTCCATGATAAGCTGTACATTTATTCTGCCGTAGCTTCTTGCAGAGATAAACACGGTGGTGTCTATCTTATATATGACAAACGAAGCGTCAACTCCGTTTAATGTGAGAAGCTCATCTGCCGCCTTTGAACAGATAAGACGCATTTTTTCTATGTCGTCATCGGCAATGGCAATTGCGAAATTGTCATGAAGCTCTGCCGATGTAACGATTTTGTTGACCTTGGCTGTCTCTTCGGCAGTGCCGGCAAACAGCTTTCTGACGGTGACGGGGTCCGCCTTGCAGTCTCTCAGGTACGCCGCCGCCTGGAAGGTCCTTACACCCGTACGCAGTGTATAATTTTTTGTATCGAGAATAATGCCCGCTAAAAGAGCCTGTGCCTGAATCTGAGTAAGCTTAGGCTTTGAAGGTGAATACTGAATAAGCTCGGTCACCATCTCGCATGCGGAAGACACATTCGGCTCAAGATATACCTGCGACGCACCCTCGATATGATCGGGTGTAAGTCTGTGATGGTCTATTATGAAGGTTCTGAGCTTCTTGTCGAGAAGCTCGGGGCATTCAACTGTTTTTGCACGCATTGTGTCTGTAATAACAAGCAATGTGTAATTGTCTGCAATTTTCAGTGCTTCCTCGGGGGTAATAAATAAATCGGGGCTTTCCTGCTTTACCGATTCTATAAGACCTGAGGCAAGACTTTTTTCTTCGTTTACGACAATATTTACGCTTATATTTCTCGCTTTTGCAAGAACGGCAACACCGACAGCAGCACCTGTGCAGTCAAAATCGCCGAAGCTGTGACCCATTATAAGAACATTATCGGAGTCACATATACGCTCGTCAAGAAGTGTTGCATATGTACGGGAACGGATTTTGCCTCTCTTTTCCATGCCGGCTCTCATGCCGCCGAAAAAGCTGTATTCTCCGCTGTCTTTGTCTTTTATCGCCGCCTGATCTCCGCCTCTGTCACGGCACATATCAAGTGCTTCACGAGCCTCGATTTCACATTCACGGAAGGTGTCTTCAACGCCGACGCCGATTGAAAGCGTAACATTTGTTTTCTGCTTATTGAAGTCGTAATCTCGAATTTTATCGAGGATATCGAATTTTTTATCAATCATTTTATCGAGATTGCATTTTTCGGTTACCCCGACAAATCTGCCGTCCGACAGTTTTCTGAACAGGCAATTATATTCCGCAAGCCATTTTGAAATAAGCCTGTCAACATTGGCATTAAGGGCAAAATATTCCTCGTGATCAAGCTCGTCCTCCGCCTGGTCCAAAGAATCAACATCGATTATAAGAACAGCAGGACGGCTGAGCAGATATTCTTTGCGGATATTCTTAAGATTTGTGTCGTCAATAAAATACAGTGCACTTAGATTTTCTTCAAGAGAAGAAACATATACGGTGTACTTCTTTTTGCCGCTGTTAAGTTCTGCGGAAAATGAGCCGTCAAGCACATCGGGTGTAACCTCGTTTGCAAAAAGTGATTTTACGTTTATGCCGTCATATTCGGGGAAGTTCTGAATAATCTCGGCAAACAGATTATTGTACCATTCTACCCTGCCTGAATTATCGGCAATGACAAAAGGAAACGGGAAATTCTGAAGCTCTGTGCCGAGCTCCCCTCTTTCGGAAAGCAAGGTGTTGAGCAGTCCGACATCCTGCGATTTTCGCTTGACCGTATTGTTCATCCATATAATCTGAGATACACTCAGAAGTACGGCGGCGATAAGCACGGCTATACCGACAGTTTTGTTATAGAAGAATATAATTCCGCTGACGGCGACAACGCAGAAAATCGTAATAAATGTTATCGGATTGGATTTTAGAATTTCTTTTAATTTAAGCTTCAAAATTTCACCTCCATAACAAAATAATGCAGAATGAAGAATGTACAATGCATAATGGATGAAAACACTTTGTGTTTTGGATTATACAGCTTCGCAAATACTGAAATTCTTACAGAAAATTTCCAGTCACTGAATGCCGACTAACTTATACATCAAAGACATTTACAATAACAACCGGTGAACGTCTTGTCTTGTCGAAAAGAGTTTTTGTGACGCTGTCCTTTATTCTTGTTTCAAGTGAAGTAATATCCATATTTACGGAATTTGCGAAGTTGTCGAGAACCTTTTCGCAGGCATTCGACACAAAGCCGTTAAGCTCTTTTTCGTTGTTTACGAACACAAAGCCGCGTGAGTCAATCTCTATCGGAGCAACCTGTTCGCCGCTGTATGCGTCAATAATAACGGTAACAACCACTACGCCGTCTGTTGCAAGCTTTTTGCGGTCACGAAGCACCGTGCTTGCGACATCGCCGACACCCGAGCCGTCAACAAATACCCGGCCGGCTGTTACGGGAGCGAGAGTCTTAACGTGTGATTTTGATACTTCAATGACGGAACCGAGCTCCGGGACAATAATGTTCTTGTGAGGAATACCGACATTTTCGGCAAGAGCGGCATGCTTTCTCATGTGCTTCTGCTCACCGTGAACGGGAATAAAATATTTCGGGCGAACAAGATTCATTATAAGCTTAAGCTCTTCCTGCGCAGCGTGACCCGATACGTGGATGCCGAGGCTCTTTTCATAAAACACATCTGCACCGAGCTTCATAAGCTCATTTATGGTATTTGCAACAGTCTTTTCATTTCCGGGAATTGGTGTAGCCGAAATAATAACAAAGTCATTGCTTCCGATTTTTACCTTTTTATGTTCACCCATCGCCATTCTTGAAAGTGCCGACATGGGTTCACCCTGACTGCCTGTGGTAATTATAACAATGTCTTCATCTCGATAGCCTTTAAGCCTGTCAATCGGCAAAACAAGATCATCGGGAACATTAAGATACCCAAGCTCCGTGCTTATGGAAACAACGTTTTCAAGGCTTCTGCCCGACAGAAATACCTTTCGGTTTGTCTTCTGAGCTGCTTCCATAATCTGCTGAATACGGTGAATATTAGAAGCAAATGACGCCACAAGTATTCTTTTGCCCGTGGCTTTTATAAAGAGAGAATCGAGCGTCTCCCCTACCATTCTTTCGCTGGGTGTGTAGCCTGTACGTTCGGCGTTTGTCGAGTCCTGCATAAGGCACAATACACCTTCGTTTCCGAGAACGGCAAAGCGTGCAAGATCCATTACACCGCCGTCAATGGGGGTGTTGTCTATTTTAAAGTCGCCTGTATGAACAATTACACCGGCATCGCATTTAATGGCATAGCCCAAAGCATCGGGAATTGAGTGATTGACATGAATTGCCTCAACCGAAAATGCACCGGCTTCGATTATATCACCGGGATTTATGGTGTTAAGCTTGCTGACACCTAAAAGCTTATGCTCACGAAGCTTGCTTTCGATAAGCCCTATTGTGAGGCGTGTCGCGTAAATCGGTTTGTTTACGGTTTTGAGAAGGTACGGAATAGCACCTATATGGTCCTCGTGTCCGTGTGTTATGAATATTGCCTTGATTTTATCGGCATTTCTTTCAATGTAAGAAAAATCGGGGATAACATAATCAATTCCGGGCATATCGGCATCCGGAAATGACATGCCGCAGTCGAGAATGATTATATCGTCGTTGTATTCAAAAACTGTAAGGTTTTTGCCTATCTCGTTTATACCGCCTAAAAACGCGATTTTTATGCCGCCGTTTTTGTTAAGCTCCTTAGGAGTGATTTTGCCGTATCGTGACAGATTGTCAGCCTTCTGCTGAAGTGATGTAACAATGGGTTCCGCTGTTTTTGCATCTGCCTTGGCTTTTGATTTGGCCTGTCTGTTGATTTTCTTTGCCGATTTCTTTTCGACAGCCTGTTTTTTCTCCTGAGCTTTCTTTTTCTCGCGAGAATTGTTTGCAGATGATGATTTCTGTTTTGTTTTCGTATTCTTTCTCGGTTTCTTTGATTTTTTGACGGAAAAATCAGCGTCCGAGGCTGAAATTACGGCATCAACCGTTTGCGGGGTTATTTTATTTTTTTTGTTTGCCATGTCTTCTCCTTGTAAAATTTCTTTTATAAAAAGCGTAAAAGCCGAGTGGAAACCGTTACGCATAAATCCTAATAATAGATTATATAATATTACTATTTTTTTGTGTCGATGTCAAGAGCTTAAAAGCCTCGATTTAAGTTGAGGTGCACGGCAAAGCTTTGTAAAACCGGCGTAAAAAAATGCAGAATGCATAATGTAGAATGCATAATTTCGGAAGTCCTGTGGACTTGGATTATATATCTTCGCATATTATAAGCACTAAAAAAACCGATATTTTTTCACAATAAGTGAGAATATCGGTTCGAATGAGTATATTTACAGTTTTTCCAGAATATCGGGTTCTTCGTTGAGATTGTGCTTTTTGAAATTGTCAGCGGCGTCATAGAAGAAGCAGTCACCGTCCTCGTTGCCGCTTATTGTGTACCATCTGCCGTTATCGTAGCATATGGCGGCACCGTTATCACACGCAATGCCCGACATCTCCTGACTTTTTATCGCTTCACCGAAGGTCTGCCATGACTCACTCTGATAATGAGGGCAGTTAACATACGGCAGAAAACCAAGACAGTCGACAAAAACGAAAGAATGATCTTCTCCGCAGTCGTCATAGCCTCTGTTAAACCAGCACATGGCACCCGAACTGAGCCCCGACATGATACAGCCTCTCTCGTATGCCGCTTTAAGGGCTTTATCTGCACCTGTATTTTTAAATGTGGAAATGAGAAGCTCCAGATTTCCGCCGCCGACATAGACTATATCCGCATTGGAGAGCTTATAATTTATTATGTCTGCTGTTGTTCTCTCATGAAGCAGAAACAGCACATCCGTTACGCATCCGCAAGCGGAAAATGTGCTTAAAATATGCTCGTCCCCCGACAAATCGTCACTCCCTGCGGCAGGAATATAAACGAGATACGGATGGTCTTTATCTGTGCATTTTGTTATATATTCGGCGACATTCAGCATTTCACCGTTATCGAATCTGCCGCCGCCTAATGCGAATATTTTACCCATAAAATTACCTCACAGACTGAAATTGAAATGATAGGAACACAGTGACCATATTGCGGTCAGAACCAATGCCGGGAGCATATTTCCGACGTTGAATTTTTTATCGAAAATAAGATTTAATCCGACAGCGCAAATCATAACCGAGCCGACAGTTGAAATATCCGAAACAACCGTACCGACATTAAGAAACTGCTGACAGACACCCGCCAATAGCGTTATACTCCCCTGCAGAACTGTAATCGGAATAAACGCAAACAGACAGCCTATACCCATTGTCGATGACATCATCATTACTATGAGAAAGTCGAGCAGAGCCTTTGCGAAAAGCGTTGAATGATTGCCGGTAAGCCCCTCTTCAATCGCACCTACAATTGCCATTGCACCGACACACACGACAAGGGATGTGCCGACAAAAGCCCCGACAAAACCCTCGTCATTTTCGGCTTTTGCTTTCTTTTTAAGCCAGGTGCCGAACTTTTCGAGCCAATGCTCAATTTTTAATACTTCGCCTAAAAACGTGCCGACAGCAAGGCAGATTATCATCATTATAGTCCCGTTTGTCTGAAGGGCGCCGTTTTCGTCGATTTTTACAAGACCCGTTATGGCACCCGCAATACCGACAAAACATACACAGAGTCCCAGAACGGACAGAAGTGATTTTCTTATATTTTCATTCAGCTTTTTTCCGAATAAAATTCCGATTAACGAGCCGACAATTACGCCGCCGGCGTTTACGAGAGTACCGAGACCGTGCATGGTATGCCTCCAGGATAATTAGCAATTAGAAATTAGCAATTAGCAATGATTTGTTCAGAGTGAAGTGAGGAGAGTGGAGAGTGGAGAGTGGAGTTGTATATACAATCGAAATACAAAAAACTAAAACCGTTGACTGCAATTACAAACGATAGAAGTATACCACAACCCTATAAAAATTCAATTGATAAATTAACCGAAAAAAGCGGAATGCAATGAATAAAATTTAC
>CAZTWO010000011.1:0-7690 GCA_964617965.1 uncultured Ruminococcus sp. | reverse complement strand
AAAATTCAATTGATAAATTAACCGAAAAAAGCGGAATGCAATGAATAAAATTTACATACATTCCGCAGATTGTTATCTGTTTTTCAGTTTTTCGATTTTTGCGTGCATAGCCTTGCGTCTTGCTTTTTCAAACTCAATATCACGGATAAATCCGCCTTGTTCGGAAGAAATCAACACACTTCCGTCGGTTATATCGTCGGGAACAAGATTTCTGTCAATTTTGAGCTGCTGTTCGTTTTCGTCAAAGAGAACAACATGATTTTCTTCAATTCTGTCAACAAAATATCTCATGCGGCATTGTCCTCGGTTATGATTTTATTCCCGTCGGAATAGAGAGTAATTGTACCGGATTCGTCCGTTCTGAAATATGTAACATTACAGCGTTTCAAGAGGTCGGTTGTCTCTTTGTGAGGGTGACCGTATGAATTATCTGCACCGCAGCTGATGACTGCATATTCGGGGGATACAGCCTTAAGAAATTCGGCACACGTGGACGTTGAACTGCCGTGATGGCCGACTTTTAAGACATTCGCTTTTATGTCGTAGCCGTTTGCGATAATTTCTTTTTCAATCTCCTCTTCTGCGTCGCCCGTAAACAAAAACCTGGTATTTTTATAATCAACTCGAACGACAATCGACATATTGTTGTAATCGGTTGTCTCTTCACTCGGTGACACAACAAGGAAGCTAAGCTCCCCCACTTCAAATGTGTCGCCTGCTTTCACTGTAATATACTGGCAGTCGGGCTGTTTTTCGAGACTGTCAAGCATATTTTCATATATCGTTGATGTAGGTGTATTCATCTCGCTGAAATCGGTTGTTACAAATTTATCAACGGTAAACGAGTCAATTATTTTCGAAGCCGCTCCCATATGGTCGGAATGCGGATGCGAAATAATGTACAAATCGAGCTTTTCGACACCCTTTGATTTAAGTTCCGACACAACAAAATCGGCTGTTGCGGCTTCCCCTCCGTCAATAAGAATGTTAACGCCGCTGCACTGAATAAGCTCGCAGTCACCCTGTCCGACATCAATAAAAGATACACTCATCAGTGATGACAGGTCGTTTGTGGTTTGTTTTGTGCCGAAATATTCGACAGCCGCCACAATAAGGGCAATCAGAATAAGAACGGCGGGAACAGCTTTAGCGATGAGTCTTTTGATTTGTCTTGTTTTTATTTCTTTTTTCATTTGAATAAACCTTTTTGCCGGGATTGGAATTTTTATTCGCAGTATGTGGTCTGCTTTCGTTAACAAGGCAGTTGGGACCCGTACCGATTAAATCATATCGCCCCGCTTTTTTTAGAGCCTTAATAACAAGCTCTTTATTTGCGGGAACATAGTATTGCATAAGAGCACGCTGCATGGCCTTGTCTTCGGGATTTTTCGCAACATAAACACTTTTAAGTGTATAAGGATCAAGCTCCGTATAAAACATTGCCGTTGAAATTGTGCCGGGCGTCGGATAAAAATCCTGAACCTGTTCGGGGTGAAGCTTCTGCTTTTTGATAAACAGAGCAAGCTCTATCGCGGAATTTAAGTCGGAACCCGGGTGTGAAGACATAAGATACGGCACAATATACTGCTCTTTGCCATATTCGGCAGAAAGCTGAAAATATTTCTTGGCGAATTTAAGATACGCCTCAATATGCGGCTTTCCCATCATATCGAGAACCATAGCGGAACAATGCTCGGGTGCCACCTTAAGCTGACCGCTTACATGATAACGCACAAGCTCACGTATAAATTCATCGGACGGGTCTTCCATAAGATAATCAAAACGTATACCCGAGCGGATAAAAACCTTTTTTACGCCCTCTATCTGACGGAGCGATTTCAGAATATCTATGTATTCGGTGTGGTCGGCTTTAAGATTTTTGCACGGAGTGGGTGCAAGACATTTTTTGCCCTTGCAAAGTCCCCTCTCCTCCTGTGAAGAGCAAGACGGGTGTCTGAAATTTGCGGTAGGTCCTCCGACATCGTGAATGTAGCCCTTAAAATTCGGCAGAGTTGTCAGAAGCTTTACTTCTTTTATGATACTCTCTTTGCTTCGGGAGACAATATATCTGCCCTGATGGAATGCAATCGAACAGAAATTGCACCCGCCGAAACAGCCCCTGTTATGTGTTACCGAGAACTCAACTTCTTTAATTGCAGGCACGCCGCCGTCTTTTTCGTACATGGGATGATATGTTCTCATGTAAGGAAGTTCATATATGCTGTCAAGTTCTTTACTTGTCAAAGGAACAGCCGGAAGGTTCTGCACAACCATCTGTTTTCCGTGCCTCTGCTTTATGATTTTTCCTCTGAAAAAGTCCTGCTCATCCTGTTGCAGACGGGCGGCAATGGCATATTCACGCTTGTTTTGAGAAACGTTTGTAAAGGAAGGACATTCCACACCTGTAAAGGGTGTATCCTTTACATCGCATGCATAACAGACTCCTCTTATATCACGCATCGTTTTGGGCTTTTCGCCGTTTCTCAGACGCTCGGCAATCTCAACTACCTGCCGTTCACCCATGCCGAATATAAGCAAATCCGCGCCGGATGAAATAAGAATAGACGGATGCACACTGTCGCTCCAATAATCATAGTGGGCAAATCTTCGAAGGGATGCTTCAAGTCCGCCGATGATTATAGGAACATCGGGATATGCTTTTCTTGCGAGTGAGCAATAGACTTCAACTGCTCTGTCGGGGCGTTTGCCTGCTTTTCCGCCGGGGGAATATGCGTCGTCATGGCGTTTTCTTTTGGCAACGGTGTAATGAGCCACCATTGAATCTATGTTGCCCGATGAAATCATAAAACCGAGACGGGGCTTGCCGAAACGTCTGAAATCATCTTCATTATTAAATTTCGGCTGTGCGAGAAAAGCGACAGTAAAGCCGTTGTCTTCAAGCACACGGGTGATAATTGCCGCACCGAAGCTCGGATGATCGACGTACGCGTCACCGCAGACATAGACAAAGTCAACTTCATCCCAGCCTCGAGCTGTCATATCTTCTTTTGTTACGGGTAAAAACATGATTTATATCCTTATCTTAGTGGTCAGTTGCCGGTATCCGGTATACACTACAGTTAATGCATAATTCATAATGCAGAATGCATAATGTCGGAAGTCCTACGGACTTGGATTATATAGCTTCGCAGTTATATAATCTGAAACTTGCTTATGACACATTGCTAATTGCTAATTGCTAATTGCTAATTTTACATTATTCATCGGTTGAATTGGTATCAGAGCCGAGCGGTGTGTCTGTGACATCGGATGACATGGCGTTCATTTCGTACCACTGCTGTTTTGTAAGAAGCACTTTGCGGGGTTTGCTGCCTTCGGCAGGGCCAACGATGCCGTTTTCTTCGAGTGTATCCATAAGTCTGCCGGCTTTTGCGAAGCCGAGGCCCAAATGACGCTGCAAAGCCGAGATTGAAGCTTTTTCGGGAGTGCTGACAAACAGTTCTATCGCTCGCATCATAAGGTCATCGTTCTTATCGACACCGCCTGTTGAGCCGGAATCAGCCCCGCCCTTCTTTTTGCTGTCGGCGGCGGCCTGTCTCTCAATTTCCTGCTGAACCGAATCATCATAGGTCGCAGTGCCGTTTGACTTAATGTAGTTTACGATATTCTTACGTTCGTCATCGGTGATAAACGCACCCTGAAGACGTTCGGGCTTCGGGAAACCGACGGGGTAATACAGCATATCGCCGTGCCCCATAAGCTTCTCGGCGCCGCCTTCATCGATTATAATTCGAGAGTCTATCTGCTGTTTGACCATAAGCGCTATACGGCTCGGTATGTTCGCTTTTATAATACCGGTGATAACATCTGTCGAAGGACGCTGTGTTGCAATAACAAGGTGCATACCTGCGGCACGTGCCATCTGTGCAAGACGCTGAATAGAGTCTTCAACTTCGGCAGGGGCGGCAGACATAAGGTCCGCCAACTCATCGATAACGATAACAATCTGCGGCATTTTGGGCATATCGCCTGTCATTTCACAGAGATTATTGTATGAGCCTATATCACGAACGCCGTTTGCGTTGAGTGTTTTATAACGTGAAAGCATTTCTGTAACAGCCCACCCCAAAGCACCGGACGCCTTTCGAGGGTCGCTGACTACGGGCACGAGCAGATGCGGAATACCGTTATAATCACCGAATTCAACCTGCTTGGGGTCAATAAGCAGAAGCTTTACTTCATCGGGGGATGCATTATAAAGAATGCTTATAATCATCGAGTGCAGGCAGATTGACTTACCGGAACCGGTAGTACCCGCAACAAGCAGGTGCGGCATTTTGGCAAGGTCGCAGTAAACGGGGTCGCCTGAAATATTTTTGCCGAGTGCAACCGTCAACTTGCTTTTGGCGTTCCTGTATTCGGGAGTGTCGATAACTTCACGGAATGTAACAGTGGTTTTGTTGCGGTTAGGTATTTCTATGCCGATTGCCGCTTTATTTGGAATAGGTGCGACAATACGAAGCCCCGCAGGTGCCGCCATATGAAGAGCAAGGTCATCCGACAGGCTTGTAAACTTATTGATTTTAACACCGGGTGACGGGGACAGCTCATATCTTGTAACGGTCGGACCGGGAACGACATCAACAATCTCGGCTTTGACATTAAAGCTGTTAAGCGCGGCAATAAGCTTTTCGCCGTTAGCGCGAAGCTCGTTTGCTTCATACCCTTTTTTGACGGGTTCGGGCATATTCAGACAGTCAAGCGGCGGAAAATGATACACGGGCTTTTGGGGAGCGGCGGCAAGTGCGTCGTCAAGCTCACGGTTTATCATTTCGCTCTCTTTATCCGAAAGAGGATCGGCTTTTTCCGTCTTCTCTTTTTTGTCGTCTGACTGTCCCGGAATATCGAATATCGAAGAAATTTCTTCACGGGATTCATTTCCGGTGATTTTCTCTATATTCGATTTGTCACGCTCGGTGGCGTTAAATGCGGCTTTTGAGAAAATATCGGGCTCGTCTTCGGTTGTTTTCGTCTCGTTTTTGCTTTCGATTGTCGATTGTTTTTTTGTGTTGATATTATCGGTATTCGGTGATGATGTTTCGGAATTTTTGTCATCTTCTTCGTCGGCAACCTTGAAAATCATATCAAAAACGGATGTTTTGTCTTTCTTTTCGGTATTGGACGGTTCTTTGCTGTCGGCATTGGACTGATATTTTTCTCTGCGTTTCTGCTTTTCTTTTTCTTTACTTTCGTTATAGTTTTCCACAAGTCGAGTCAGCTCAATACCCTTGCATTCACGCTCCAGTTCATCCATCTGAGCGGATTCGGTTCTGCGTCTTTCTATGTCGGATCTGACATTTTCAACGGCTTTTGCGGTTTTTTCGCCGACCTTTTTAACGGGCTCTCTCGCACCCGAAAAAATCTTAAACAGCGTAATTCCGAACATGAACATTATATCGACAATCAGAAGAATTGAACAGAAAACATTTGAAATTGCCGCAGAGCCGCATATTGCAAAAAGACCGCCGCCTATTACAGCGCCGATAAAACCGCCCGAGGTTCTGTAAGCCGTATCTCCGTAAAAAACACTGTCATATGATTCACGTACGGCATCCGCAAAGCTTAAGTCGGGCTGCAGTGACGAAATGTTTTTTATGTGCAGAAAAGCACAGATTATAGCAAACAGGCAGTAAATCTCGAAAAGCTTTGTTATATGCGACTTCTTGTCAATCGCAAGAATTTTGAGCACTGCGGAAATGATAATCAGAATGGGAATTATAAATCCGCTTATCCCGAACACGGCAAAATAGAACATGTGCAGGTTGTTCCATGCACTGCCTTCTTTCCCCGCACCAAAAGCGATAATCGTAAAGAACACACCGAAAATAAAAAGCAGTGTGCCGATAAGCTCACGGCGTTTTATTATGTTTTCGAGTGTAATCTGCTGACTCTGCTTTTTGCCGGTCGTTTTCTTTTTTGATTTCTGCGGCGTCTTTTTCGATGTATTCGACCGGGTCGAGCCTGATGACTTCGTCGATTTTGCCGAACTCGTCTTTTTTGATGCCGAACTTTTATTATTCTGAGCCAAAATACTTTCTCTCCCATAAAAATTTGTAACTGAAAGTATACCATAAAAATTGCAACAAATCAATTATATAACATGGCAATTCGCGAATTTATCGATATATACAAAAATTTCCGGAGTTAAAGCGCAAAGTTTCCGAAAAAATATTTTTTTAACAATTGACATAACCGAATGAGGATTTTATAATAATAAGATGTAAATAAAACAGTACGGAGGATAATATGGGTCTTACTTTATCTCAGAAAATCATTAAAGCGCACCTTGTATCCGGCGATATGACTCCCGGCAGTGAAATCGGTCTTAAAATAGATCAGACACTGACACAGGATGCAACAGGCACAATGGCATATCTCCAGCTTGAAGCAATGGGCGTTCCGCGTGTTAAAACGGAGCTGTCCGTCGCTTATATCGATCATAATACTCTTCAGAACGGCTTTGAAAATGCCGACGACCACAGATTCATTCAGACGGTTGCCGCAAAAAGGGGCATTCGTTTCTCCCGTCCCGGCAACGGTATCTGCCATCAGGTTCATCTTGAGCGTTTCGGTGTTCCCGGAAAAACACTCTTAGGCTCCGACAGCCACACCCCCACAGGCGGCGGTATCGGCATGCTTGCAATGGGTGCAGGCGGACTTGACGTTGCTGTTGCTATGGGCGGCGGCACATATTATATTCCCATGCCCAAGATGGTAAGAATTAATCTTACCGGCAAATTAAGCCCCTGGGTAGCCGCAAAGGATATCATACTTGAGGTTCTGAGAATCATGTCCGTTAAGGGCGGTCTCGGAAAAATCGTCGAGTATGCGGGCGAGGGAGTAAAAACTCTTTCCGTGCCCGAGAGAGCCACAATTACAAATATGGGTGCGGAGCTCGGTGCTACAACATCCATATTCCCCTCCGATGAAATCACACGCGAATTTCTTAAGGCGCAGAACAGAGAAAAGGACTTCACTCCCCTCTCTGCCGATGAAGACGCCGTTTATGACGAAGAAATCACAATAGATCTGTCAAAGCTTGCCCCCAATGCGGCAATGCCTCATATGCCCGACAAGGTTAAGACAGTCGAAGAAATAGGCAATATCAAGATAGACCAGGTCTGCATAGGTTCATGCACAAACTCCTCACTTTTCGATATGCTCAAGGTTGCCGCCATTCTTAAGGGCAAAACGGTTGCTCCGAATGTAAGCCTTTCGATTGCTCCCGGTTCAAAGCAGGTTCTTACCATGCTTGCCGAAAACGGTGCTCTTGCGGATATGATTGCTGCAGGTGCGCGTATTCTCGAAAGTGCGTGCGGTCCGTGCATAGGTATGGGTCAGTCACCCAATTCAAAGGGTATTTCACTGCGTACATTCAACAGAAACTTTGAAGGACGCTCCGGTACTGCGGATGCTGGTATCTATCTTGTAAGCCCCGAAACTGCCGCGGCTTCCGCTATTGCAGGCGTGCTTACAGATCCCAGAACGCTCGGCGAAATGCCCGAAATCCATATGCCTAAATCATTTGAAATCAACGACAACATGGTTGTGCTTCCTCTTGATGCAGAGGCGGCAAAGAGTGCCGAAGTTGTTTACGGTCCCAACATCAAGGCCGTGCCTCTCGGACACGCACTCGAAAATACCGTTACATCAAAGGTTCTGCTTAAGG